>JBFFNX010000054.1:0-14567 GCA_041562995.1 Desulfurivibrionaceae bacterium
ATTCGTTGGGCCGCATGGTGGTATGCTTGATAAAGATTTTACGGAAGAAAGAGGTGTCTTCGTAGCCGACTTTATAGCTGATCTGATCAAAGGTCATGCTGTTGGACTCAAGGTTACGTTTAGCCTCTTCCACTCTGACCCTTTGCAGGTACATAAGAGGAGTGTCGCCTGTTGATGCCTTGAATCTTCGCTCCATTGTCCGACGCCCCAAGGCGTGTTCCTGGGATAACTGATCAAGATCAATATCGTTGTTGAAGTCCCTCTCTAAGGTGTCCTGAATTTGAAGGATCTGCTCATCGCTGTGTTCTCGCTGGAAATGGAATACCGAGTATGGGGTCTGCGAGACTCTACCTCTATCGACGACCAGAGATTTTGCACATTGAATGGCAATTTCCCTGCCACACATCTTCTCAACCATATAGTTCGATAGGTCTATCGATGAATTAAAACCGCCCGAACAAAATATATCACCGGCGTCGGTAATAAGGCGCTCCGGTTTTAACAGGACTTTAGGGTAGAGGGATTTGAATTCATCGGCGGCCCGCCAATGGGTTGTGGCAATCTTACCGTCTAAAAGACCGGTTTCGGCAAGGGCAAAAGACCCGGTGCAGACAGAAGCCAGCATGGCCCCGGCCTTATAGCGTTCTTGCAACCATTCAATAATTTCACCCTGCCGGGCCAGGGTTTGGTGAATATCGAGGACTGCAGAAACTAGAACTAAATCTGTTTCCTCAACTTCAGTCATGGACCGGTGCGGCATGATGGTGAGGTTGTTTAGGCAGCGGGCTGGCTCTCCTTTGGGGGTGACAATCTCAACCTCAAATTCGGGGACAATATCCATCCCCTGGCCAAGGTTCCATAAGACCCCTGTCATGCAAAAGGTGTCATGTGGGCCGGTAATTGTGGTTGCAGCAGCATCATCAAGAGCCAGAATTGTCACTCGTTGCATGGATACTTCTCCTTTGTTTTCATGTGGTGGCGTAATCACCCCCCTATTGTGTCGTATCTGACACTTCTACAAAGCCTTGTAGATAGATACAGTAAAAATATAAGAGATGCAATGCGGTAACTATCAGTAATTACATATTTTTTACGGGAGGCACTATGGGAAAGGCAGCAATTGCAGTGCTGGTATTGACTACGTTGACCTTTGTTTCATCGGTCATGGCAAGTCCTGGACATCGCTACGATTACACGACCAAATCATGCCGAAGTTTTGCCGATGGCCATGCGGAATGGGACAGTCGGCCTTGGGGTGAAGGGGGCAAGGTCTTCAGGGTGGTCTGTAAGAAATGCCATTCCCGTGGCAAAAACGAAGATGCGCCCTTTCTCTATGTTGAATCAAAGACATCAAAAGGATGGAACAGGGTTTTTGCCGAGCATAAAGTCAAATGCGCCAAGGCAGGGGCCTGGGATGTCATGAGCCTTGATCAGGAGCTCAAGCTTAACGATTACCTCTTTCGGTTTGCTTTCTGGAGTCAGGATGGGACTGAAAGCTACTGACGGTAATCATCGGCTCCCAGGTGGGAGCTTAGTTCGTTTCTTTGAGGGGTTTCCCTCACGTCGTTTGTCCAGGTGGGCAGTGTGCTGCTCATTAATAATCTGCCACCAATTGCCAGGCTCCAAGTGCGCCTCTGCGACGAGTTAGCCGGGTTGACTTTTCTTAAATGAAGAGGCGCCTATCACAAAAAAGACACGGGAGGTGTCGTGTGGTGGGCAGAAACAGGCCATCTTTTGTGGCCGCAGTGTAAAATTTTATGGAGGAAGAAATGGTTAAACAGCTAACTACGTTGGCACTGTTCGGCTTACTCGCCATACCAAGTGTCGCAATTTCAGCCACAAACACTGAACTTGCATCTGAAATTCAGGTTCTGAAGAAGCAGCTTAAAACCCTAGAAAACAAGATGGAGGAACAGCAAGATACTTTTGTCGATCTGGAAGAAAAGTCCGAAGGCTGGGACCTGGCCTCACGCATCCAGATCAGCGGTGATATCCGGAACCGCATCGATTACCACAGCCTCAAAACCCCCGATCACTACACGGCAAAGAGTGTCGCCTCGGGTGCGGCGCTTTTTGTAGGGGCAAAATCAGGCGTAGGTACTGATACGGGTATGGATGGAGCCATAGCTGACTTTGGGTTCACAGACATTGACTCCATGGTTGCCGGCCTGTCAGGTTCTCTGACCGACCTCACTACATGGACGACGAACACAGCAGCATATTTTACACCCGCGCAGGCAGAGGCCATCTTTATCATGTTTACTGACCCAGGTGTTGGTGCATTGCTGACGCAAATGGGAGCTATGCCTGCCACCACAATTAGCAACGCCATGGCAAGCTATCAAAGTCTTGTTGGTCTCATGAAAATGCTTCCCGCCTCTTCCCGCAAGGCCATCTTTGATCAGATGGCTGCCGGTATCTACGCCCCATTACCAAGCCAGGAGTGGGAAAATGAGTCAAGCTACACCACCCGTCTGCGCATGAACATGCGGGTCAAGGCCTCCGAGAATATCGAGGTCAAGGCCCGGGTTGTCGCTTATAAGTTCTGGGGCAACCAGACCAGCCAGAATGGCGAGACTGATGAGTTCGGCGTTCATCTTACCGATGGCAACCCCTACTTTCTCAACTCCCGGTCCTTTGACGGCACCGTGGGACGTCAACCCGGTGACAGCGCCATTGTCCTTGATCGTGCCTTCATGAACTGGAATAATATCGGTAACATACCTCTTTGGTTTTCCATTGGCCGCCGGCCCACCACCGATGGGCCACCAGCCCAGCTCCGCATGGGTGCGGACCAGCGGCTGGCCACTCCGGTCAACTACATGGACTACCCCTTTGACGGCATCTCCCTGGGCTATGCCTACAACAACCTCTTCGGCCTCACTGACGGCCCTGGTCGCATCCGCTTCTGCTATGGGCGGGGCTTTGAGGCAGGATCCTCCATCGAGGATAGCGGCATGAACGATGTTGATTTTGCCGGTTTGAGCTGGGATGTCTACAAAAAGGGGGGGCGTTTCCTCAGCATCCAGTCTTTTGGAGCTTTTAACCTCTTCAACGTCCCGGGTGACACCGTCTTTCCCAGCCCCTTTGAGTTGGCATTAGATGATGCTGTTGCCGCCGGAAACATGTCCCAGGCTACAGCAGACGATCAGAACATGAATAACAACGGTGTCCTGGATCGCAAAAACATGGGTAATATCTACCACACCGCTGCGGTCTACATGGATGAAATTGCAAGCCTTAACTATTTTGTCACCTTAGGATGGAGCCATACCGCTCCCAACGACGATGTTGATGAGATGGGTATTAGCTTTCTGAATGACTCTTGGAACGAACCGGAAGATAAGGATGGCTACGGTGTTTATATTGGTGCCCGTTACGACTTTGATGATCTCGGTCTGAAGGTGGGTGCCGAGTATAACTGGGGTTCCGAGAATTATCTGGCCTTTACCCCTGGCCACGATGATCTTTACGGTAGCAAACTGCAGACCCGTGGTTCTGTGTATGAGGCCTACGTGATTTACGATCTGCCTGGCGGAGAGGTTATCTCCAAGTTTTGCAAAACCTTCGTCCGCCTCGGATACCAACATTACAAGTATGACTACACCTACTCAGGCATGTGGCTTGGTGCTCCAACCAAGATCGACGACCTTGCCGATGATCCACTTACTGGCCAATTCTATGCCCCAGTAGATACAATGGATCAGGTATATCTCTCTTTTGAGGCGTACTTCTAAGCTGTTTGGTGCATAAAAAAGGCCGAAGTATCTCATGCCTTTTGAAAACAGGATGTTCAATATGAAAAAAGGCGGCGGAGATTGAGTTCTCCGCCGCCTTTTTTTACTCTTGTTTCCTTCTCTACAGCCATTTCTTCGCCAGTACGACAAGCCCCTTCTTAAACCACCCCCACATCCTTCCACCACGAAAATAAAGGGATATTCCCTGGAAATGCCGGGTCAGGGTCAAGGACCTCTTTGCTTTTGTCAGGCGGCATCGAGGCGAGGGCCTCTGCCCGGCTGGGAATTTTTTTCATCTTTGGCAGGGGAAGGATGTGAAATTTTATTTTCCGGGCGCAGAATTTGCTAGAATAGGTGTGGCTAGTCAGACCAGTTGTGAACAAAACTCAGCATGGGGTGAACGTATGAGGATTGCTTGTCTTGCCTTGGTGCTCTTGCTGGCGGGATGCACAAAGAGCTACCGCCTTTCTGCCGAAGGGGGGACGACCATTGATTGCTTTGCCAGCCAGCATGACGGGACACCCTACGGCACTGGGGGCAGGGATGGGGTGGTGAGCGTGGCCGTTAGGGAGCTGGCAGCGCTAGAGGGGCTTGAGATAGGGATGAGCGGGGTGCGTTGGTCTGGCCCCTATACCGATAATACCCTAGTCGGGGCCGATGTCGGTTACCGCCTGGCAAATGACTCGGGCTATTTTGTCAGGGCCAGCGTCGGTCCCTATTATGGGGACACGACCGTGCGGACGTCAAGCCACTGGACCTTTGGCGTCAACGTGGCAGTGGGAATGACGTTTAATGAAGGAAAGAATGAATTTTATATGGGGTTCAGGCATTTTTCAAACGGCAGTTCGCTTGATATTGGCGATAGGCCAAATATGAGTGAGGAATTTGTGAACTGCGGAGTTTCTTTTCTGTTTTGAGGGGGCAGATGACGTCTTTCGGTGCCCGGGGGCCCTAAAGACGTCATCTGGTCATGGTCTCGACGTTATGCGGTACGACAAACCCGGCCAAAACCGCCGGGAATGGTGCCGGAGGCCCAGAACACGGAGCCCCGCTTGTAGTCGCAGAACCAGTAGCCACCCGGATTACGCTCTTCGGCCACGAAAATAAAGGGGATATCCCCTGAAAATGCGGGGTTCAGGTGGAGATCCTTGTTGTTTTTCTCAGGCTGCATCAAGGAGAGGGCCTCTTCCATGGTGGGCAGGCGCCAGTCGGAAAAACCGGCATACTGATCTTGGTTTAGGCGGGCAACCTGTTTGCGCATCTTGCGGATTGAGGTGATGTCCAGGCCGTGGCGTTGCCACATGAGACCGGTGGTCTTGTCGGTGGTGGTCGCATCATCACCATTATCAACCAGGAAATTCATGAACACCCCCTGGGGGTTGCGGACGGCGTCATAAAAATTATTGCCTTTTACCAGCCGGGGAATATCTTCTTCCTGGATGTGTCTGCCCTTATTGGCAAGAGAAACCGTACTCAGGTTGGCAGGGAGGGGGGTGTCGGCCTCTGGCAGGACGATGTTTTCAGCCTCCTCCTCCTGTTGGGCGATAATGGGGATGACCCTGGAGTCGTCATCGCTGTCCACTACATTGGCCAGCAGCCAGTGCTTCAGGGCCTCATTAATGGCATAGTTGCGATCAAGGGAGTTGGATTTGCCCTCGTCGCGCAGGGCCTGGGCAATAAGCTCCTGGGGGGCGTCAATGCGGGCCAGGACCTTGGCGTGCCTGATCCCCCTTTCCATGAGTTGGAGGCTCGGCGGCTGGGCCCAACCGTCAATGAAAAAATAATAAAAACGCTCCCGGTCGTTGGATATGCGTTGTTGATCTTTGCCGCCCCAGCTTTCAAACATGCAAAAGGTCTCTGCCGGCAGCAGATCCCAATCAATGGACGGGGTAATTTTTTTGTCATTGGCAAGCTTGTCGAAGAGTCCCATGGATCACCTTTTGGCTAAATGGTTGACATGAAAAAGAACCTTGCGAGGGCCTTGCAGCTCCAGGCAAGAGGTCCGAATCAACTTTGGCTGGTGGTTGCCGCTCAAGGGGGCACGGCCTTGCCTGAGCAACAAAACGTCTGATTTATGGGGCCCCAAAGCCCCTGTCGGTGGTTCAGAAAAAACCAATAAACCACTACCAGCATGGTATAATGTTATCAGCATGGGACATTTTGTCAATAATAATTATTCCTATATAATATGAAAGATGCCACCCCCCTGGCCTTTGGTCCTGGTGTGCCCCTGCCCTTAGGGGTCAGTTTCCATGAGGACTGGGTCAATTTCTCTCTCTTTTCCCGCCATGCCGAGCAGGTTTCCCTGGTCCTCTTTCTGCCCGGCCACACGGAAAAATTTCAGGAGATTTTTTTTGATAGTGAGCTGAACCGCACCGGCGATATCTGGCATCTCCAGCTCTGGGGGCTGCCCCCGGAGCTTGAGTATGGCTACCGGGCTGTCGGCCCCCATGATCCGGCCGGAACCGGTCATTGTTTCCGGCATGACCGGCTCCTCCTTGATCCCTGTGCCGAGGCCTTGAGCAATGGCGGCACATGGGGCCAAAAGCTTGCCCTGACAGGGGGAGATAAAGAGGAACGCCGCTTTGTCCGGCGCGGTGTTGTCAACCCCCATGATTTCGACTGGGGTAACGACCGGCCCCTTAATATCCCCCTCCAGGAGTCGATCATCTATGAGCTCCATGTCAGGGGCTACACCCACCATGAAAGTTCAGGCGTCGCCCATCCCGGCACCTATCAAGGTCTCATTGAAAAGATTCCCTACCTGCAAGAACTGGGTATCACCGCCGTGGAGCTCATGCCGGTCTATGAGTTCATGGAGAACGAAGAGCTCTTTTTGGATCCGCAAAGCGGTGAGTTTCTGAAGAATTATTGGGGCTATAATCCCATTGCTTTTTATGCGCCCAAGGCGGCCTATGCGGCAACGGGTCCGGATGGCGGTCAGGTCCGGGAGTTCAAGGAGATGGTCAAGGCCCTGCATGCTGCCGGTATCGAGGTGATTCTTGATGTGGTTTTTAATCACACCGGTGAGGGAGATTATAAGGGCGAGACCTTTTCCTTCCGCGGTCTGGATAATACCATCTATTACCTCCTCGACAAAGAACACAACTATCTCAATTTTTCGGGCTGCGGCAATACCTTCAACTGCAATCATCCCCTGGTCCGTACCTTCATCATGGACTGTCTGCGCTACTGGGTCATTGAGATGCATGTCGATGGCTTTCGTTTTGATTTGGCCTCCATCCTCGGCCGTTCGCCCGGCGGCGAGATTCTCAGCAATCCGCCCATGGTGGAACAGATAGCCGAAGATCCGGTACTGGCCAATACCAAGATTATTGCCGAGGCCTGGGATGCGGCCGGGGTCTATCAGGTGGGCAGTTTTTCCACCCACCGGCGCTGGGCCGAATGGAACGGCCGCTTCCGCGACGATGTCCGCAGTTTCATGTGCGGCCATGAGAACTCGGTGTCAGCCCTGGCCACCCGCATTGCCGGCAGTTCTGATCTCTATAAGTGGAGCGACCGCACCCCCTATAATTCCATCAATTTCATCACCAGCCATGACGGCTTCACCCTCCTTGATCTGGTCAGTTATGAGAAAAAGCATAACTGGCGTAATGGCGAGGAAAATCGGGATGGCGACAACCACAATATCAGCTGGAACAGCGGGGTTGAGGGGCCCACTGCCATGCCGATTATTAAGAGATTGCGCCAGACCAGGTTGCGGACCATGGCGGTGATCCTGATGATTTCCCAAGGGGTGCCCATGCTGGTGGCCGGCGATGAGTTCGGCAGATCGCAGCTTGGTAATAATAATGCCTGGTGTCAGGATAATGAGTTGAGTTGGCTCAACTGGCAGTTGGCCGAGGAGAACAAGGGGCAGCTCCGCTTTTTCAAAATGCTGATCGCCCTGCGCCGGCAGCATAAAATCTTCCGGCGCTGCGATTTCTTTGACGATGAGGAGCATAGCCCCGGCATCACCTGGCAGTCCTCGAGCGCCGGCGAGCATGATTGGTCACCGGCAAACCTCTGTCTGGCCTTCCAGCTCCATGGCGACCAGGAGGGCGACAGCCGGGACGATGATTTCTTTGTCATGATTAACGGCTCCTTGCTGACAAAGAGCTTTGCGGTGCCAGCCCTGGGGCCTGACCGGAGCTGGCGCCTGCTGATCAACAGCGCGGCGGAGTCGCCGGCTGATTTTATTGCTGAAGATGAGGCCAGCGAGCTTAGCCATGCTGAGGTCCGGGTCAAGGCCATGGCCGCGGTGGTTCTGGTCTCCAAGCCGAAAGGCCAGAGGGGGTAGGGTGCGGAAAATCCTCTTTGTCGGCGATTCCCTGATTGCCTATTGTGACTGGCAGCACCATTTTCCAGGTTTGAGCTGCGTCAATCTCGGCCTGCCCGGCGAAACCGTGGCCGGCTGCTGCCACCAGGTGCCGCAGATTTTGAGCCGCCATCCCCAGGCCGATCTGGTGGTGCTGATGATCGGCACCAATAATCTGGTGATGTCCGACTTTGCTTTTCTGGCCGACTACGAGCGGCTGCTTGCCGATCTGCACGCCGGCTATCCCGAGGCGACCATTGTTGTCTGCAGCCTGTTGCCCCTCGCCTTGGCCTGGCTTGCCCCGGGCGCGGTCGAGCGCCTCAATGATCTTTTGAAAGAGCTTGCCAACCAGGATTGGTGCGTGTATCTGGATATCTGTGAATCCTTCACGGCCGGAGATACGAGCTCCTGTTTTGTTGAAGACGGGGTTCATGTAAGTGCTGAAGGTTATCGCCGCTGGTCAGCTCTTCTGGCAGACTGGCTGAAGACCCTGCCCTAGAGTTTTTCGCCTACATCTCAAGGGTAGATAAAAGGATATGCTATGCCCCCTGCTTCTTCTGTCAAAATGGATAAACTCCTCATTATAAAGCCAAGCGCCCTGGGAGATATTGTCCACACCCTGCCTTTTCTTGCCGCCGTCAAAAAAACATACCCTCACTGCGAAGTGCACTGGCTGGTTGCCAAGGGCCTGCACACCTTTCTGGAAGGCCATCCCCTTATTCATCGCCTCTGGCTCTTTGATAAGCAGCGTTGGAAGAGGGGGGGCAATATGGCCCAGACCATGGTCGAACTCAAGGACCTGTGGCAGGGGCTGCGCCGTGAAAAATTTGATGTGTCGGTGGATCTTTCCGGCCTGCTGCGCAGCGCCCTGTTGACCTGGGCCGGCGGTGCCACCCTGCGCCTGGGTTTTTCTGATTCCAACGAGGGCAGCCCCTTTTTTTACAATAAGAAGATCGCCGGTGGCGAGGCCATCCACGCCATTGATCGCTACCTGAAACTTGCCGCCCTTTTGGGCTGTGATACCCGTGAGGTGGTCTATCCCTTTGCGCCCTATGACCAGCAGCCGCCCATCTGCCAGGAGCTGCCGGCGCGCTACGCCGTGTTTGCCCCCTCTGCCGGCAAGGAGGCCAATCGCTGGCCGGCCGAGCGTTTTGGTGAGCTGGCCGGCCGCCTCAATATGCCGGTGGTGGTCATTGCCGGCCAGGCCGAGGCGGATGTGGCCCGGCGGGTCGTGGCGGCCTCGGGCAACAAGGCCCTGTCCATAGCCGGCCGCACCAACCTCAAGGAGCTGGTGGCGGTGATTGACAAGGCCACCTTCTTTGTCACCAACGATACCGGGCCCATGCATATCGCCGCGGCCAAGAAGGTGCCGGTCTTTGCCATCTTCGGTCCGGCAAATCCGGTGCGGACCGGGCCATACGGCGATATCCACACCGTTATCCGGGAGGAGATGGACTGTGCCCCCTGTTATCGCTGGAAACCGTGCAGCCACTGGCAATGTATGGAGAAAATAAGCGTCGACAGGGTGTATGGCGAGATTTGTACGAGGTTTGGCGAAACTATGTAGCAGTCGTTGACTTTTTTAGGCGCTGCCCATATTCTGGTTGCAAGGGATGATTTTCTGACGCGCCATGCGCCGCTTGGCAGCATAGAGCAATTGATGGCGCTGCCTTCCAGGAGGGAGACAATGATTATTCAGATAGAAAAAGACAAGTTTCATGCCGTTATTTTCACAGCCACCCTGAAGATCGAGGGGGTTATCTATCTTTTGCCCCAGGAGCGGATGACCGATTATCTGGGGGAAACGGAAAAGGTCTTTATTCCAGTCACCGACGCCACGGTTACCAGCATTAACAGCGGCGAGGTGCTCCACACCACACCATTTCTGAGTTTAAACAAAAATGAAGTAATGGTGATCTGTCCCACTGAGTGTGAAAAATAGCGGCTGGCCGCTTTTCCCTTGAATGCCGCTCTTTCTGGCCTGCTCCCCGCCCGGCTGGCGCCGGCTGCCTGGTTTTTTTTGGCATGCTTGAAAGGCTCGATTTTTTTGCAAAATTGTAATATATTGACCGCTGAAAGTGTTGACCGCTTTTGGCGGTTTTTATTTGGCTGATACCTCTTCGGGTGCCAGTGACCCTCTTTGACCCATAACGCGATTATGACCAGGAACAAGATAGACCAGGAACTCGCCGACGTTACCAGCCTCTATGAAATTACCAAGGTGCTGGCGTCCTCCACGGATCTCAGGGAATGCCTGGAACAGATCATGGAGATCCTCTCCACCACCCGGGCCATGCATAATGGCACGGTCAGCATCATTAATCCCACCACCTCGCAGCTTGAGATCGAAGTTGCCCAGGGATTGTCTGCCGAGGCCCGCAAACGGGGGAAATACGAGGTGGGCGAAGGCATCACCGGGCGGGTGGTGGCCAGTGGTTCTCCCATTGTCGTGCCCTCCATCAGCGATGAGCCCCTCTTTCTTAATAGAACCAGGGCCCGGGGCGATATCTCCCAGAAGCAGATTTCCTTCTTCTGCGTGCCCATCACCCATGGCCGCCAGGTCATTGGCGCCCTCAGTGTTGATCGGGAATATGACCGGGACATCAATTTTGAAAACGATCTGCAATTTCTGACCATCCTTTCCGGACTCATTGCCCAGGCCGTCGTGCGGATCAAGGCGGTCAACGAAGAAAAGCGGCAGTTGCTCCGCGAAAACAGTTCGCTCAAGCGTCAGCTTTCCGGCAAATATCAGATCGGCAATATCGTCAGCAACAGTTCGCGGATGCGCGAGGTCTTCGAGATGATCCACCGGGTGGCTGATTCCAACGCCACCGTGCTCCTGCGCGGCGAGTCAGGCACCGGCAAGACCCTGGTGGCCAAGGCCCTGCACTACAACAGTAACCGCTCCGACAAGCCCTTTGTGGTGGTGAACTGCTCGGCCCTGCCGGAAACCCTCCTGGAGAGCGAGCTTTTTGGTCATGAAAAAGGGGCCTTCACCGGCGCCACCGCCACCAAGAAGGGCCGCTTTGAACTGGCCGAAGGGGGGACCCTCTTTCTCGACGAGATTGGCGAGTTGAGCCATGCGGTCCAGGTCAAGCTCCTTAATGTCATTCAGGATCGGGAGTTCCAGCGTTTAGGCGGGGTTGCGCCCATCAAGTGTGATGTCCGGCTGGTGACCGCCACCCATGTTGATTTGGAGAAGGCGGTGGAGGCCGGTCGTTTTCGCGAAGATTTTTATTATCGCCTTAATGTCTTCCCCATCTATCTGCCCTCGTTGCGCAAAAGGCGTACTGATATTCTGCTGCTGGCCGAGCATTTTCTTGAGGAGTTCTGTCAGGAAAATAAGAAGGAGATCTCGAGGATCTCGACGCCGGCCATTGATCTTCTCATGCAATACCATTGGCCGGGCAATGTCAGGGAGCTGCAAAACTGTATCGAGCGCGCTGTTTTGATCTGCGACGGCGATGCCATCAAGAGTTTTCATCTGCCCCCCACCCTGCAGACCGGCGACAGTTCCTCTGAGAAAAACCCCCTCTCCTTTGCCGCGGCCGTGGATAATTTTGAGCGGGAACTGATCATCGAGGCCTTAAAACACACGAACGGCAACCAGACCAGGGCTGCCAAGTATCTTGATTCCTCCCTGCGCATTATCAATTATAAAATTCATAAGTTTGGCATCGATGCCCGCGATTATAGGACGGTTCGGGAGGAGAGATGAGAATCCTGCTTCATACCTGCTGCGGCCCCTGCTCCATCTATCCCCTGTCCCGCCTTCGCCAACAGGGGCACGACGTCGCCGGCTATTTTTATAACCCCAATATCCATCCTTTCCAGGAGTTCAAAAAACGCCTTGCTGCCATGCGCCTTTTTGCCGACACCGAAGGCCTGGAGGTTATCTACGACAGCAATTACGGCCTGAAGGAGTATCTGCGCCAGGT
Source organism: Desulfurivibrionaceae bacterium (assembly GCA_041562995.1). GTDB lineage: Bacteria > Desulfobacterota > Desulfobulbia > Desulfobulbales > SURF-16 > BM506. The sequence goes on from JBFFNX010000054.1 coordinate 11,994, forward strand.
TGTCCATAGGGAAGAGGAGCGCTGCCGGATCTGTTATGCCATGCGTCTTACCGAGGTGGCACGATTGGCTGCGGCGCAGGGCTTTGATGCCTTCACCTCCACCCTTTTGTACAGCCGCTATCAGCAGCATGGCGAGATCCGCCGCCAGGGCGAAGAACTGGCGGCCAGCCAGGGCCTGGTCTTTTACTATGAGGATTTCCGGCAGGGGTGGCAGGATGGAATCGATAGGTCCATTGCCATGGAACTCTATCGCCAACCCTATTGCGGCTGTATTTATAGCGAGCAGGAACGCTATGATAAAAAGCTGCGCAGGAAAAAATGAGTAGGATGTTCTTTGTGATGAGCTATCTTTTAGGGTGCAAAGAGTATTTCTGAGAGGAGAGGCGGTATGGCAAAAGCAAAAACATTTGAAACCAAGCTCTATGAGCCGGGGGAGACCATTATTGCCCAGAACGCGGCTGGCGGCCATCTGGCCTATATCATGGAGGGCAAGGTCGAGGTTGTCAAACAGGTTCCGGGCGGCGAGCCGGAGGTGGTTGCCACCCTCGGCACCGGCGATATCCTGGGCGAGATGGCCCTGCTCACTGGCCAGCCCAGGAATGCCAGTGCCCGGGCCGCAGAAAAGACCTGGATTATCCAGGTTAATGAGCGCACCTTGCAGATGGCCCTTATCAACGAGGAGCTTCCTATCATGAAGGATATGGTGACCCAGCTTGCCAAGCGTCTCCAGCAGGTGGAGGCAAAAAACATGGAATATCTTGCCCGGATTCAAGATCTTGAAAAAAGAGTGCAAGAATCCTAATCCTGGCGGGCTGGTTTTTTCTCAGGTGAGGGGCTGTGACCCTCGACAGTTCGAAAAAGGTGTTGAGCTCATGGGTGATGACTCAAAACAGCTCTGTCTGCGCAGGCAAAAGTTCTAAAGATGGGGGATGGACAATGGGAAAAGTACGGGTGGTTGTTGATTCCTATCGATGCAAATGGTGTGAGGCCTGTGTCGTCGAGATGCCCGAGGTCTTTTTTTACGATGAGAGGACAGGTAAAGCTGATGCCATCGGTGAAGCGCTGGAGCTGACTGAGGCCCTGGAGAGCGTCCTTGTCCTCTGCCCCACCAAGTGTATTGAGGTGGAGGAGGTCTGAGGTGTGACGTGTCGCACCGACCTCCTCACCTGGTGTGAGTCAGCCGTCTGATCAGCCGCCTGCGCCCCCCTGCTTGAAGGAGGTAAAGGTTTCCCAATCAGGCATGCCAAGATCCGGAATCCAGTCCGTCCAGGAGCCGCTCGGCTTCTTGCCGCTTTTTAAAATAGCCAGGGTCGTTTCGGCCTCCCTGGTCACGCTGGAGTCGGGATAATTATCCAGCAGATACTCCAGTCGGACCTCGGCCTGCTTCAGCTTATTGGTCTTGATATAAAAACGTGCCACATACATCTCATGGTTGGCCAGAAAATTGCGGGCGGCGTTAATGCGGCTCCGCGCCTCATCAATATATGATGATTGGGGGTAGCTGCGGATGAGCTTGGTGAAAACGGCAATGGCGAGGCTGGCACTGGCCGGATCGCGATCAATGGTGCCGAGCTGGGTGTAATGACTCATCCCCACCTGAAACATGGTATAGGGCACGGCCTCGTTGGTGGGGTGGTTTTCTTCAAAGGCCTCGTAGGCGGTAATGGCCTCGGTGAAATGATCCAGGTAATAATGACAATCAGCGGATTTCAGCTCAGCCATCAGGCTGTACTGGCTGAATGGAAAGCGATCAGTAAGGGTCGTAAAATGTTTGAGAGCGGTGACGTAGTGGCCGCTGTTATAGGCCTTCATTGCCTCTTGGGCGACGAACTCCGGGTTGGACGCCTGGTCGGTTGACTTGCCGGAACAGCCGCTGAGGGCAAAAAAGAGCAGGGGGGCGATGAGCAGGGAGATGTACTTCATATGTTCCTCTTGAAAACGGGGGATGACGAAGTGGAAAACAGATCCCACGGACATTATCAGCAAAGTTCTTATCTTAAAGAGATATATGTATAGGGGAAAAGTTCTTGAAAAGAAGATGGGCTCACGGATTAAATCCTCCATAAAAGAGCATGTTTACCGTGGAAAACCTATTTCTGCCATAAAAAAACCAGTCACGACCGTCGTGACTGGTTTTTCTTTTGATGCGGCCGGAATCCGCTGTTTTCTAGTGTCGGACGGATAACCTGAGAGGATTATTCGTTATTTTCCAGATAATGTTCAGCCGAGAGACAGGCTACACAGCCTTCGCCCACCGCATTGGCCACCTGGCGGAAATTTTTATAGATAATATCGCCGGCGGCAAAAACACCGGGTTGCGAGGTGTGCATCTCTGTGTTGGTATGGACAAAGCCCTGGTCGTTATCAAGTTGATCCAAGGGCAGCATCTCCATATTGGGACGGATACCAATCAGGACAAAAATACCATCCACATCAATTTTAGAGGTCTCGCCACTTTTAACATTCTTGACAGCAAGGCCGATGACGCCGCGTAACATATCTCCAATAACCTCAGTGGGCACCGTGTCCCAGACAAACTCGATCTTGGCGTTGGCAAAGGCTTTTTCCTGGACG
>JBFFNX010000055.1:0-14453 GCA_041562995.1 Desulfurivibrionaceae bacterium
GCGAGCATGATGCCGATGAGACCGCCGAAGGAGGAGAGCACCACCGCCTCCACCAGAAACTGGAGCAATACCTCGCGCTCCAGGGCACCGATGGCCAGACGGATGCCGATCTCCCGGGTACGTTCGGTCACCGACACCAGCATGATATTCATGATGCCGATGCCGCCCACCAGCAGACTGACCGCGGCCACCGCCCCTAGCAGGCTGGTGAGGATCTGGGTGGTGCCGGTGAGCATCTTGGTGATTTCCTTCAAGTCACGTACCTGGAAATTATCGTTTTCCGAAGCCGAGATATGGCGGCGTTCACGCAGGAGGTATTCAATATCAGCCTTGGCCTTCTCGGTTGACCGGCCCTCCGCCACCGAGACCTGAATCAGGCTGATATCCTGGTTGCCGGCAATACGCCGCTGAAAGGTCCGCAGCGGCACGAGAACGAGGTCGTCCTGGTCGGAGCCAAAGGTGGACTGGCCCTTGGCCTCCAGCACCCCGATAATCTGGCAGGAAAAATTACCCAAGCGGATCTTATTGTTCAAGGGGTCCTGCTGGCCGAAGAGTTCCTTGGCCACCGTGGCCCCGATAACGCAAACCGTTTTGCCAGCCCGTAGTTCCGTTTCTAGAAACTGGCGACCGGAATTGACGGTCCAGTTGCGCACCGTAAAGAACTGGTTGTCAACACCGGTGGCCGAGGTGGCCCAGTTGGCGTTACCGTACACGGCGGTGACCCGCTGGCCAGAGGAGGGAGCCACCGCAACGATGGCGGGAATCTCCCGGGAAAGGGCCTGAACGTCGGCAAGATCAAAGGGCGGCGCAGCCGATGTCTGCCCTCCTCCCATATGCTGGCCGACCCGGATCATCAACAGATTACTGCCCAGACTGGCTATCTGTTCAGAGACCTGGGCCGTGGCGCCGCCGCCGATGGTCACCATGACGATGACCGCGGCCACGCCGATGACGATGCCGAGAATGGTCAGCACGGAGCGCAGGACATTGCGCCGGATCTCCCGCAGGGCAAGAAGAAGGGTATTTGCCAGCATCAGCCCCCCTCCCCGTTTTCCTTATCCGCCCAGACCAGGCCGTCTCGAAACTGCACCACCCGCCTGGCAAAATGAGCCATTTCCTGCTCATGGGTAACCATGATGATGGTGATTCCCAGGTCCAGGTTAAAGGAGGTGAGAAGCTCCATGATCTCGATACTGCGGGCGGTATCAAGGTTGCCCGTTGGTTCGTCGGCCAGGAGTAGGGCCGGTTGGGTGACAATGGCCCTGGCAATGGCCACCCGCTGCTGCTGGCCGCCGGAAAGCTCACCCGGCGTGTGATCTTCCCAGCCGGCAAGGCCTACCGCAGCGAGGGACTTAGCTGCCCGACTACGAAGTTCCTCACCCTTGATACCCCGGTAGATCAGGGGCAATTCGACGTTTTCCAGGGCAGAGGTGCGGTTCAGCAGGTTGAAACCCTGGAACACAAAACCAAGATGATGGCGGCGGAGCAAAGCCCGTTGATTTCTAGTCAGTTTACCGACCTCAACATTCTTGAACAGATAGGTGCCCTCAGTGGGCGTATCAAGACAGCCGAGGATATTCATGCAGGTGGATTTGCCGGAGCCGCTCGGGCCCATGACTGCCACGAATTCTCCCTCGTCAATGCGCAGGTCCACGCCACGCAGGGCCTGCATGGCTGCCGTGCCACTGCCATAGACCTTGGTTACGCCCTGCAGTTCCACTAAGGGGCGGCTCACTGTTTGGACCGGGGCGGACATGACTATCGCCCCTTGCTGACTGATTCAAAGATGAGCGGCATGCCAGGCGTGACCTCGCCGCTGATGATTTCAGTCATGATGCCGCTGGTGGCACCCGTGGTGACGGCAACGGCAAGGGGCTGGTTGTCGCGCAGGATCCAGACCTGCTGTTTTTTCCTGTCGCTGATTCCGGCCTTTTTATTCCCCCTGTTGCGGGAAGGCCGGGGGAAGAGCTTGCTCAGCAGGCTGCCGCCCGCTCGGCCTGAGCTTTTCTCCTCCATCTGGGGCGGAACATACCGCAGGGCGGCGTTAGGGACCAGCAGGGCATCCTTGACCTCTTTGGCCACGATATCCGCCGTGGCGGTCATCCCGGGACGCAGAGAGAGATCCGCGTTGTCCACGTTGAGAACGGTGAGATAGGTGACCACCCCAGCCGCAGACTGGGCACCGTAACGCACCTGGGTGATATGGGCGGGAAAGGTGCGGTCCGGATAGGCATCCACCGTAAAGGTGGCCTGCTGGCCCTCCCTTACCTGGCCCACGTCAGCCTCATCCACATTGACATGGAGCTCCATCTTGGTCAGATCCTCGGCCAGGGTGAAGAGCACCGGGGCCTGTAACGAGGCGGCCACGGTCTGGCCCGGCTCCACACTGCGCACAAGGACCACGCCATTGATGGGCGAGATGATAATGGCCTTTCCAAGATTGGTTTCATCCATCCGCAGCCTAGCCGCCGCCTCGGCGATATTGGCCCGAATCATGGCCTCGTTGGCCTGGGCGCGCTTTACTGCCGTCTCGGCAGCTTCAAAATCCTGCAGGGAAGGCAACTTACCATCGCTGAGTTGCCGGACAGTGACAAGCCGTGCCAGCTCTTTGTTGGCTTCATCCAGGCCGGCCTGGGCCTGCTGCAGATTGGCCCGCGCAAATGCCACAGCCGCCCGGGACTGGTTCGCCTGGGCTTCAAGTTTGGTGGTGTCGAGCCTCGCCAACACCTGACCAGCCTTGACCAGATCGTTATAATCCACGACCACAGAGTAAATGGTGCCGGACACCTCGCTGCCCACGTCCACCTGGTTGGTCGGTTCCAGGTTACCGGTGGCGGTGACAGTGACAATGAGATCGCCGCGCTCTGCCTCCACGGTTTTGTACTCCACGCCTGAATCGTTTTGCCCCATACCCCATTTAAAAATGCCAAAAAAAACCGCAAGGAACAACAAACCCCAGACCAAAAGGCGCTTCAGATACCAACCCTTGCCAGGGGCCGCCCCCTCGGCCAATGTTTTTTCTAGATCTGACTCAGTGGCCTTATCCATGTTGCCCATGATCTTTCATCCTTTTCCTGGAACATCCATATTTTCCGGCAAAATCCAGCCGCCACCCAAGGCCTTATAGAGCCTGACCAGGTTGGCGGAGACGGTCCCTTGGCTCGCGACCAGCTGATCCTCAAAGGAGAGTAGGGAACGCTGGGCGTCCAGTACGGCGGTAAAGCTCACCAGCCCGGCCTCATACTGATTCTGGGCAAGGGACTCGGCCTGACGGGCAGCATCCACGGCAGCAACCAGCCGTTCCTGGCGGAGCTGCTCTTCGGCATAGGCGGTGAGAGCATTTTCCACCTCTTCCAGGGCTCCCAGCACTATCGCCTCATAGGCGAGCAAATACTGCTCCTGAATAGCGGACTGTACCTCAATATTCCGCCGAATTGCCCCGGCATCGAAAATGCTCCAGGAAAGACTGGGGCCGAGGCGCCAGGTCTCACTGGCGGATTTGAACAGCTCGGCTGACTTGAGGGATTCCAGACCAATGGAGCCAAGCAGCCGAAACTTGGGGTAGAGATCAGCCGTGGCCACCCCGATGCGAGCGGTCTGGGCAGCAAAATTGCGCTCCGCCCTACGGATATCCGGGCGCTGCCTTAGGGTTTCAGCCGGAACACCGACCGCCACCGTGGGCGGAATGACCGGAATCGCCGTTGTTTGGGCCAGCAGATCATGGACGCTGCCAGGCATCCTGCCGGTCAGCACGGCCAATCTGTTTTTCGCCCCCTCCAGACCACTGCGCAGAACAGGGATCTGGGCCCGGCTATTTTCCAGATTGTACCTGGCTTGTTGCAGATCCAGTTCATTACTGAGCCCTGTCTGGAAGCGGACCTGGGCCAGGTCACAGCTCTGCTGCTGAATGGCAAGGTTGCCCTCGGCAACGGCAAGACGGGCCTGAAAGATGCGGGTGTCCAGGTAATTGAGGCCAACCTCCGCCGTCAGGGTCACCAGCACGTCCCTTAATGCCTCCCGGCTGGCGCCAAGATCCGCATCAGCCGCCTCGACGGCGCGTCGGACACCACCGAAGAGATCCACTTCCCAGCCGGCATCGATACCCACGGCAAAAGAATTGCGCGTCGCCCCGCCGCCCATGCTTTCGCTGCCCTTGCTCCTGGTGGCTGAGCCGCTGCCATCCACAGCGGGAAAGTGCCCGGTCTGGCTAATGCCACGTCGGGCCCGGGCCTCGCGCACCTTTGCCATGGCCTGCTTCAGATCGAGATTGTTGCTGACGGCCTGTTCGATGAGGCCAGTCAAGATCGGATCATTAAAGACAGCCCACCAGCCAGCCAGGGCCTTGGGATCAAGGGCCTCTGCCGACAGACCCTGGCTAAGCTCCGCATGCCAGGCAACAGGGGCACTGCTCTCAGGCGCCATATACTCAGGGCCGACAGCTCCACAGCCGGCAAGACCTATGAGCGATGACAGGATCAGCAGCACGCCCTTACTCTGCCATGAATTCATCTTCCGCTGTCGATTTCGCCCGCACCATGCTTGTCTCATACCAGGGCACACTTTATGAATATTGTTAAGATTCAGACAGTTGCCTGTATAGCCTTGACCACAGAGGTCGCGAGCAGCACCAGCATCAAGAAAAACAAGAGGGTGAAAACGCTGCTGATCCTCTTGAAGTGGGCGTTAGCCCTTTTGCTTAGCCATGTGTTCAATGAAGTCAACGATCATCTTCTATGTTCCCATTTTGTTTACCAGGATGCAAGACCTAGGCTCTCAGGATCGACAAATTTTACCGTGGAAATGGGCCCGAGAAGCAGTGGCTGGAATTAGGAACGGAATTGTCAAGATGTGGGGATACCTGGCGGGACAGTTTATATCTGGGCACGCTGCTAAAGCAGATCGGGAAGTTCAGTTTGGTATTGGCGGCCCTGGGCCTCCCAGACCCACAATAGAAGGGACTGGGCACAAAATTCCGCCGGGGAATGATTCGACATCACCCTCCCCCACCGTAACCACTAGGGGCGATGCATCCCCTCCCAGAGGCCTTTGAAAAAGCTGCGGGCGTTGGTGCCCAGGGATTTGGTGCGGTACCCCCCCTCCTGGACCACAAGGGTGGGTAGGTTCATCCGGCCGATCAGCAGGCCGTTCTGGTGAAAATCAGCGGCCTCGAGATTCCAGGTGCCGGTGGGATCATTCTTGGCCGGATCATAGCCCAGGCCAATAACGAGAAAACGGGGCGCAAACAAACGGACACGTTTCAAGGCCCGGACCAACACCTGCCTATAGCCCTCTCCGTCAAGTTTTTCCGGCTGGGGATAGTTCTTGTTATAATTATAGCCCGGCCCTTCGCCCTTTTCCTCACCAAAACCAACAAAATAGGGATAGGCAAAGCTTGGGTGGCCATGGATGGAGACGGTCAGCACATCGGAGCGCTCATAAAAAATATCCTGGGTGCCGTTGCCGTGATGGTAGTCAATATCAAGCACGGCAACCTTGCCGTGGCTACTCAAGAAATTAGCAGCGATAGCGCCGGAGTTAAAATAACAGAACCCCCCGAACACCTTGCTTTCTGCATGATGACCCGGAGGACGTACCAGAGCATAGGCAATGCGATAGCCTTCAAAAAGCAGGCTGCCGGCGGTAAGGGCGCAGTCCACTGCCCCCCTGGCCGCCACATAGGCATTGCTGTTTAAGGGGGTAAAGGTGTCAATGCAGTAATAGCCGGCCCGCACCGGCAGTTCCTTGGGCGGCCGGGTGGCGTTGCGGATGGGAAAGACATAGGGGTAAACGGATTTCCCAGGCTCGACATTGGCGCACACCCGCTTGAGATAATCAACAAATTTACGATCATGCACCTTTTTGATGTAGTGATCCTGGAAGTGGCGTGCAGGTAACCGTTCAAAAAAATCCAACTGATCAATACCCTTGAGGATGGAACGGATACGGACCGGCGCTTCAACATATCCCCTTTCATTGACATGATGAATGTCATGCTTGTCATTCACCACCAGGGCGATACGCTGCTCCAGGGAGTAGACGCTTTTCACCCCGAGGGGAGCCGTCTTGATATAACGGGCTGAACGGAGCTTAATCGGCTCGTCTTTAAATGACTCAACAACCATGTCGATGTAGCCTACCGGACAGGACTTGCCATACTTTCTGGTCAAAATAGCCCGGACAATGTTCCTGACAGCATCAAGGCCAGGAAGATTTTTATTGTCGATACGATCGTAAATAAGATAGGGCGGGCAGTCATCACCCTCTCTCAGGGGCGTTTCGTAGGCCGTGTTGATAATCGGCACCGTGCCATACCGTTCATAAAAGCGGAGTCGCGCCTTGTTCTGCTTGAGGGTTTCTTGATCACTGCATAGTTTGGCATCATCAGGCAGGCACTCCATGAAGATGCCGCAGACTTTCAGATTTTTCGATTCATCGCGGACGCGTTCATAAAGAGCACCACCGATACCGCCGGCATTTTTTGTCGGCTGCACCGAAAGAAAATCAAGATAGCTGAAATTAAGATCAGGCGCATAGTTGACCAAGGCAAACCCTTTTACCTGGTTACGCTGGCCATCCGCCACAAAGAGCAGAGTGCGGAATTGATATTTGAGCGGGTTGAGCAGCTTGGCTGGCAGGCTGTCGATTTCCTTGCGGGACAACCCGGAAAATTGCTTGGCCAGTATTTCCTGAACCTGACTAATGGCGTCACGATCAATGGGCAGGGTATTGTCATAAACCCGGCGGATGCGAAACATGTCAGAGCTCCTTGCAGTAAACTACCTTATCATCACCTGCTCCGTAAAATTCAGGGAGCGTGCAAGCCACCTTGTAGCCGTGTCGTTCGTAGAAGGCGCGGGCCTTGCTGTACGAAGGCGTGGCTGAGGTATCCACATAGATGCGCACCCCCTCACCAAGTCGCAACTCCATATCATCCAAGAGCAGGGTGCCGATTCCTTGCCGGGACACCTGTGGCGCCACCGCGATCCAGTAGAGATCCCAGCGATTTACGGTTATCGGAATCGGCCCATAGCAGATGAAGCCCAGAAGGGTCTCTTTGTTGTCAACGGCCACCAAGATATGGTAGCCGTTTTTTTCTGAAGCCAGGCCATCATGGATCACTTCCCGTGCCAGTTCCTTTTCCTCACCATTAAAATTATCGATGGTGGCAACCAGGGCAAAAAGCTGGTCGCTGTCTTCGCCTACGGCCTTGCGCAGAGTGATCATTTTTGAACTCGCGAGTGAAGGAAGCTGACAAAATCACCAATAACATCGGTATAGGTCATCCCGCCTTGACCAGCAGCAGCGACGAAACCGGCATCAGGAGTCAAACAGGGATTGGCGTTTGCCTCAAGAACGTAGATCTTGCCCAGGCCATCCATGCGGAGGTCAACACGCCCGTAATCACGAAGATTAAAGAGTTTGTAGGCGCCGGAGGCCACCTGGAGCAAATCGTCTTTTAAGTGAGGCGCCAGGTCCCGGGGAAAAATTCTGGCGGTGTTGTGGTATTCAAAGGCGTCCTCATCCCATTTTGCCCGGTAGCCGACAATTTTTTGGAGCTCCACCGGAAAGGCGGAGAAATCGATCTCGGCCACGGGCTGCGGACGAGGCTCTGGAAAGCCAAAGAGGGAGATATTGAACTCCCTCCCGTCGATGAACTGCTCAAGAAGCAAGGGCCCATATTGTTGGTAAAAGACAGGAATTTTCTCCAGGAGTGCCTCTCTGGTAAAGACGATGGATTCCTGATCAATGCCGATACTGGCATCCTCAAGGCGGGGCTTGATAATGGCCGGCAGGGCAAAATCGAGCAGAGGCGCGATATCGCCACCGTCATAGTCACGGTAATCAGGGGTGAGAAAACCGGCGGCGGTCAGCTGCCTCTTGGCCAGGAGCTTGTCGGTGGTCAGCATCAGGGCAAGGGAGCCCGAGCCGCTGAACGGCAGGCCCAACAGTTCAAAGAGGGCGGCGGGATGACCGATGAGCTGGGCGTCATCATCGACGCTTTCGCAGAGGTTGAAAATCGCCTCGATCTTTTCCCTCTGCACCGTGGCCATAAAGGCGCTGACATCACGGTCAAAGGGCACGGCCAGACAGTCAATCCCGAGCTCCCGCAGGGCGCCTTCCACCGCCTCCACCTGCTGCAACACATCCTGGGATGACTGCCAGTTGGCCGCGCCGGTGTCAGCGGGACGATTATAGACAATGGCTATTTTCATCGAAGCGTTCAGACCCTGAACCGCTCCAGGGCCGCGTCAACGATTTCGCTGATCAGCTGCTGGTAGCCCATGTCATATTTACCGGCAATGATGCACAGGTCGGAATGCTCGGGATGGAGGCCGGCAATGGGGTTGATCTCGATGAAGTTGGGCTGGCCGTTCTTGTCAGAGCGCAGATCCACCCGGCCGGCATCCCGGCAGTCAAGGCCATGCCAGACATCCAGGGCCAGCCGTACCGCCTCCTGGGCCTCGGGATCATCCGCGGTGCGGTATTCAACCACCTCTTCACAGATCTCCTTGTTATGGTAGGAATAGACATCGGGCTCGGAGTTTGCCAGCAGGATCACCTCGATCAGGCCGATGGACCGGGCCTTAGGGCCGTTGCCGACGATGCCCACTGTAAATTCGCGGCCCGGCAAAAAGGTCTCAACCAGAACCGGCTGGTTATAGGCGGCAAGTAAATCAGCACAGACTGATTCAAGCTGTTCGGCAGAGGCTATCTTGGAGACGGGGGTCACCCCCTTGCCGGTTCCCTCGGCAACGGGCTTGGCAAAGAGTGGATAGGGCAGATCAACAGCGGCTGCTTCTGCCACTGTCCGCACCAGGGCAAAATCAGGGGTGGCAATGCCCAGATCGCGCACCACCCGTTTGGCCGTGGCCTTATGAAGGGTAACGGTCATCATCAGAGGATCGGAAAAGGTATAGGGGATCCGATAGGCCTCAAGAAGGGCCGGCACAACCGCTTCCCGGCCGAAGCCATAGAGACCTTCGGCAATATTGAACACCAGGTCCCAGCGCTGGCCGCTGGCCAACCTTTTGACCAGGCTGTCGACATTGCCGATCCTATCGGTCTGGTGGCCAAGGGCCTGGAGGGCGCCTTCAATGGCCTCGATGGTGTCAGGGCGATCAAATTCAGCGGTTTCTTCTTCGCCGTATCCAGCGGCCAGATAATCCGCGCGCAGGTCATAGGTCATGCCAATATTCATAATATCCTCACTATAAAAAAAAGTTCCACATTGATCCTATAGGGCGTCAGGATAACGATAGATGTTCCCCTCGTAATTGCGCAGGAGAACATCGTTGCCGTCCCGGCCAAGGCAGGTTTGCGGCAGCAGGGGGATCTTACCGCCGCCGCCGGGAGCGTCAATGACATAGGTGGGTACGGCATAGCCCGTGGTGTGACCACGCAGTCCCTGGTAGATTTCCAGGCCTTTGTCCACAGTGGTTCTGAAATGGGCGGAACCGATGATGGGATCGCATTGGTAGAGATAGTAAGGCTTGACGCGCATACGCACCATACCCTGCATAAGGCTTTTCATGGTCGGCACATCATCGTTGATCCCGGCCAGCAATACCGTCTGGCTGCCCAGCGGAATACCGGCGTCGGCCAGGCGTTCACAGGCCTTTTTCATCTCCCGGGTCTGCTCAGACGGATGCATGGCGTGGATGCTGATCCACAGCGGATGGTAGCGTTTAAGCATACGGGTGAGCTGGCTGGTAATACGCTGGGGCAGTACCGCCGGAGTTTTAGTACCGATGCGGATCATCTCCACATGCTTGATGCTGTGCAGACGTTTGAGAATATACTCCAGCGTCTCATCCGGCAGGGTCAAGGGGTCGCCGCCCGACAGCAACACGTCACGGATTTCACTATGTTGTTCCATATAGACAAAGGCCTTTTCCCAGCGTTCCTTAATGGCGGTGGTGTCCTGCGACCTGCCCACCATGCGCGACCGGGTGCAGTAACGGCAGTAGTTTGAGCAGTAGTCGGTGATCAGGAAAAGGGCCCTGTCTGGATAGCGGTGCACCAGGCCCGGAACCGGGGTATGGCTGTCCTCACCCAGGGGATCGTGGGCCTCGCCGCTGGAAACGACAAGTTCGTTGACCACGGGCACCACAGCCCGGCGGATCGGATTGTCGGGGTTATCAGGGGAAATAAGACTGGCGTAATAGGGGGTTATGGCAAAAGGCAGGGTGGAGCTGCTCCGCTGCAGAGCTTGACGCTCGCTGTCCGTGAGGGTGATGATTTTTTCCAGTTGTTCAGTGGTGGTGATACGGTTGCGCAGCTGCCAGCGCCAATCATTCCACTCGGCGATTGGTGTCGAGGGATAATATCTATTACGGAAGGCTTTGGCTCGTGAAAAAGCGGGGAACCGTGCCAGAACAGCAGCGGCAAACGCGAGAGGATAGACATTATGATGACCAGTACTTGGGGGCTCCTCAGGTTCTTCAAGGGGGATCATTGTAAGGGGCATGTTTTTTCTCCTGCTGGGAAAAAATTTTCTTTTTTCCTCTCACCATTCACGCGGTGAGAAGCGACAAAAAAAGGTGCTCAAAATAAAAAGCATGCGCCTATTATAGGCAGCCCTATTAAAAGTCAACATAATTTACATGGTCTCTCTTTGGAAAAATATTAGCGGTCAAGAAAGTTCTGTGGCACCCAGCAGACAAATGCTACTATCCTATTGAGTTATCGCAATTTATCCACCTGCCGTTGTGATGCCGAAAAATTGTTTTATTGAAAAATAAAGGGCAGGTTCATGGTTATTTGTTCATTATTTCAGGATTAGAATGACAACTATAGAGACAGTCGTGAAGGAGAAATATTCCACAACCTCTTTTTGTGTTCGCCGCCACAGAAATGGGCATTATTCTCCCCATCCATTTTTTTTGACCAATGGCGAAATATTGCTACGCAATAATCATAGAGCCATAGCACGATAACATGGCGAGGCTCGAAGCTGGGTGGCAAGGAGAGAATATCCTCCTCAAAAAAAACGGCAGCCAGAAAAGGCTGCCGTAGGGGAAAAACACTTATACATACAAAAGGGGGTGGAGAGTCTCCCTGACAAGAAACCTCAGCAACAAGGGGGAGCGGGAGCAGGCGGGGCTATTTACGCCTTCTCCTTTTGGGCGGCAATGGTACAAACGCCCTTCTTCTCCATAATGTCATCAACACATTTTGATGCCAGGGCACAAACGCCCTTCTTCGCCATTATTGCCGCAAGCTCAGCCTCGGAAAGCACCGATTCGCTTGCCTTGGAAAGATAGACAATACAATCCTCACAGACATGCATGGAACTGCGAAAATCCTCCATTTCCTGAACGATCTCCCAGCATTCCTTATCCAGCTGTTGTCCGGCAGGACAGATATCCTTCTTCTGGCAACTCGTTATATTCCAGCAATGCCAATGTTCTGGTGACATAAATACCTCTTTCATGCAATTCTTAAATAGATGGCGACACTAAACCATTAAGCAAGGAACTGGTCAAGCATTGAGATGAGATTTTCCTTCCCTTCCCCGCTTTTAGCGCTGAAAAGTACACGCTGTGCCGGCTGAATACCAAGGCCGGCATCGAGGAGCGCTGCCTGTTGCAGCTGGGCGCCACGCTTTAATTTGTCAATTTTTGTATAGACAACCAGGTGGGGAACTCCTTCGCTGCGCAACCAGGTAACAAGCTCAAGGTCAAGATCCTTCAACTCGTGTCTGATGTCTATAATGACCACCACGCAGCGCAGACTGACCCGGCTCACCAAATAGGAACTGATCAAGCCCTGCCAGTCATTTTTTAATTTTCTGGGAACTTTGGCATAGCCATAACCGGGAAGATCAACCAAATAGAGTTGATCAGCGGCCAGAAAATAGTTAAGGGCCTGGGTTTTACCTGGCCGGGAACTCACCTTGACCAGATTGCGCCTATTGACCATCTTATTAATCAAGCTGGACTTGCCGACATTGGAACGGCCGGCAAAGGCGATCTCCGGCAAATCAAGATCAGGAAGGTTGGCGGTCTTATAGACCCCTTTGACAAAGGATATATCCCCTTGGGACCAATGACTCATGAGCATCCATCCATCATCAATACACCACCTTATTCAGAACGTACTCGATAATCCCCTGGGCGCCGGACTTGAGCAGGAGAGGAACAAGATCCCGGACCTCATGCTCAGAGATAGCCGTTTCCACGGAGAACCATTTTTTATTATAGAGAGGAGCAACAGTGGGGAAATTCATACTGGGCAAAACTGCGATAACAGCCTCAAGATTCTCCTCCGGCACATTCATCTTCAGGCCCACAATATTTTCAGCGCGCAGGGCCCCTTGCAGAAGCATGGAGATGTTTTCGATCTTCTCCCGTTTCCAAGGATCGGCCCAGGCCTTCTTGTTGACAATAAACTGGGTGTTGGAGGACATCATCTCATGGATAATGCGCAGGCCATGGGCCTTGATAGTTGACTCTGTCTCCGTCACCTCAACAATGGCATCGGCAAGTCCGGAGACAACCTTGGCCTCGGTGGCGCCCCAGGAAAACTCAATATCAACGTTGATCCCACGTTCCGCAAAAAAACGGGTGGAGTAGCCGACAAGCTCGGTGGCAATTGTCTTGCCTTCGAGATCTTCAAGGCTCTTAATATCAGAATCCCCTGGAACGGCGATAATCCAGCGTGTCGGTTTGCGGCTCACCTTGGAGTAGATAAGATCAGCAATGACCTCGACATCAGACTGATTTTCCAGAATCCAATCCTTACCGGTTATCCCGCAATCAAGGACCCCGTCTTCCACATAACGGCTCATCTCCTGCGGGCGGCAGATAGAGCAGGAAATCTCCGGATCATCTACCTCGGGGAAATAATTGCGAGAGGCAGGCTTTATTTTCCAGCCCGATTTAGCAAACAGTTCAATCGTGGGTTTCTCAAGGCTCCCCTTGGGAAGGCCCAACTTCAAGATGCTCATTTCTTATATACCTCCTGTGGATCAAACACAGGTTCTTGATTGTTGTTAAGCTCATCACCGGACACCGTCCGGAAAAAACAACTGGGATAGCCCTTATGACAGGCGGCGCCGCCAAGCTGCTCCACCTTGAAAACAACGGTGTCTTCATCACAATCGACTAAAATTTCTTTAATAAGCTGGACATGGCTGGAAGACTCGCCCTTGAGCCATAGTTTATTACGGGAACGACTCCAATAATGGGCCTTGCCGGTCTCCAGGGTTTTTTGCCAGGCCTCTTCATTAATATAGGCAAGCATCAAAACCTGGCCACTGGCATAATCCTGGGCAATGGCAGGCAGCAGGCCATCACCCTTATCAAAACGCAGATTAATCATTTTTTTACCTTGCAAGACGTCCTTTCCCCGCCGCTCCTTCCGCTCCTTTTCCTGGCCGATAAAATGAATCATGCAGGATGTCCGGAACTTACAATACTCACCGGGATGAGAACAACGGGCCTCCTCAGAGTCGCTTTTATCACCATATTTTTCACAGATAAGCTGCATCGTCTCTTCTTTTCCGCTTTCTCTCGCCAGGCATGGCAGGAAAGATCATGAGAGAGCAACCCATACCGGCATTTTTTATCGAAAACACTCATATTTATGATTATCAGTGCCATTTGTCAAGTTAACAGTGGCAACGCAAGTGGCGTTTACCCTATCATCTCGAAAAAATATACTATATCTCTTGGGCTTGATACTTTATGATTAAAGTTTTCAGCAACTTATCTCGAAGAAGTGATCATGGCGCCAGACAAAGATACCAACACCCTTATTTTACAGCTTGGAAATACCCTGGAGACCTGGCGGCAAAGGGCTCACGGTATTTCCACCGACCCCAATGTTCTTAATTGGCTCAATGTCAATATCGAATCATTCTCCTCGGTCATCGAGAACATAGGCCTTTCACCCACGGCTTTGCGCCGGGCCCGTGACAATTATCCAAGTCTTGCCCAGAAGGTCCTCCAACGAATCGCCCTTTTGTCAAACGAACTCCATAATCTTGAGTCTGACATTAATCTTGGGCCATTAGCCCCGGAAATTGCCAAGGCCGCCGCCCTCAATATTGAAGATCAGTGTAAAGAAATTAAACCGGATATCAATCTGCTTTTCTCCTACCATAAAGTCTTGGCGGAAAGCAGCAAAACCCTAAAGAAAAATCTCAATTTTTTCAGTTTCCTCCCCCAGGCCAGACTGCAAGCCAGCGGCAAAAAAAAATCCCTTTTTGAAACAGGATATACCATCTATTTGACGGTGACCGATGTCCAAGATATTGACCATGAAGAAAACATCACAAACATGTTCACCTACCTGGATAAGGCAAGCAAGCTTCAGAAAATCATTGAGCAAACAGCAATCCCTGCCCTGCCAGCCATGGCATCCTCCTTTCTTGGCCAACAGCTCAACATCTGCCTGGAAGGCTGCCGGCAGGTCAGACTTTTTATCAATTTTGTCAGCGATTATTTCCA
>JBFFNX010000056.1:0-14377 GCA_041562995.1 Desulfurivibrionaceae bacterium
AAAGACATCATCACTGTAGAAACGGCGCAGGGCCTCGGCCAGAACGTCACCATCCTCACCAACGGGTTCGGCGATGAAAAATGATTGGTGCCCTTCCACCTTACCACCGCGAACCGTGATGACGGATATGGCCATGGAACCTGCCTGTCTTTGGGCGCCAAAGACATCAAACTCATGCTGAGGGCTGGCCACCATCACCTGCTTAGCCAAGGTGTTTTCCAAGGCGTTAAGTTGATCACGGTAGAGGGCAGCCTCTTCAAACTCTTGCTGGGCTGAGGCGGCCTGCATCTTCTTCCTCAAGACCTGGGCAAGCTCTCTGTCTTTGCCCTCAAGAACCATGAGAACATTGGCCACGGCCTGTTGATATTTCTGGCGGTCACAACCCTCTAAACAAGGGGCAAGACAATTTCCAATCTGGCCGTTGAGGCACGGCCGTTTCCGCTCCCTCACCGCCTTGCAGCGCCGCAGGGGGAATAGGGCCGCCAAAATTTTCAGGGTGGCCCACATGGAGGCTACGGAAGAGTATGGCCCAAAATAGCGGGCCCCATCTTTATTTTTTCTCCGGGTCATCATGACCCTGGGCCACTTGTCTTGAACAGTCACTTTGATAAGGGGGTAATTCTTATCGTCGCGGAGGATAACGTTATACTTAGGCTTATGCTTTTTTATGAGCGAGGCTTCAAGAATGAGGGCCTCTTTCTCAGACTGGGTGATAATTGTCTCCACCCGGCATATCTGGCTGACCATTGCTCGGGTTTTATTATGAGCCACGGCCTGGAGACGGGTATAGGAGGCCAACCGCTTACGTAGGTTACGCGCCTTACCCACATAGATGATGCCCCCGCGTCTATCTTTCATAAGATAGACGCCTGGACTGGTGGACGCCTCTTCCAAAAAAGTCGCTGTCAATACAGGGTGTATATTATTTATCTTTTCAGTCATGCTGCCAGGTAAGGTAAGGATGATGATCCTTCAAAGGAAAAGAGAGGATTGTTATGCCCCTCTGACCTAAGTCAATTCCCCTGTGTTTTAAAAATGATATAAAGAAAGCAGTGCTCCATTTTTCAAAGCACCAATACAGGAGAGGAACCATGTCTGCCCAAGATGTCATAACGCCAAATCCAATCCGCAAAACATACCAAATAGTCCCCGGGCCCCGGATGGGGCTCATCTCTCCAGAGAACCTCCAGAATATTGCCAAGGTAGCGTTAAAGTATAACATACCTGTGCTAAAAATAACCTCTGCTCAACGTCTCTCCTTTATAGGCCATAATCCCGAGGATACCCCTGCCATCTGGCATGACCTCGGTTACAACCACAGCCCCAGCAAGCCACCTGGTGTCCATTATATCCAGGCCTGTCCCGGGATTAACCATTGTAAATATGGCTGCCAGGACTCTCTTTACCTGGGACAACGATTAGAAGATGAATTGTTGGCCATGGAACTGCCGGCGAAAACCAAGATTGGGATATCAGGCTGTTCGATGAACTGCTGTGAGAGCTTTGTCAGGGATATCGGTATATTTGCCAAAAAAGAGGGCTGGACCCTGGTCTTTGGTGGCAACGGCGGCGGCCGGCCGAGAATTGGTGATATTATAGATGAAAATCTCGACGACAGCCAGGTGATTAACCTGGTGAAAAAATGCCTTGCCCAGTATAAGCAACTGGCCCGACCTAAAGAAAGAACGGCCCGCCTCATGGAACGAACCATCCTGGAAGATTTCAAGCATGTGGTGGCCAGGTAAAATTGATTTTGGGCCATTGGCGCCAAAGAAACAACCCTAAATTCCCCATCTCATCCACCATAAAAAAAGGCGATGGTGAAAAATCACCATCGCCTTTTTTACCAGGAACTATGAGAGAAGATTATTCTTTATCTTCGCTCATTCCCTTCATGGCAATTGCGCCGACAAGACCCAGCATGCCAAGTTTTTTGGCCTTATTAATACTAGGCTTCATTTTGGCCATCAGGATACGGCGCATATTGGCCTCTGGCATCTCCTGCGGAGTTGACAACGCGGTGAGCAATGCCTTGTCGCGCTTGTTGCCGTAGTAAAGGCCGTTAGAACCGATATTTACTTTGACAGATGAAAGGCTTTTGGCTCCCATTTTTTTGTACTTGGAAACCTCAGAGTTTGGATCATCCATATCACCAAATATACGAGCGCCAGCCAAACAGGTCTGGACACAGGCAGGCTCAAGTCCCATCTCAACGCGCGGCATACAGTAAGTACATTTATCAGCGGTACCCTCACTGCCAAGCTCCTCGTTGATCTGATTGGCGTTTACATAGCGAGCCTTATAGGGACAGGCATCAGCACAAGCACCGCAGCCCAAGCAGCGTTCCTTGTCAATCTGAACGGTGCCGTTAAAGGGGTCTTTATAGGTTGCAGCTACTTCCAGGGTCTTGGTCTTGCCGGTTTTGACGTCCTTGAAGGTCTTCTGAACGGTGTCAGCAGGACAGACAGGAACACAGGCAGGCTCATTACAATGATTGCACAAACCAGGGTAATAGGTGGAAGCCAGGCCATGGGGGGTGTTGGCTGGGCCAAGACGATGAACCCAGTTTCTCCCCTTGTCTGCCGGTACTTCCCACTCGGCCTTACAGGCGATGGTGCAGGCATGGCAGCCGACACACTTTTCTAAATCTATAACCATTCCGTATTGCATAACGGTATATCCTCCTCAAGTAGAGTATCTCGTAGGCTTATAAAGTCTTACGCTTTAACCAGTTTAACAAAGTTGTTACGCATACCGCTACAACCGGTTTCTGGATCCACAGCCAGGATTGTACACATCTTCTGGTCATCAATACCAGCATCCTTGGCAACGGTCATGGCGGCGTTCTTGGTGCCAAAACCATGGGCCATGAACACACAATCTTCACGGATACCAGGAGTCACCTTGACATGGGAGGTGGTTTCAGACTTCACGCCTTCACTGTTGGTCATGGAAACGCGATCACCGTCCTTGAGACCGAGACGCTCGGCAACCTTGTCATTAAGCCAAACAGGGTTCTCAGGCATGCCGTTATGCAACCAGACATTATTCTGGGTACGGTTAAAGGTATGCAGGGGTGAACGACCGGAAAGAAGCCGCAAATAGCCACCAGGCACTTCAGGAGTCGGTACATAGGTAGGTGCACCACTGTAACCCTGCTCCACCAATTCTTCGTTAAAGAACTGGACCTCAAAATCCTCTGCCACACCGTAGGGATCCTTACCAGGCTGGAGATGGATACCATCCTCAGCAATGAGCTTCTTGATGGACAGACCGGTGGATTCGAGTCTCTTATCAATCATCTCCTCCATGCTCTGAACAGGAATGGCTTTTTCATGACCCATGCGCTTGGCAATTTCATTGACGATATAAACCTGATCCTTACGCTCAAAATCAGCCTTAATCAACGGCATACGTGCAGAAATATATTGCTGATGCTTGTCGTTAAAATCCCATTGGGTTCCGGTCTTGATATAGTCGAAACGTTCCAGGTAGGAAGCCTCGGGCAGCAAGATATCAGCATACATGGTGATGTCGGTCGGCATTACATCGACACACATGACAAAATCCATCTGCATGAGCATATCAATGGTTTTCTGCTGATTGGGAATGGTCTGGATGGGGTTCTGGCCCCAGATCACACAGGATTTGATCGGATACGGCTTGCTGGTGATGGCACAGTTGCGGATCAGATCGGTGGGGGTACCAGCCGGGGACTGCTTATAGATCCCAGCCTCACGATGCAGGGCCTTGTGATGTTCATGACCAGCAGGCCAACCAACCTTACCAATACCTTTGGGGCCTTTACCCTTAACAAAACCACCTGGCACACCAAAGGCGCCAAGCAGACCGGCCAGACAACCCAGAGAACGGCCGCGATGGAAATCGTTACCGTACCAGCTGGAAAAACGGCCTGGATGGACAGAGACATTGGGGGCATTGGCAGCAAGAAGCTCGGCAACCTCTTTGATCTGAGCAACCGGCACATCACATTCCTTGGATGCCTTTTTCAGGGTCCAGCCGGCAATAGCGTCTTTAAACTCATCAAATCCTACGCCATGCTTATCAACAAAATCAGCATTGTACTTGTTGTTGGTGACCAGGTAATTCATGATACCAAGCAGAAAAGCGGTGTCAGTACCGGGCTTGATCTTTACCCAGATATCGGCCTTGGCAGCGGAAGCGGAGAAACGCGGATCAACGATAACAAGCTTGGCGCCGTTTTCAAGACCCTTCAGGTAACGCTTGGCGTGGGAGACATGGACGTTCTCACCGAAATGGCAACCCAGACCAAGGATAACCTTGGCGTTGGCCATATCAACATTCTCACCAGGACCGGTACCAATGGTAGTCAACCAGGCGTAGTCACGGACACCACGGCACTGGAAGAACGAGGCCTCTGAAACATTGGGGGTACCCACGGTGTGCTCGAGATACTGCATGGGGTACACGGCTGAGGCGCCATGGGGAAACAGGGCAATACCCTTGGCCGTATGATTCTTAACGGTGGCGCTGAGTTTTGCACCACACTCATCAAGGGCTTCTTTCCAGGAAATTCGCTTCCACTTGGGAGCGCCGCGTTTACCCACATTTTTCATGGGGTACTTGAGACGATCCTTATCATAAAGAAGCTGGACACCGGCGTTACCGCGGGCACAGATGGACTTGCCGTTATCGATTGACTTGGGGTTACCCTCAAGCTTCATCAGTTTGTTGTCACGAACCTTGCCAACAAGCTGACAACGCCAGAAACACATCTCACAGATACCACCAACAGCAGTCTTGTCTGCCATGGTACCAGCTGGAGTGAATGGCGACTTGGCGACACCGGCCTGTGCAGTGACAACATTTGCCAACGGCACAGATGCCGCTGCAAGCGAAGCCGTTTGCAGGAATTTACGTCTTGTTAAATTGAAAGCCATATTCTCTTACCTCCCTCAGGTTTTAATTATTTGAAACAATAAGCTTCAAAAAAATATGCTTTTTAGACTCTTATATTAAGCGGCCTGCTCTGAGTCCGCCTCGGTCTCATTCCTGGTAAAAAAATCTATTAACTCCACCGCTGATTTAATAAATGAAACGTGACCCTCATCAAGGACAAGATCGCGAAATTTATCAAACCAGGGCCGAAAATAGAAACGTAAAAATTCTTCGCTGCTCCCCTCCTTTTCATCCTCAAGCAAGGCCATAAAGTCAAGCTCGGTGACAAGATAATCAGGGAATTCATTGGTTGTTATATCAAACCCATGCTTGCGGAAATATTCGCGGGTTTTATCAGCAGTGGTGCTGTTCAAGGTGCCATCAATATATATAGATGCATAGGGCGGCGCAATAACATGGGGTATGCCATTGATAAAGAGACGGGTATAGTCAACCTGAATATCTTCAAGGATTGCATCGGTAATCTTTGCCGGCAGGGCCTTTTGATGATCGTGCCACTCAAGTTGAACAAGAAGTTCTTTAAAAACGGATAGAAAATCATCATTGAACCATGATGACTCAGGATAACGCATGCTCTGCGCCAAAAAACGATAAATTTCTGCAAGCCTGAGGGGCTCGTCTGTTGCTGACATAGGATCCCGTAGTTTTCTGAATATCTTGAACGACTCATTTGCAGAAAGCAAATGAAAAAAAACGTATCAAGCTATTCAAGATCGGTTTACACCCTCATTGCCATAAAGTAAGGATGAAGGCTGAATGTTCTTTGTTTACTGGGGCTTCTAACCATTTGTCAGCAAACGATTCTCCTTAACACAAGTTACCAACAGGGAAAATGTGGCAAATTGTCGCATAAGCCTGGTTTTCCCTTTTTTTTCAGGGAGATTGGACTGGTCAGACTTAAAGAACTGGCAGCCATGAGACTGTTGTGCTAACTTTATTTGATCATCCAACCTCTCTTTTCACATACTAAACGCCAATGCCTTCCACTCTTGATAGCCGCCTTGATCTCCAACAAAATATTCATGATACCCGCCGTATTGGCCTCCTTTGGCTGGTCAAGTTACGCTGGTGGGCCGTGGCCGGTCAAATTCTTACGGTCACGATCGGCTCCTTCTTTTTCCATTTAGACCTTCCCGTCCTGGCTGTCAGCGCCGTGATTTTTGCTGAGATTATCAGCAATATTGCCCTCGCCCTTCGGCTCCACACCCAGCAAACTCCTCCCTCCGCCCACCTGCTGCCCCTCACTCTCTATGCTGACATTGCCCTTCTGACGAGCCTCCTCTATATCACCGGTGGCACGATGAACCCCTTTACCTTCCTCTACCTGGTACATATCACCCTCGGTGCCATCCTGCTGCCAGCCCTGCTTGCCTGGGGCCTTAGTGCCTTAACAATCATTTCCTATGGCGGCATGTTTCTGCCTTCACTGCTTAGGCAGGGTGGAGATGAGGCAGGCCAACAAATCCAACAGGTGTGCAATGTTACCAATCTCAATATGGACCTTCACCTGCAGGGTATGTGGTTTGCCTATGCCATAAGTGCCATTCTGATAACCTTTTTTGCTTCACGAATCCAGCAATCCTTAAGGGAGTACCACCACACCATTGCCCAGCTCCACCAGGAAAAACTCCAGAATGACAAACTCCGGGCCCTGGCCACCTTGGCCGCCGGAGCTGCCCATGAACTTTCCACGCCCTTGGCCACCATTAGTCTGGCTTCAGGAGAGATGGTCTATAGCTGCAAAAATAAAATGTATGACGAGGGTTTACTTGAGGATGCCCAGCTCATCCGCGACCAGACGAACCGCTGTAAAGACATTCTTTTCCAGATGTCAGCGGACGCTGGCGCTGTGCAGGCCGAAAAATATATCCCCACTACCATTGATGAACTTCTGGAAACCGCCCTGGGTCTCTTGGGTGACATCCCCCAAAATCTGGTTGTCAACAATACGCTTTCGGCCAAACCGTTACTGGTCCCTTCCCATGCTGTATCCTGGGCCCTGAAGGGACTGCTGTCCAATGCGGCTGATGCCAGTTCCCCTGACGATGAAATCGTCCTTGAATGCAAAGAAGAGGGGGAGTATATTTATTTCATGGTTACAGACCATGGTTGTGGCATGAATCAAGAACTTGTCTCACAAGCCCCGGAACCTTTCTTCACAACAAAAGCAGTTGGCAAGGGCATGGGACTCGGTCTTTTTCTGGCAAAATCACTGGCCAGCCAGCTTGGAGGCTCCCTGATGATCAAATCCCAGGAGAGCAAAGGAACAACGATCACCATGGCCTTTAAGAAATCAGTAATCAGCCATCCAACCACCGACACAGAGGGTTAAAGAACAATGCCGACCATTTTACTTGTTGACGATGAAGACATTTTTCGCAATCGCTTGGCCAAGGCCTTGGAACGCCGCGGTTTTAATGTGGAAACGGCAAGCAACTACATCGGGGCCGTGGAGATCATTGCCCGCCATAAACCAGAGTTCGCTGTTGTTGATCTCAAGATGGAGGGCAAATCAGGCCTTGACGTCATTCGTACCGGCATTCGTCATCACCCCACCATGAGGGCTGTGGTTTTGACCGGCTATGGCTCCATTGCCACGGCCACCAAGGCGATAAAGCTCGGAGCTGTCGGCTACCTCACCAAACCTGCCGAAGTTGAAGATATTATTTCCGCCTTTGAATCTGAGGCGCTCCGTGACCTTGAAGATGAAAGCATCAGTGCCCCATCCTTAGCCAGGGTTGAGTGGGAGCATATCAGCCGGGTTTTAACCGACTGTGATAATAATATTTCGCAGGCCGCAAAAAAACTGGGTATCCATCGTCGCACCCTGCAGCGCAAGCTCCAAAAATTCCCCCCGACCCTCTAACAGGGTTTCTCTCTTGAAAAATCTTCAAAATTTCCCGCTGCGGTTGCCACGCTTTAGCTAGCCCTCCCCTCCCATCACCGTATAAACAATATAATGATAGGATGAGAGCACGGCATAAACCGCTAAGGCCGCCACGGACACGACTATAAGTTTTCTTTGCAGCTTTGCCACGGTTCCGGCGAGGACCGCCTTGGCCTGACAAGGCTGAATAAGCATGGGCGTAACACCGCTAAATACTGTCATAAAGAGTGGGAGATAGATCAAGAAACCAATATAGCCATATTCCCTTTTCAACATGCAGAAAGGGCAGTTATGAAAGGGCATGGCATAGATATATGACGAGAGCACGGCAATGAGGGTATTTAAGGCCAGGACAAAGAACGCCGCCATGGCCAGGCCATAGACAATATAAAGGCTGATCTTTTGGCGCCACCAGGCGGCAATGCCTGCCCCAAAGAGAAACGCCATCCAGCCGTAATAAAGAAACAGGCTGCCTTGGTCGTCTTGGCCGCCGAGAAGATTCTGCACCATCCCCCCCTGTCCTTCATCAAAAATTACGGCACAACAGGATGTTATGATATCTGGCTTTAATCCCCCAAGGTAAAGGACAAGCAGGGCTGTATCAACCAGAACCAGAGGGGAAACCAGGAGCAGGAAAATGTATTTCAGCCGGACTAACGGGTACTCCTCACTGCTGATATCGAGCTGATGAAGGACAATCCACAAACCGTAAAGAAACATGCCGGCAATCTTGACCATGAGCAGAGGGAGGCCATACTCGTTGGCCAGCAAGGAGCCGGTGGCGCACATGGCGCCAGAGAGCATCTGGGAGAAATGATCGGCGGCCAGAACATAGAGAAGCAGGGAGACAATCTGAAAACCGAGACCATACTGGACAAGGGTGGAAGAGAGCCAGATCTCGGATTCAAGGGCAATTTGCCCCTGGTTGTCAGCAGCCGGGTCCCAATGGCGAATGACCCGAACCGCTGTTTTGCACGCCACACCGATCAAGAAAACACTGATGGCGCTAAGCAGACAAAGGGCAAGGCTCCAGGGATTAAGAAACATCCTGACTCACCCTGCCGTCGCGGACAGCATAGATCATATCCACCCCACCATCATCGGTCACAAGAGGATCATGGGAGGCTATGATAATGGTTTTCCCCTCACCCTTCAATTGCCTCATGCTGCGCAAAAACTCCTTGCTGAGCTCACTATCCAGATGGGCGGTGGGTTCATCGGCAATGATAATCGGCGGGGCATTAATTAAGGCCCTGGCAATAGCGACCCTCTGCAGTTCACCACCGGAGATCTCGCCAGCTGGAAAATTTCTGCGATGATCGATGCCAAAACGCTCAAGAAGTGGTTCTGCCATGGCCCGTCGCTTGCCGGGAGAGATGCCCAGGGGCATAAGGGGCAGCATGATGTTTTCCAGGACCGAAAGTTTGGGCAGAATATTAAAATGCTGGAAGATGAAACCGATGGTCTGACGGCGATGGATGGTCAGAAAACGATCGGGCAGACGGGCCAGCTGGGTGCCGGCAATAACCGCCCTGCCACTGGTGGGGGGATAAATACAGCCAATAATCGACAGCAGTGTTGATTTGCCGGAACCACTCGGTCCCTTCAGGCAGACCATGGCCCCTTTGGCCACGGTGAGATTGACCCGGTCAAGGGCCATCACCTCATTGACCTGGCCCTGGTTATAAATCTTGATGATATTTTCCAGTTCTACCAGCATCGGCTTAGCCCCTTAACGCAGAATCAGTGGCAACAGAGGCACAACGCCAGGCCGGGATAACCGTGGCGGCCAAATAGGGCAACACCGCCAGGGAAAAGAGCAGGAAAAGATCGCCGAAGCTCACGACCGGCACAAAACTCAGACCAGGGCGGAGCACCGACCACCCCATCATCACCGAGCGAAAAAGCAGGGCCTGAAAATAGCCGATATGAACATAGGCCAGGATCGTCCCACAACCAAAGGCAACCAAGGCCAGGGCAAAGCTCTCCCAGAAGCGAATCATAAGGACATCCGGGGTTTGCCAACCAAGAATTTTCAATATCGAAATTTCCCGGCGCTCTTCCGGCGACATACCGGACGCCTTATCCCAGGCCAGGATAATAAAGGCAGCCAGGGCACTCAAAAGACAGATGGCCGCAAAACCGGAACGCCAGCTAAAGACCGCCTCATATGTTTTGAGGATTTGGGGCCGGGTAACCACCCTGGTGCCGGGCAAAGCCTTAGAAATTTTTCTGGCAACGGTGGCGATCTCCAGGGGATTTACCACCTCGACAAGGAGATCGGTGGCCAGCGTGGCCTCCATACCAAAAAGATCACGGCCATCATCGATACCGGTAATCACCAGGTCATAGGTAAGGATATTGCTTTCCGGCCCAAAAACACCGCTTACGGTAAAAGGCTTCAGAGTCAAATCTGGTCTGAAAAAAGAAAAGCTCCGGCGGCTACCAAGGCCAAGATCATCTAAAACCCCTTGGCCGATGACCGCCCATCCCTTTTCACCTTTAGCCCCAAAACGTCCTTCGGCAAGGACCTCCTGATCCAACCTCGGGAAATGGGCCAAGGCCATCACCGTGATATTGGAGCCGGTCACCTCGTTAAACTTATACCCCCATACCCGCGCGGTCACCTTGCGCACCCCGAAAACATCTTTAATCTTTGCAGCGTAGGAGACGGGGATCGATTCTTGCCTCCCTGCTACCATATACTGGATGGTAATTTCCGGAGTCTGGCGCAAGGTTGCTTGGGCTGCGTCAAGGAGAGAACGGGTCAAAAATTGGAAAGAGGCCAACAGAAAGATAACAAAGGTAAAGACGAGGAATACACTCAAATTCTTGCCCTTCCGGCGCCAGAGGGACGACAGGGCATAGTCGAGGATATTAAGGTGTTTTTCTGAAAATTCTCTCATCGCGGTGGGGCCCAAAAAAGTCCGGTGGGAAAATGCTCCAGGGCGGCCGGATAATCCATAAAAGGGGCGAGATCATCAGTCAGGGCTGGATGCCTGGTGTAGCGGGCCTCCGTGGCCAGGCATAGGTCTGTCAAGCCAAGGGCCCTAGTCAGGCTGTCACGCACGGCAGAGCTGTCCATCTCGAGGAGGGCACGCTGGCGACCATGAACGGTGACAGCGCCGGCCACAATCGCCAGGGTGAGCATGAGGATGGCATAAAGGGTAGATGGACGCATCAAGAGTATCAACAAGGGGGAAAGAAGGTTCGAGACTATTGCATCTTCATGTTCATCATCTTCATCTTCATGCCCATGCGCATGGATTCCACCTTTTCTGAAGTGATATCCGTAAAGTTGAGGATGGCGTCGCCATGATGATCCTTAAGAAAGGATTGCGCGCTCTTCTGGC
Organism: Desulfurivibrionaceae bacterium; assembly: GCA_041562995.1. Taxonomy (GTDB): domain Bacteria; phylum Desulfobacterota; class Desulfobulbia; order Desulfobulbales; family SURF-16; genus BM506. Next base: position 11,182 of record JBFFNX010000056.1, read on the forward strand.
TGGCAAAGGGGATGAACTCATGCCCCATGGGACCATGGACGTCACTGCCAACGACATAGAAGGCCTTTCTGCCATCAAGCCATTCTAAAGTATAATAATCCTTGACCCAGATATCCGTGATGACATCGGCCTTGACCCAATATTTTTCGGTGTTGAAATAAAAAACCATCATATCCTTAACCCCGTCAAAAAGGGCAACCTTACCACCTTCGCTGTGGATCTGGGTGATCCAGTTTGGATATTTGGCGACAAACATCCCGCAGACCTGACAACGGCTATCGGCCGAGACTTCAGAGCGTGGTTCGGCAAAGGCCAGGGTCGAAGAGGCCAAGAACGCGAGGCCGAGGGTGACAATGATACTTTTCAGATTTTTCACTACTTTAAATCCTCCTGAAGCAAATCCATAATTTCCACTTCACTGACACCACCAAGAATGGCCGCGGCAATGGTGTGCGTTTTATCAATAATAATGGTTTGAGGCACAAGCTTGACATGATAACTCCGCGCGATATCGCCATTTGTATCCATAATGACAGGAAACATGATAGCAAGATCGGCAACAAACTCATTGACCTGCTGGAGATTTGACAAGGTATTTACATAAGCCATTTGCAGACCTTTGTCGTGAAATTTCGCATACACCTCATTGAAGACAGGCGTATCGGCACGGCAAAATTTACACTCCGTTGACCAGAAGCGAATAATAACTGGCTTACCAGCGAAATCAGCAAGGGCAAAGGGGTTGCCTTGGAGATCAACACCGGCAAAATCAGGGGCCGGCCCGCCAATCTCGATCTTTCCCGACGGCTGGGATTGGCCGCAACCTGTCAAGGTGACCAGCACCGATAAGAGCAGGAGAAACCCTTTCATAGCGGGGATGTCTCCTCTAATGAGCCGTTTTGCATGCTGAAAAGACGCGTTTTACCCTGACTCAGGGCCAGATCGGTATTATGGGTCACCACTAAAAAAGTGACACCGGACTGATTAAAGTTTTTGAAGATGGCCAGAATTTCCTTTTCCGTCGTTTCGTCAAGATCCCCGGTGGGTTCATCCGCTAAAATAATTGCTGGTCTGTTTATAAAAGACCGGGCAATGGCAACGCGGCGTTGCTGACCACCGGAAAGTTGGCCGGGCAGGTCATCCTGCCTACCGCTGAGTCCGACCTGCTCAAGGAGCTCTAAGGCATATTGCCGATCTCCCTGCGGGTTGTTGGAAAAAGAAAGGGGCAAAAGAATATTTTCCAGGACCGTAAGGGTGGGAATGAGACTGGCAAATTGAAAAATAAAGCCGATTTTCTTATTGCGCATGACGGCAAGTTCACCATCGGACTGCTGCCAATTATCAATATTTCCAATACAGACCGTGCCGCCATCCGGCTTAGTCAAGCCACCAATCAAGGAAAGAAGGGTGGTCTTTCCTGAACCGGAATGCCCCAGGATAACGACAAAATCACCCTTTTCAACCTCAAGGTTGACATGGTCAACAGCCGTCAAAACAGCGCCTTCAGACCTATAATTTTTCAGCAGATTTTTACATTCAATATACATAGGCAATTCCCCGATTCCCTTCACAATATATAAAAATAATGATCAGGAATACTCTTACAACAAGAAGAGATAAGATTTTTATCTTTTTTCTCCTTGCAAATTTTTAGCAATGATTTATTTTCGGAACCATGCGGTGCGACAAATTGTCACACAGAGTCGGATTGTCACATAAAGCATTTTTTCTGGCAACATGATTTTCATGTGGCCCTGGAAAAGCTGTGCTGGAAAAAAAAGAGCACTGCCAGTTAAGCAGGACCTGTTCACCTCCTTGTTTATGACAGATGCTCCAAATTTTGCCAATAGGCACCCAGCTCGACATTCATTGTTCCACAATATAAAGCGACTTCAAGCAAGATCGCAAGAATACTCAAGCAAGGAGAAAAAATGAAGATTTCCAAAAAAGCATGGTTGAGCACACTGACAGCCGGAGCTCTTGTTGCGGGGCTTGCCACCAGCAGCATGGCAGCTAAAAACTATGAAGCAACTTTCTATGTTGCTGCCATGGGCGGCCATTTTGCCAAGGCCGTTTGCACCATTGACCCAGCTGCCGAAACCCCCATTACCTGCAATGAGCTTACCAAAATCGATATCGGTGACAGCGCCTCTCACCCGGTCCATGATGCCCGTATCGATTATAAAGATCGTGACACCATGTACTGGTCAACCTATAAGCTTGACCCCGCCACTGGCAAGACCCATGTCGGCAAAACCAACCTGAAGACCGGCGAGGTCATCCTCGACGTTGATGTCCCTACCCCTGCCAATGTTCAGGTTACCAAAAAAATGTACTGCGCATCTGGCCAGACTAAAGATTATTTCATGCCGATCACCATGGCTAATCCCGCCTACATCGATGTCTTCGCAAAAAAAGACCTCACCCGGAAGCACACCGTATTTCTGGAAGGCACCGAAGCTGACCCCAAGGTTCCTTATAAGTATTTCCATGGCACCACCTCTCCGGACATGAGCAAGATGCTCATTACCATTAATGAAAGTGATTCCAGCTCCCTTGCTGATTACGGCCACGGTGTTGGCAAACTGCACCTGAAGATGCTTGACGCCAAGGCCCTGGAAAAAGGTCAGGTAAAACTTTTGGCCTCCGGTGTTGCTGACGGCAACAAAAACAAGACCATCTCTTTCCGGCAATACTGGTCTAACGACTCCTCCATGATTGCCAACGCCACCGGCGATATCATGTTCCTCATCGATGCCAACACCCTGGAAACCATTGATGCTGAGACCATGCCTGTCCTGGAAGAGACCCATGACGCCATGTTTACCCCGGATGACAAATACATTGTTGTCACCTCCAGGACAAAGGCCATTTTTGACGAAGCGTGTCAGGATCGGACCAAGCCCGGCCCCGATGAATATTTAATGGACGGCCAGCTCAAACTTTATGATGTGAAGGCCAAGACATTCGTCGGCAAGCCTACCTCAGTCTGCCTGGCCTGTCATGATGAAGAGATCGGCACTGGCCCAGATGGTGTTCATGCTGTACTCTGTGGACTTGACGCAGAATACAAGAAATAGAATACTCTCTTCACCGCAATGCAATAAAGAAAGGGGGGCTTTTAGCCCCCCTTTCTTTATTGGTAATTTAAGGTAATTTTATGTCCAAGCCCGGCCGCCTACCCCTTCCCCTTATT
>JBFFNX010000057.1:0-14198 GCA_041562995.1 Desulfurivibrionaceae bacterium
GCCCTCTTCTTTCTCCCTTTGCCGGATAAATCGGGTGGCATCAATACCATTCATTTCCGGCATTTGAATATCCATGAGAATGACAAAATAATCATTGGTTAACCATTTTTCCACCGCCTCCTTGCCGGTGATGGCCTCGGTTGGGGAAAGATCATGCATGGTCAGGAGATCGACGAGAAAAAGGCGGTTAAGGGGCTCGTCATCAACGATCAAAATTTTATTGTTTTTAGCTGCGATCAATGGCGTCCCTTGGTTTGCCTGGGCAATTTTGTTTGTTAGGTACCTATAGTAATAAAGTTTGTTAGAAGAGGCGATGGGTTTTTTTTGCAAAGCACGGTTTCTCCCTTTTGGGACAGGGCAGTTAAGATTGTGCTTGCCACTAAGTTCTATTCTTTCTCCTCGTCATTCCCGCTTTCGCGATAATGACTCTGTGGTTCCGGGCTATTGTTGAGATATCAGCATGTCTGTCAACGGCTTTTTTGCCGCCTTAAATTTGATGGTAAGCAGTTTTAAACTGAATTTCGTTGTTGTCGAGAAGTACGGGGTACTCTTCGTATGTTGGGATGGTGATGCGAAAGAGGGAGCCCTTGCCCAAAGTGGATTCGATTTCCAGGTGATACCCTAATTGCTTAATCAGGGAATAAGAAACGGAGAGGCCTAAACCGGTTCCTTCGCCCACAGGTTTGGTGGTGAAAAAAGGTTCTGTGCAATGGAGTCGCGTTTCCTCAGACATGCCGATGCCATTATCCTCAATCTCTAAAACAAGGGCTGCGGTGAGGTCTTTTTGTCGGGCGGTTGCAGGGATTTTTTTGAGGATGGCATCGGTAAGCTCTTCTTCATAAAGTCTGACCCATACCTCCATGGGGAATTTTTTGATCTGTTCAGCCTTTTTCATCACGGCATAACGGGCATTGGCCAGGAGGTTGACCATGATTTGTTCAACTTTCTGGTTGTCCGTGCTGATAAACGGTACTTCCTCGGTGGTTTCCTCGTGGAGGTTGATGAGGAAAACCCGAAACTGTTCGCGAAAAAAGCTCAGGGCGCCATTTACCGTCCAGTACAGGTTGGTGTCGGTTATTTTTTCTTTGGACAGGGTGGAAAATATCCGCATATGTTCAATGATACGCATCACCTTGGCAACCTGACTACTGATGTCTTTGGCTTTTTTCTCATACTCTGATTTCGGATGATTGGTGATGAGATATTGGTGGAGCTCGTCAGCGTTGAGGCTGATGAGACTCATGGGCAGATTGATCTCATGGGCCATTCCCTTGGCAATTTCGCCTATGGTCAAGAGCCGGCCGGCATGGGCCAGTTGATCCTTTTGGGCGTTGAGCTCAAGATTCATTTCTTCTCGGTGGACGGCTTCAGCGACAAGGCTGGCGGCACTCTTGACTGCAGCGAGTTCAAGTTCAGGCCAGGTTCGTTTTGTGAAACAGTCTTCAAGGCTGAGAAAGCCCCAGCATTTCCCCTGCACCGTAATGGGGGTGCAGACAATGGAGAGGATATGGGAAGTAGCAAAGACGGCCGCTTCCTGGGCCGGGAGATCCTCCGTATTTTCCACGATGCTTTCCCCTTTACGGAGGAGAGAAAGCCAGCGCTCAAGATGGATATCCTCAAGGGTGAAGGTCCGGGCTGATGAGACAAAATCCTCTTGGGGTGCTCCTTCTGTTACCCATTCAAATTCCTGGTGAACGTCGAGGTTTTCAAAAGGGTCTTGCTGGAGACTGTAAATATGAACCTTGGATACGGCCATCACGAGGCCCAGTCTGGCAATGAGAGGCTCGGTAAACTGGCGCCAGTTCGTACTGGTAATGATTTTCTGGGCAGTGTCGCTGACGGCCGCCAAGATAAGGTCACGCCGCACCAGCGAGTCTTTAAGCTGGCGGTTGGTGCGAAGCTCCTGTTTCAATATCTCATTTTTGTCGGTGAGTTGTTGAAGCAGGGATTTGTTTTCCTGGGTGAGTCGGTATTTATCAGCGCCCTTGGTGAGGGTGTCGAGGAGGATTTCTTCCTGCCAGGGCTTGGTGAGGTAATGATAGATCTCCCCTTTGTTGAGGGCGGCTATGATATCTGCCGGATCACTGTACGCCGTGAGCATAATACGAATAGTGTCGGGATATAAGGTGCGGATTTCCGCTAACAGTTCCGTGCCGCTTTTGCCCGGCATTCTCTGGTCAGCGACAACGAGAGCAATGTCTGTATGTTGCATAAAACAGTCGAGTGCTGTTTGGGCTGAATTTGCGGTCAAAACGGTAAAATGGCGCTTCATGGCCATTTTAAAGTTGGAGAGATTTACCTCTTCGTCATCAACGTAGAGGAGTTTAAGCTTATCCATATCTGTGCCCCGGAACTTAGAATTGTAAGGGTATTATCCAGCCCTTTCGCTATTTTAATAGAAATGTTTAGAAATGTATGAAAAAATCCCGTGCCGGAAATTTTCTAGGCGGTTGTCGACAAGTCTCTGAGCTCACCTTGGCCTGCAAAAAAGACAAAACAGCGACCTTATGCTGGGTTGGTCAAGCCACGTTTTGTTTAGCCATGCCAGCCCTCCTCCCTGGAGACAATAGGCAAAATGACCTCAAAGTTGCTGCCTTTTCCCTCCTCGCTTGTCACCTCAATACGGCCCTTATGCTGCTCGATTATTTTATAACTGATAGCAAGGCCGATACCAGAGCCCTCACCAATATTTTTACTGGTGAAAAAAGCGTCGAAAATCTTGGGGAGTTTCTCTTTGCTAATTCCTACCCCGGTATCTTCAAAGCGGATATGGGCCTGGGAACCTTTGACAAAGGTCGTGATGGTAAGGCTGCCACCCTGAGCTGTCATGGCATGCAGGGCATTATTCATAATATTTAGAAAAACCTGGTTAATGCGACCCGGAAGACAGGAGACGAGGGGGAGGGCGCCATAGTTTTTTCTTATTTCAACGTGTTGCAGGTGTTGCTTATTAAGGAAGGTGAGGGTGGAATCAATGGATTTGTTGAGATCAATCTCTTGATAACCCTGCTCGTCAACCCGGGAAAATGTTTTAAGGTCGCTAATAATATTTGTTGTCCGGTTCACACCCTCACGAATATTCGCCATGAGAAGATCGAGCGATTCGAAGAGATCATCGTCGCCAAGCTCCTTATGGAATGCCCGGACTGCCATTAAATTGGCGGGCGTTGGATTTGTTGAGGCGGCAGTAAATTTTCCAGTGAGCTGTTTGATGTCTGCTATGGACCTGTCCATGGAAGGCAGGGCGCCGGAAATAAAGTTGATGTTGTTGTTAATTTCATGGGCCACCCCGGCCACCACCTGACCAATGGCTGCCATTTTTTCCGACTGAATGAGCTGGCCTTCGGCTTCCTGTAAGTCCTTCATGGCCTTTTCCAGTTTTTTGTTGGCCTCTTCGAGATATTCCTGGCGTGTTATAAGCGTATCATTAGCCATGGCCAGCTGTCTGGTGCGCTCGGTGACCTTGTCCTCCAGGCTGTTGGTTAGATCGTTGATCGTTTGAAAGGAGTGGTCGAGGTCAGTGATGAGACCGGTAACCGTGGTGTCCAGGAGGCCGATGTCATCATGCACCTCGCCAATATGGTGCTGCTCTTTGATTTTATGGATAAGGGTGCGCAGGGGCAAGGTCATCCTGCGAAAGAGAAGGAGAATGCCAGCCGTCAGTAAGATGAGCAGGAGCAAGATGGTGAGACCCGTCCTGATTGCCATCTGTCTGATATTTTTTGTGTAATGCATCTTCGAGACAATGATGGATATATAGCCCAGGGGCACGCTCTCCGATTGGAGCTGCTCAGGATCCTCACCGAAAAAGAGGGCATCGGCGCTGCTCGTTGTCGCCAGGGCCTCAACCGGCCACGAGTATGAAAAGCTGTGGGGCCACTCCTTAAAATGGGGGGCCTTGTCTTGGATCTCTGCGAGGATTGCGTCATGGCTCGGCATGGGGTCGCCGTTGTTCTTGGTGCGACGCACCAGAGACACGCCCTTACGGGACAGTATCTCCACCTGGAGGATGTCATCCTGGCTGAGCAGGGATTCCACTGGAATTGTCAGTTCTTCAATATTTTCGGTGAAGACATCGAGCTGGACCGATTTGGCCAGAAGCTGGGCCATGGCCAAGCCACTGGTGCGCATATATTCGGTGTAGGTGCTCTTTTGAATCCGGTTCGTAGTAATGTTGAGGGCCGTTGCCATCAGGCAAAGGGCAACGATAAAAATGGCAATGAGCTTGGCCGAATAGCTGGCCCTTAGCTGTTTGATGAAACGGCCGAGGATCATGGCTGGCCCTCCTGAAGCTTGAGGCCAAGCTTGTCGATAATGGTACGGTTGATCTTGATGTCCACCTTAAGCGTTTTAAGGGGGGGCAGGTGTTGGGGTGCTATGCCTTTTTGTATCTGAGTTGCGAGACGGGCAGCCATGCGTCCCATTTCTTCAAGATTGAGGCTGATGGCAAAACTGGCCCCCCTGGCGAGGTATTTTTCGGAGAAGGCCAAGATGGGAATTTTCTGCTTGTGGGCAAAGCGAAAAAAGCTCTTTTCTGTCTGCGGTGACAGGATGGTGCTGTCCGGCACCATCCACAGCAAGTCTATTTCGCCTTCCAGGCTGCTAAGTTGGCTCGCAACCTCCTGCGGGGATCGGGCCGGCCGGCGGACAAAGACAAGATTCTTGTTTGCTCTGGCGGCATTGTCAATCAAGGCCGTTGTCTTGTCAGGGTCATATATCACCCCGACCCGTTTTGCCGATGGCATGATATTTTTGAGGGTGCGAAACTGGGCACCTGCCTCGGGTTGGAGAAGGACACCGGTGATATTGGCTTGCCTGCTGACAACGTCATCGGGGACAGGCACCAGGAGATAGATGATGGGGATATCGTGGATTGGGGCAGTTACCCGTAAGGCCTTACTGCCCAAGGCCACAATGAGATCAGGTTTCCCTTGGCTGATCGTACGCCTCAGGGCGTCAGGCTGCTCCTCGCTGTTCAAGGTCATGCCGCGAATAGTGATAACGGGTTTGATGGCCTTGGTGCCGCGCACGGGGGAGAGGGCGATGAGCTGCTGGCTGAAGGCCTGCAGGGCCACATCGTAGGGTTGGGCCGGGCTCGATTTCACTGCCACCACCTCCAGGCCATAGCAGGCCGTTGCCGTATGGATGATGATGAGGATGGTAAGGCAGAGTCTGTTAAGCATGAAGTGGCTGATTATCTTTGCTGACGAAGGTGGTTAAAGACAAAAGGAGATCTTTGGGGCGCAGGTGAAGGAATTTCCTCTTGGCCTACCTAGACGTAAGGTTGCGCTGCTGGTTGCCGCATCTTATAGATTGCCGGCCCTGGAGCTTGGCTCTGGAGGAAATCCAGTGGCAATGCACAGAAGGGGAGCCAAAGTCTTTGGTTAGGAGTTTTCAACACCTTCTCTATAACATATTTATAACGGTGCAGAAATAATTTCAACGTTTTGGCCGCAATAGGGGCCGAAAGCTGATTCGCGGCAGGGCCGAGAGGGGGATTGTCCTGACCTTTGGCGTGAGTATTTTGGCCCTGGATACAGGAAGTTATGGAGAAAATATTTATGAAATATGGTGAAAGCCATTACGAAAAATGTTTTTATCGTATCATTTGGCTGTTGTTCTTTTTAAAGTATAATTTTTTGCTCTTAATAAGTTTGGAATAATTTGGTTTTTCGAAAAGAAAGGTACGTTTTTTAAATTTGGGGGAAGTGATGAGGAAATATTATGCTCTCTGTGTGGCTGGCCTGTGGCTGCTGACCATCGGCTCTGTAAGTTTTGCTGAAGAGCATCCTGTCCAAAATGGTGAGGATGACTTCCTCGCCCTTTACTTTGATGAGGCCCAGGTGGTGGAGGCCGCCACCCGTATCAGCAAACCCATCAGCCAGGTGGCCGAGAACGTCACCATCATCACCGCCGCCGAAATCGAGCGGATGAACGCCCATAATGTTGATGATGTCCTCAATCGAGTCGCCGGGGTCTATGTCAACTATAGTGGTCTCGATTTTAACCATGGTTCCGATATCTATATCCAGGGCTCCAGTTGGGAGCATGTCACGGTTTTGCTTGATGGGGTTCGGGTCAATAAGGCCTCGGTTGAGGTGGCCTGGGTCAATATGATCCCGGTGCGGATCATCAAACGTATTGAGGTGATCAAGGGCGCCGCCTCCTCCACCTGGGGCTCGGCCCTGGGCGGCGTGATCAACATCATCACCAAGGATAGCGGCACCACCAGCCGGCCCCAGGCTGATGTGGTGGCCTCCTCTGGCGAGAAAAGCACCCATGACGTCACCGCTGAGCTCACGGGTAAGGCGCGCAAGGTCAGCTATTACCTCTATGGCGGTAGCCAAGGGACGGATGGCCTCCTTGATGACCGTGATTTCAAGAACAACTCCGGCTACGGCAAGTTGCGGGTGGAGATGCCCCATGACATGAGCCTGGAGGTCTCCGGTCTCTACTCCCGGCCGGAGTATCGGCTGAGCAATTATCAGGCCTGGGATTTAGACCAGAATCTGGATGACAAGAACACCTTTATCAGCACCCGCTTTGATGCCCTGCTCGCTGACGGCCTGAACCTCCATGCCGAGCTCTTTCGCTTCGACAACGACTACCGGGCTACCCGGCAGACCATCAGCCAGCCCATCACGCCGCTTGAAGATTTCTTTAACGACCAGGAGTCCACCGGCGGCGCCCTGCGCCTCGACTATAAGCTGGGTGCGCACAGCCTGGTGGCCGGCGCCGACTACCAGCGCAACGAGATCCAGATGACCTGGAACTACCGCGATGGCGCCCTCTGGGACTCCTATTATCCCCAATATGCCCCCATGGGCGATTATTATGCCCAGAACCTCCTCACCGAAGATGTCTCCGGCTATTATCTGAACGGCACCTTTATCGTTGATAAGTGGAGCGTCACACCTGGTCTGCGCTGGGACCATATCTCCACCGTCTCCACGGAGCTTATCAGCCCCTCCTTAGGGATCACCTATCAGCTCCGGCCTGATACCCTGCTGCGGGCCTCGGCCTCCCGTGGTTTTCGCAAGCCGCCGGTCACCTATCTTGAAGGGGATCCCGTCTACAGCCCTTCTCTTGTCAATCCCAATCTCGATCCAGAGAAGAACTGGACCTACCAGGCCGGAGTGGAGAGCACGGTCATTCCCTATCTCCACCTCAAGACCACCCTCTTTCACCATGAGGTGGACAATACCTGGGGTTGGGCTCCGGATTGGAGCATCTTCCGGGTGAACGGCGACCGCAGTCGGCGCCAGGGCCTTGAGGTGGAGGTTGCCACCAGAGCCATCTTCTATACCTCCTTGAAGGCCAATTTCACCTATACCTATTCAGACCTGCCAGACGACCAGAGAGATCATTCCAGCACGGCCAATATTATCCTGCTCTTTGATCACCCGGAGATCATCACCGCTGAACTTGCCGGCCACTATGTCAAGTGGGGCGATTGTCTGGCCGCGGGTGAAGTTCCGCAAGCAAATAAAGGCGTTCTCTGGGACCTCAGCATCACCAAGAGTCTCTACGACTCGGAGGAGCTGGGGGTGAGCCTCTTTGGCGTGGTGCGCAACCTTTTTGATGGCAATCAGTATGTCACCGAGCGTTGGCCCAATGCGCCGCGCTATGCCGAGGCCGGTTTGAAACTCCATTTTTAGTTTTCCTGTTGTATTTCATTATGATAAGCTGTTTAAGATCTCAGTTCTTACTATCTCTTAAACATCTTAACCGGAGGAGAAACAATGAAGAAGCTGCTAATTCTCAGTAAGGGAGCAAGTGTGCAGAAGATGGCCCAGGCCCAGGCTAACTGTGCCCCTGGTACACCAAAGTAAGGTGAAGTCGGGAAAAGTTTTCTTAATTTAAGGAGGCCTGACGGCCTCCTTTTTTTGTACATCACGGGGTACTGATATTTTTTTGCTGAAATTCTTTTATGCGCCATTAAGTAGTTTTGTCTCTTTTTGCTTGCCCAAAAAGGGACGCAGCCAGCGGAGTGGGCGAAAAGGGCACCCCTAACAGCCCTGGCCTACGGCACCACTCGCCTGCCGCCGTGCAAGAGGAATTGCAGAAAATCGCACCTCTTTGAGGATGCTCAGGCATGCTGCAATGCCCTTTCTCTTGCCCGGCTCCCTGCTCGCTCAGGGCTGCATGGGGAAACTAAAAAAATCAGAAGTTACCCCTTCACGTTCCACAGGATTCCGTGCTGAACCTGTTATTTGGCAGACCATGTATCTCTCTAACTACCTGAAGATCTTCCCCCTTACTGACGAGCTAGACCGCCACCTCCTTTTCTCCACCAAGAGTGGTGCCCTGGCTGCCGTGGCTGCTGACGAGCTGGCTGCCCTCCGCCGTGGTGATTTTTCCCTTGATATCGTTGCAGATCTCCAGGAGCTTGGTATGGTGGTGGTCGATCTGGAGCAAGAACGCCGGGAGGTCCTGGCCATGGTGCCAGAGATAAACAGGCAGGCCACTACTGTCTTCCTTGATATCATCCTGGGCCTGGAGTGCAATTTCCGTTGCACCTACTGCTACGAAGGCAGCATGAAGGGCAAGTTCGGCATGAGCGATGAGACCGCCGCCCAGCTCATGGCGTTTGTTCGTGGCCTCCTTGCCAAGGGCCGGGAGAAGGTGGTGGTGACCTTCTATGGCGGCGAACCCCTCCTCTATGTCAAACGTCTCAAGTCTCTCTGTGAGGGGCTGCAGGAGGCGGCCCAAGAGCATAACGCCGCCTTTGAATTCTCCCTGATCACCAACGGCTCCCTCCTCAAGCCAGCGCTGGTGGCTGAACTCCTGCCCCTGGGCCTGGTCTCTGCCAAGGTCACCCTGGATGGCCCCCCTGATGTCCATAATGGCTGTCGGCCCTTTAGCTCCGGCCAGCCCAGCTTTGCCCTTTTGCTGCAAAACCTGCGCTCCTGCGCGGAACTGTTCACCATCAATATCGGCGCCAATTTCTCCGCCGCTAACCACCGGCGCTTCAGCGAACTCATCGATATTCTTAAAGAGTCGGATCTTGGGCCTAAGAGGATCGGCGAGCTTCGTTTTGGGCCGGTGATGGAGCAGGCTGCCGATATCGGTGAGGGCGGCTATCGCCAGGGTTGTGCGACCATGAATGAGCAATGGTTGGCCCAGGCCCAGATTGACCTGCGTGAGCAGGCCCTGGCCGCCGGCTTTGCCGTGCCCCAGCAGAGCCCTGGTCCCTGCAAGGTCTTGCGGGACGACCATCTCACCATCCATTATGACGGTACTCTTTGCAAATGCCCGGTGCTCATCGGCCGGCCCGACTACGTCATCGGTGATATCTGGCAGGGGGTAAAAGATCTCTCCATGTACCATCCGGACAACTGGCTGCAGAATAAGAAATGCCGGACCTGCTCCTATCTGCCCCTCTGCTTTGGCGGCTGCCGTTACCTGGCCCTGGTCCGCGACGGACACATGGCTAAGGTGGATTGTCTGCAGTCCTCCCTGAACAGCACTCTGGCGGAGTTTGTCCTCCAGGATGTCCGCTATCTTTATGAGGCAGGGTAGAAGAGAATATCAAATTTCAAGTGGCTATCTGCGCCTGAATTCTTCGCCCATCTATGAGACTGCGAGGAATGATGAATGTCGAAGTGTTTCCCCTTCGGCGGGTCGAAATTCTTGGGTGAGCTCGATATTCAGCTTTGCCTTTCTCCTGCCAGCAACGCCTGCCACTCAATTTCTCTAAACATTCTCCCCAGCAGATGATCGTCATCCCCCAGCCTGACCTCCAGGTTGCTGAAGGTTGCTGAAGCCAGGGGCACGATCAAGCCGGGCGGGCACACCCTATCGTCACGGCCCATGACCAGCAGGGTAGGGACAGCAATTTTTGCAGGCGGTGCTTGAAAGTCCGGGAAATTGAGGGCCGGGGCCAGGAGGATGAGTCTGGCAACCCGGGCCGGATAGCGGATGGCAAAGCAGGTGGCCATCAGGCCGCCGAAGCTGGACCCGATCAGGGTCAGGTTTGTATGACCTTGACACACCACCTCAAGCCGGGCCAGGCGCTGGTCGAGATCACCACTGAAATCAGGGCAGAGCACAGTAGGGAAATGGGCCTGAAAATAACGGCCCTTGGTGCCCTGGCTCGAGGAGTCCAGGCCATGGAGAAAGAGGGTAGTTGTCATCATTTTTTGATACCCCAGAGCCACAAAGACACAGAGTTTTTTTATTTGTGGAAAAACTCTGTGTCTTTGTGGCTCTGGGGTGAAAGTTTTTTTTACTTCTGCCAGAATAAATAACCGGCCAGGCCCAGGAGAATAACAGCAAAGATCTTCTTGAAATTACCCGTGGAGACCTGGTCGATGAGGCGGGCACCGATCTGCGCCCCCAACACCCCGCCGGCGCCAAGGAGGAGTCCGGCCCGGAAGTCAACATGGGCCAGCTTGTTATGGGCCACCAGGGCGGAAACAGCGATGACCAGGATGGCGACAAAGGAGGTGCCCACTGCCTTCTGGGCGCTATAGCCCAGGAAGATGAGCAGGGGGATGATCAAAAAACCACCGCCCAGGCCGGAAAAGGAGGCCCCTGTCCCCACCAGGACACCAAAGAGGAGAAGGAGGATCGTGTTCTGGATATCAGTCATGTCTTTTTCCTTATGCAAGCAGAACGTTTTTGCTGTTTCTTATCAGCAAATAATACTTTGAAAAGAGGGAGAGGGGAATCAATTTGCCATGACGGAGCTTCACTTATCCTGCTTAATTGGGCCGTGGCGATTGTGATGGGGGTGCTCTGTGATTATCCTGGCACTTAATTTGAGCCTTTGGCGATGAAGAGGCGTGGTTTTTTGCGGGATGAATTTTGAAATCGTGTTAAACAATGGCCAACAAGATGGCTTGGTCCTTGTCGCAAAGGTATCGTTCCAAGGTTGGTTTCCTGCTCGTTGCTGTGTCAGCCTCCTTTTGCAAAAAGCCGATCTGAAATTTTTTGTAGGATAATAATGTACTCCCCTGAAATAGAAGCATTGATCAAAAAGGGCCGTTCCCGCTTTATCGCCATGGCCATCACCTATTTCTTGGGGGCATTTAACGATAATTTCTTTAAACAGGCGGCCATGCTCCTTGCCGTGGGTGCAGGTTTAAGTGGTCTGCAGGGCACGGCAACCATGCTTTTTTCTCTGCCCTTTATTCTCTTTTCCGCCTATGCCGGCTGGTTTGCCGATCGCTTCTCCAAAAAAAATGTGGTGGTGGGCGCTAAATTTCTTGAGCTTGCCGCTATGGTGGTGGGGGCCTATGGCATTATAACCCTGAACTGGCCTTGCATCCTGGCCATGGTCTTTATCATGGCGGCCCAGTCCGCCCTTTTTGGCCCGGCCATTAACGGCTCTATCCCCGAGCTTTATCCCAAGGAATATGTCACCACCGCCAATGCCGTGCTGAAGCTGGTTACCACCCTGGCTATTTTAGCAGGTATCGGCTTGGCCGGGGTGGCCCTTGATCAAGCCTGGTTTGCTACGGCCATCCCTTTTGGTCAGGTGCTGGTGGCAATCTTTGTGCTGATGGTTTCCGGGGTTGGTGTATTGGTAAGTTTCGGGGTGGTCAAGCGACCGGCAGCTGGGACCCGGGAAAGTTTCCCGTGGTTAGGACCTCTCCATTCCTTGGTAGATCTGTACACGGTGCGTACCGACCGGCTGTTATTAACGGCCATTGCCGGGGACGCCTTTTTTTATTTTATCTCCTCAATCGTTGTCCTGGTGATCAATGTCATGGGTTTGGCCGAGCTTGCCCTGTCACAGACCATGACCAGCCTTCTGGTGGTCTCTCTTATGGTGGGGGTTTGTGTCGGATCTTTCCTGGCCGCTAAGATCGCCAGCGGTCCACAGTGGCATACGATCATGGGCCCGGCAGTCTTGGTTATGGGTTGTGGTCTCGTCGGCACCTTTGGCGCTATCCACTTTGCCGGCGAAGCCGCTCGCCTGCCCTTGCTCATCATGGCCTTGGTGGTAGCTGGCAGCGGCGGCGGTCTCTTTTTAATCCCCCTGGCCAGTTTTATCCAGCTCCGGCCCCGGGCCGACCAGAAGGGCAAGATTATTGCTGTCTCAAATTTCACCGCTTTTAGTGGTATTTTTTTATCGGGCACCTGTTTTGAGGTGTTGGATGCGGCCTTTACCCCCAGTGTATCCATGTTGATTCTTGGCCTGGTGGCAGGAACTGGCGCCCTCGCATTTGGATTTGCCTTTAAACACTATGGTAGGGAGCATTCTCCATGCTGAATATAATCGTCTTTGTTCTCCGCACTCTCTTGCGCCTGCGCTATCGCATTACCCTTAAAGGGCTGGACAGGATTAAGAGCTCAACCCCTGACCAGGGTATCCTGTTTTTACCCAACCATCCGGCCCTTGTTGACCCCCTCATGATATATCTAGCCCTCCATAAGGGCTTTCATCCCCGCCCTCTGGCGGACGAGAGTCAGGTCAATATCCCGGTGGTACGCCAGGTCATGAAGATGGTGCGCTGTGTGACGATGCCTGATATTGCCAGCAAGGGTCGCCATAGCCGTGATGAGGTCGTGGCCGCCATGGCCGAGATTATAAGCAGCCTTCACCATGGCGATAATGTTCTTCTTTATCCTTCCGGGCGTATCTACCGGAGCCGCTACGAATCGATCCGGGGTAATGGTGGCGCTGCTGCCATCTTAAAACAGGCGCCGGATATTCGGGTTGTTCTGATCCGCACCACCGGCCTATGGGGGTCTTCCTTTTCCAAGGCCAGCGGCCGGACGCCGACCCTGCTTGCCGATATCCTCAAACATCTTTTTTATGTTCTGGCCAACGGCATCTTCTTCATGCCCAAGCGTCAGGTCATCATCGAGTTTGCGGAACCTGCTGATATCCCCCATTCCGGCGAACGTCTGACCCTCAACAGATATCTCGAAGATTTCTACAATAAGAAGGCGGCAGCAAATTGCTTTGTCCCCCATTTTTGGTGGCAAGGGAGTCGACCGCGTATTCTGCCGGAACCGGGACAGGAAAAAAATGGTGGGGATTCCGGTAGCGTCAGTGATGCCGTGCGCCAGCAGGTCTTTGCCAAGATAACGGAGATCAGTGGCGCCGAGAATATCAAAAACAAGGATAATTTGGCCAGCGATCTTGGTATCGACTCCCTGGGGGTGGCTGAGCTTGCCGTCTGGATTGAACAGGAATTTGGCTACACCATTGATGATTTGGAGACCCTCAATACCGCCGCTGATCTTCTCTTGGCGGCCTCCGGTCAGATTATCAGCCGCAAAAATGATCAGGTAGCCCTGCCGCCGCCAAAATGGTTTGCCGCTAAAGACAAGGCGACCCTGGTCCTTGGTCAGGGGCAGACCATTACCGAGCTTTTTCTTGGCCAGGCCGGCAAGGACCCGAGCAAGGCCCTTATCGCTGACCTGCGCAGCGGTGTGCGCAGCAATCGCGATATTATCACCGCCCTCCATCTCCTGGTGCCGGAGTTTTCCAAGATCTCCGGTACCAATGTTGGTCTGATGTTGCCGGCCGGGGTGGCCTGTACCATCGCCTATCTGGCCCTGCTCTTTGCCGGTAAGACCCCGGTGATGGCCAACTGGACTGTGGGCGAAGGCAACATGGCCTATTGTCTCGATAAGGTCGGGGTGAAAACGGTGATTTCTGCCAAGGCCTTGATGGGACGCCTATCAGGGCAGGGGATTGTGCTTGATAGACTTAAGGTGGAGTGGCTTTATCTGGAGGATGTGACCAAGACGTTTTCTCTGCCCACAAAGATCGTCGCCAAACTGAAAAGCTACGGCAACTGGTCCCTGCTTTCCAGGCATGGGAAGGGTGATGACATCGCCGCCATTCTCTTTACCTCCGGCTCCGAGGCCAGGCCCAAGGCCGTGCCCCTCAGTCATGCCAATTTTCTTGCCAATCTCCGCGACGTCACTGCGGTGCTGCATCTTCATGGTGACGACAGTATGCTGGCGATGTTGCCGCCCTTTCATTCCCTGGGCCTTACCGGCAACCTCTTGCTTGCTCTCTGTCTGGGCATGAAAACGGTCTATCATGCCAATCCCACTGAGGCTGGTGTCCTTGCCAAGATCAGTGAGGTCTATAAGACCACGGTGCTGGTCGGCACTCCCACCTTTTTAAACGGCATCCTGCGGGCCGCCGAACCAGGCCAACTCGATACCCTGCGCCTGGTTTTCTCGGGGGCCGAGAAATGCCCCCAGCACGTCTATCAGGCCATTGCCAC
>JBFFNX010000058.1:0-14003 GCA_041562995.1 Desulfurivibrionaceae bacterium
AGGGTCTCGGGCCAATCCTTGGGATCAAGGTCAACAATGTCCATGGCAATGCGTGGCTTATTGGCCATACTGCCCTCAAAAAGCTGGAAGGGCATGGTGGACTCGCCACCGATGGTAATGGTGTGAGCACCGTTACCCAAGGTGGTTTCGCGGATGGTACCAGTATATTTCTGGGTATAAGACTCAACTGGCAGTTTCGAAGCACGGTCACCCAGAGCGGACTGCTCAACGGCAAAGGCAGGGACATCACCGGTTGCAACGGGAGCAGCCTTTTTGGCGGGGGCAGCCTTTTTCTTAGGGGCAGGCTGAGCAGCGGCCTCTTCGGTCTTCGTCTTTTCAGCCGTGGCCTTAGCGGCAGACGCCTCGTCAGCTTTCTTTTTGGCTGCGGCCTCATCGGCTGCTGTATCGACTGCTACGGCGGCAGGCACAGAGCCACCGGCACGTCTCATCAACTCTTCATAACGAGCCACAACTGCGGAGGGCAGGTCAGCTGCGGTCTGCGGAGTGCGAGCCGGTTTTGCAATACTACCGGCAGGAGCAGGAGCCGCAGCAACAGGAGGAACCTGTGCTGCCGGTGCACTGGAAGCAGCCGGTGCAGCCGGTGCTGGAGTCACCTTTGGATCTTTTTCAAGGACGCTTTTGGCACTGGCAAAACTGGCCAGGGCTTCAAACTGATCATCGGTGAGGTTAAAGGCCTGCTTTAATGCCTTCAAGCCACTCTGAACAGATTCCAACGCCACCAGACGTTCTCTTTCGTTCATCTCATGTTCTCCTGCATTATCTTGTATTTCGACAACGTTATCTTTACCAGCAGCGGACGCCTGAGCACTACTCTTCTGGAAATCAACAAGCTTAGCAGCCTCCGCTTTTGCTGCTGCGATTATCTTCACAGCCTCTGCCTTGGCTTCAGCAAGTGCAGCCTGGGCCGCTTTGCTATCAACTGGAGCAGAGGTTCGCACTTCAATGGCTTCTTTTATCTCAGGCTGGGCAGTTTCAGAAACATCATCATCGAGAACGGGACGAGAATCAAGCCCTGCCCTTTTAACGATTTCAGGCACGGCCTCTTCCCACTCAATGGCCATGACATGGACACCGGCAACACCCTTAATCTCTTTCACCTGGTTAATGATATCTACACAGATGTTAATGCCCTCATCCTGCATATCCTTGGCGTCCTTAAGACGCTGGATAACATCATCTGTGACATCCATGCCAGGAACGAAGTTTTTCATGTAACGGGCCATGCCCAGCGATTTCGGCGGGGTGACACCGGCCAGAATATGAACCTTTTCATGGAGGCCAATATCTCGGGCCATCTCCATAAACTTGGCGAATTTTTCGACATTATAAATGATCTGGGTCTGAACAAAATCAGCACCATTAGCCACCTTCTTGGCAAGGCGCTTAGCCCTGAACTCAAAGGGATAGGCAAACGGATTAGCAGCACAGCCCAAGAACATTTTAGGCTCAGCCGACTTGATGGCCTCCCCGCATTGGAACTGTTTTTCATCCCGCATGTTTTTGACCATGCCAAGGAGCTGGATGGAATCCATATCAAAAACACCCTTGGAACCGGGATGATTGCCAAATTTTTGATGATCACCGGTGAGACAGAGCAGGTTTTTCAACCCAAGTGCCGTGGCGCCGAGGATATCACTCTGCATGCCGATCCTGTTGCGATCGCGGCAGGTCATCTGGATGACTGGTTCCACCCCTTCCTGCAGGGTGATAAGACCCGCGGCAATACTAGACATCCTGACTATGGCAGTCTGACAGTCGGTAATATTGACGGCGTCAACATGACCTTTTAAAATGCGAGCCTTCTGACGAACTACCTCAGGATCACCATTTTTGGGGGGGCCAAGCTCACCGGTCACGGCAAAATGACCAGCCTTTAAGATGCGTTCTAGACGACTACCCGATTTCATCGGCTATTTCCTTATCATTTCATTACTTAAAATATAGCAATCGGTGACTCAAGAGCCACGCGATCATCACAATAGAGCGAACGGCTAGACGGCAGGACCGTGACAACCAGCATCGGTAAGGCCTTTGCCATCACTAAGATCACGGCGCATATTCATATCGAAAAGAACGCGCTCTTTCTTCTTGTTAATACCCAGCGCGTCACGCTTGGACTCAATAGCCTCAATCATGATACGAGCGATCTCTTTGGGATCCTTGGCAACATTCCAATGGGCACCATAGGTATCCATCATGTCTTCAAGAAGATACTTGTTAAAAGTTTTGGCGCCAGAGGTGGCCAGATCCTGAAAGACAACCTGGGCCCCGCTAGCCACGAAATACTGGCCAATGGCAACCGCTTTCTCACTCATCCATAGAGGCGCAGTACCGATGGCGGGCAGATCAGAGATATCCTCACCAAGACCACCCTGAAGAACCATCTGGGTGAGAGCAATAAGAATACGACTGTTATCAACACAGGAGCCCATATGGAGAACAGGCGGCATACCAACGGTCTCGCAGACCTCACGCAGGCTGTCACCGCAATACTTGGCAGCTTCTGGGTTAACAAGACCCGCCTTACCCAGGGAAGTAGCGGCACAACCTGTGGCCACAACCAGGATATTATTCTTCAGAAGTTCACGAACAATGACCTCATGGGAGTCATCGGCCATCTTGAAATTGTCACAACCAACGATGGCTGCAACGCCGCGAATACGACCGTTAATGATATTATCGTTCAAGGGGCGATAGCTGGCCCGAAAACGACCACCAAGGGTATAATTAATAGTTTCATGGCTGAAACCAACCACCACATCAAGCTTTGATTCTTGAGGGATAAAGAACTTACCTCGTTTCTTAAAGTTTTTAATGGCCTTGGTAAGGATCTCTTTGGCAGAGTTAAGGGCCGCATGCTCATCAAACTGAATATGAACAGCACCCTCCATCTTGGCGCGGTAGTTGGTGGTAATAATGTCGGTATGGAAGCTCTTGGCAACATCAGCCACAGATTGCATAACACACTGGACATCGACAACCATGGCCTCAACGGCACCAGTAGCAAGAACAATCTCTTGCTGAACAAAACCGGCAGCCACAGGCACACCGCGGCGCATGAGAATTTCATTACCTGTACAGCAGACACCGGCAAGGTTAATACCCTTGGCGCCCTGCTTCTTGGCAAGTTCGAGCATTTCAGGATCTTGGGCGGCAATACAGAGAGACTCGGCAAGGAGTGGCTCGTGGCCATGGACAGTGACGTTGACCTGATCCGCCTTTAACACCCCGAGATCAACCATGGAACGCCGGGGAACCGGGGTGCCGAACATGATATCGGTGAGTTCCGTGGAAAGCATGGAAGAGCCCCAGCCATCTGAAAGGGCACAGCGGGAGGCCTGGAGCATGATGTTCTTATACTCCTGATCAACACCCATATGGGTTCGATGCATCATCTCGACAACTTCACGGTCAACACCACGTGGCTCAACACCTAATTTCTTCCAAAGTTGCTGGCGTTTTTTAGTGGCCCGTTTGAGCATGGTCATGCCATCATCACTTTGGCTGCCAAATTCGGACAGGGCCTTTTCACCAAGCTCAAGAGCGATCTCATTCTTGTCACGATCCGCAGTCTCAACACCAAAGATTTTAGCCAGGGCATGGAGCTTCTCCACATCTTGGATCTCATGGGGGGTGTTACCCTTGGCAGTCTCAATAAAACCTTTAACCATCTCGCGGGCATGATCACCATGGGCAGCCGCACCGGCCGCTACAGTCCGGGCAAAGTTTCTGGCGGCAACCGTATCAGCAGTGGCGCCGCAAACTCCGATCATGTCGTCAACGCCATCGATGATCTGACAGGGACCCATATTACAGTTACGGCAACAGGTACCGCCTGAGCCGAAAAGACAGGAAGCCATACCGCGGGCCTTAATACGATCATAGGCAGTGGTGACGCTTTTCGCCATATCCTGCTCAAGAACTAATTTTGAGGAAGAGCACGTAATATCAGTGCACCCTTCACACCCAGTTTTTGAAGTAGCCATCTATATTTCCTCAAAAAAATTGAAAATGCTTATATACCATTCATCTGACGGGCAGCCTGAACTGTATTTTTCATTAGCATGGTAATGGTCATGGGGCCAACGCCACCGGGGACAGGAGTAATAGCCGATGCCTTTTCCTTAACGCTTTCAAAATCAACATCACCGGCAAGAATAGCCTTGCCGCTCTCACTCATGCCGACACGGTTAACGCCGACATCAATGATCACAACGCCCTCTTTAACCTGGTCAGCCTTAATCATGTTGGCCACACCAACAGCGGCGATGATAATGTCAGCACGCTTGAGATGGATATCCATATCCTTGGTGCGGGTATGACAAAGGGTCACCGTGGCATTTCCGGCATCACGCTTTTGCAGCATGAGATTAGCAATGGGTTTGCCAACTATGTTGGAACGGCCAACAACGACTACTTCGGCGCCACTGGTCTCGACTCCGGAACGTTTGAGAAGTTCAAGAATACCATGGGGGGTACAGGGCAGAAAGCATTCCTCGCCAAGCACCATTTTGCCAACATTCACCGGATGAAAGCCGTCAACATCCTTAGCGGGATCAATGGCGTAAAGAACCTTGCCCTCATTAATATGCTTTGGCAGGGGAAGTTGAACCAGAATACCGTTAATCTTGTCGTCTTTGTTGTATTTGTCAACAAGGGCAAGGAGATCATCCTCGCTGGTGTCGGCATCTAAGGTAACCTGCTCAGAATGAATACCAAGGGCATGGGCTGTCTTGTTCTTTGCAGTCACATAGGACTGAGAAGCGGGGTCCTCACCGACAAGAATAGTCACCAGGCCTGGGACAATACCATGCTTTTCCTTAAGCTCTGCCACCTCAACCTGCAGTTCTTCCCGAATTGCCTTTGCTGTTTCAGTTCCGCTTATAATCTTGGCACTCATTGGATCTCCTTTATAGACAAATATATTGAATCAAAAAAGCTTAAATCCTGAATAGGTATCCTGATAACAATCCTGCCTGTTTTTCAGGCGCGTAGTTTCCCTTTACTGTTCATTGAGTCGGATACAGTTCGATTAAATTATGTGTTTAAACGGGAATAACCACGAAGATTTAAAGTCATAAATACTAGTGAAAAAATAATCTTTGCGCAACAAAATTATCGGAGATGAACTCCATTTTCGACAAGAGTAACCCTCTTTTCTTACTGGCTTTTTCAAAAACCAGTAACTCTACCTAAGCAGGCTAGGTAGTACTACAGAAGAGGACTGTAAAAAAAAGAGCGCGGAGAGCAGATACACTAAAAAGACTTTTTAGCGTCGAGTGTTTTCGGCAAGCTTGACAATGATATCAGAGGTTTGCGAAAGGCGGTTGACTAGGGTCTTGAAGAGATACCGAGCAACCTTGGGCTGGGTTTGAATAACCTCCATAATTTTATCGCCAGGATAACGCTTAATTTTTGAGCGCCCCTTAGAGACAATGGAGGCGGAGCGAGGCTCGCCTGAGATAGCTGACATCTCGCCAAAATACTCACCGGGCTCCTTGATGTCTGCAATCCGTTTGCCATCACGAACAACCATCACTGTACCCTGAAGGAGCATGAAAAAATCATTATCCTTATTGCCTTGATGGATAATATCATCACCATCTTCATACATTTCAACATCCGGATTAACCAGATAGGCCGGTAGACTTTCCTCGTTGAGAACCGTACGGCGCAGCACCTCTTCAAGATCATTGACTCCCTGAGTGGCCTTAAGGATAGCGGCATAGCGCAGGGGGTGCATACCCTCTTGGACGGCAATCTTCCGCAGTTGATCTTCAGGCACCTGGGCATTAATGGCCTCGGAGACGGCATTCGTCATCTCCATGAGTTCAAAAAAGCCCACCCTGCCCTTATAACCACCGCCATTACAGGCTGCGCAACCCTTGGGTCCAAACAGGGTCCACTCTTTCTCAAGGAGTTCTTCGGTAAAACCCATGGCCAAAAGCTCTTTTTCGCCAGGACGATCAACGGGAGTCCTGCATTTCTGACAGAGACGACGACCAAGGCGCTGGGCCAAAACCATACTCAGAGACGAGGCCAGCATATAGGGAGGAATGCCGATATCGAGCAGACGACCAATGGTGGCGGCCGCATCATTGGTATGGAGGGTGGAGAAAACAAGATGGCCGGTCATGGCGGCCTTAATAGCAATCTCAGCGGTCTCCATATCACGGATCTCGCCGACCATAATGATATCGGGATCCTGGCGAAGAAAGGCCTTAAGGGCGGCGGGAAAGGTCATGCCCACCTCCTGATGGACATTAACCTGATTAATCCCCTTAAAGTTAAACTCAACGGGATCCTCTGCCGTGAGGATTTTGGTATCCTCCTTGTTCAACGAGTTAAGGGCAGAGTAAAGGGTTACGGTTTTACCTGAACCCGTAGGGCCGGTAACAAGCAACAACCCCTGGGGGCTATTGAGACAACGCTTCAGGGCGTCAAAGGTTTCCACCTCGAAACCAAGCTTGACCAGGTCAACATTAAGGGAGCTCTTGTCCAGGATCCGGAGAACAATGGACTCCCCCCAGAGGGTGGGCAGAGTGGAGACGCGAAAATCAACCACCTTGTTCTTGCCAATACGCATCTTAATCCGACCATCCTGGGGCACACGGCGCTCGGTGATATCAAGGGTGGCAAGGATCTTCATTCTGGAAGTCAGGGCGTTCTTAATGCCCACCGGCAGGTTCATCGATTTATAGAGGGAACCATCAAGACGGTAACGAACCTGGAGATTTTTTTCATACGGTTCGATATGGACATCACTTACGCCGTCCTTGACCGCCTTAATCAAGATACCATTAACAAGCTTGATGATCGGCGCATCAGAGGCGGAAAACTGCTCCGGTCCTTCATCAAAATCATCAGCCTCAATGGCCATGTCGTCGGCCACTTCCGAGGCGAGGGAACCAAAATCAGAGATACTGGTTATGTCTTCTTCTTCTTCGACCTCATCCTCTTTAGCATTGATCAATTCTCGATATTCATCATCGGAAATATTATAATATTCCTTGAAACCATCAATGATATCACGTTCGGTGGAGACGCCTACTGAGAGACCAAGCTTCAACTCAAACTGCAGTTCATCCACAACCTGGGTGTCGGTGGGCTCAGCCATGGTAATCAGCAAGGTTTTCTCTGTCTTACGGATGGGCAGCACCATGTACTTCTTGGCGAGCTCATATGGTATGAGTTCAAAAACTTCTTTATTGGGATGTTCGCTCTTTATGTCGATGACAGTGAAATTCTGAACGCGGCTAAGGATCTTGCACACTGTGTCCTCATCTATATAACCAAGGCCAAGAAGAATAGAGCTCAGACGGCCCCTTTGCTTCTTTTGAATCTCAACAGCCTGATCAAGCATATTCTTGGTGATTTGTCCTTCCTTGCGAAGAATTTCACCGATCTTGAGCTTACCGGCCCCGGATTGATCCTTAACGGAGGCGGAAAGACTGCTCTTATTGCCTGAACTTGGTTTAGTTGCGCTCATGTATAGAAATAAGGAAGAAGAGGTTAGCCGCTTAAAACTACAGAAATATTAACAATTTATTTTAGGAGAAGAGCTGAGGTAGATGCAACTTTATTCTCCACGATGGCCATAAAAAAAGCAGAGCCAAAACGGCTCTGCTTTTTTTATGGATCAAGATATAAGATTGAAATATCTTAAAAAACGCCCTTCACCTTGCCAGTCTCAACATCAACATCTACCCGGCGGTAAGCCGGATCTGATGCCGTACCAGGCATGAGGCTGATGGCCCCGGCAACTGGGACAACAAAACCCGCACCCTTGTAAGTGAGGATATCGCGAATGGGCAGGGTCCAACCCTTAGGAGTACCTTTAAGGGCGGGATTATGGGACAGAGAAAGATGGGTCTTGACCATACAGGTCCCCATCTCCTTCAGTTCAGGATCAGCTTCAAGACGCTTGAGCTTGGCCTGGGCCTCAGGGGTATAGGAAACACCATCAGCGCCATATACCTCCCGGGCGATGAGGTCAATACGCTTCTCGAGAGGATCGGAGAGATCATAGAGGAACTTGAAGTCGTTAGGCTCTTCACAGGCTTCAACAACCGCGTCAGCGAATTCAAGAGCGCCATCACCACCATGCTCCCAGTGACGGGACAGGGCAACGCGGGCACCAGCGGCCTCGCAGATGCGGCGAACGGCCTTGATCTCGTTGTCGGTATCAGTGAAGAAGGCATTGATACAGACGACAGGGTTGATGCCTGCCTTCTTAACGGTCTCAATGTGATGAATGAGGTTCTTGCAACCCTCTTCAACCCAGCCGACATTCTCCTTACCATACTCTGCAGGCATGGGCTTACCAGGTACGGGGATGGGAGCGCCACCGTGACATTTCAGGGCACGGATGGTGGCAACGACAACGGCACAGTTTGGCTTGTTGCCAGAGAAACGGCATTTCAGGTTCCAGAACTTCTCAAAACCAATATCAGCACCGAAACCAGACTCAGTTACATTATAGTCAGCGATTTTCAGACCAACCCGATCAGCAATAACTGAGGACTGGCCAATGGCGATGTTGGCAAAGGGACCGGCATGAACTAGAACAGGCTGTCCTTCCAGGGTCTGCATGATATTCGGATTCAAGGCCTGTACCATCCAGGCGGTCATGGCGCCGTCAACCTCAAGATCAGCAGTGGTAATGGGACGATCTTGGCGATCATAGGCAACAACAATCTTACCGATACGCCGACGCATATCAGCCAGGTCATTGGAGATTGAGAGGATGGCCATAATCTCGGAAGATACGGCAATGGCAAAGGAAGACTGCATGGTAAAACCATCCATCTTGCCGCCGATACCGATGGTAATGTTGCGCAGGGCCTGGGCACAGAAATCCATGATCCAGTTGAACTCCACCTTCTTGGGATGGATATCAAGGCGCTTGAGGTTACGCTGGCCAAGCTGCTCATCGGTGTAGTTGGCCTCATGCTGCATACGGGAGGTCAGCGCCACCATACCCAAGTTATGGGCGTTCATGATGGCATTGATATCACCGGTGAGACCGAGGGAAAACTCAGTGAGAGGGATACACTGGGCAAGACCACCGCCAGCAGCGGAGCCCTTGATGTTCATGGTGGGTCCACCGGAGGGCTGACGAATAGCACCGACAACAGACTTGTTGCGTTTACCAAGACCCTGAACAAGACCCATGGCACAGGTGGATTTGCCTTCACCCAGCGGTGTTGGAGAAATAGCGGTTACATCAACATATTTACCGTCAGGCTTGTTGGCAAGACGAGACATGATTCTATTAAAATCAAGCTTGCCGACATAATGACCATAGGGAAGAACCTCTTCTTTTTCAAGACCGAGCATCTCTCCAAGTTCATAGACGGTTTTCATGTTCTTTTCCGCGTCTTGGGCAATTTCCCAATCAGCATGTTTAGTAGGATCAAGAGCCATTTTTTCCTCCACAAAAAGTTTTACTAAGACAAAGGCAACATCTCGTCATTAGCTTAAAAAAATAGGTATTCTTTAAAATAACCACTCAAATTAACGCAGTAATTGGACAAAGACATATCAGAAAAAGCCCCGTGTAATTACCCTATTTTTTTTTAAAAGGCAATCCGCAGAACTACTTATTTTGACCACAGATAGAAAAGCTCCGCCACGATAGTGAGGAGCTTTTCAAGGAGAGATTATCCAGTAAAAATGAAAAATCAGTGGGTCTATTCTGAGACCAAAGGGCCGAATACATCGGGAAATTGTTCAACAAAATCGGCAAGAAGCGGGATCATGATTTCTCGCATGGAAGGATCAGCGCCCTTGGCCACCCGCAGCTTAAACATATGGGCCCATTGAATAAGATTGGCGTAAACGATCAATTCGGTCTTACACGAATTGGGCAAAACTGTCCGCGCCGCCTGGGGGGTGGAGGTCTCCAGAAGTTTGAGATAGATCTTTTCCGTATCCTCCATGGCCTGGGCCCAGAGCTTGTACTCGTCACTCTCCTCATCTTCATAAAAAAGAGGTTTGATAAAGGTAACCTGGTTACCAAACTTTTCAGTGCCATAACGGCAATAACGCTGGCTCTCCTGGAGAAAGGAGCAAGGCCGGTGCCTTACCATTTCATGGGTTACGGCCCTGTTCACCGTGAATTTGACCGCGAGATAACGATGCCGGACCAAAAGGTGGAGGGGAAGGTTTTCCACTTCAGAGAGATAGAGCTTCTTGACCATGACGCCGCTCTGGTTCACGATTCCACGCTCAGGGGTGATATCGTCGAAAAAGAGGGGATGCCTCTTGAGGAGAAAGGCCGTAATGGCCTTAACAATTTTCAGATTGGCATGATCAAGGTAGAGCTCCCTGAAAGCCCGCACCGATGCCGTGATGAGAAGTATATTCTTCTCCAGCATATCGATGTTCAGATACCTGGGCAATCCCTTGAAAAGCTGAGCAGCAATGGACTCCTTTTCGACCATTACTTCTAGCGTGATAACAGCCATTTCCGTCACAGAGTTGTGACCATGCTTTAAGATATTCCTGATAAAAACTGGAGCAGACTCATCAGTAATCTTATCTTCACTCTTGTAGCACAGGCGGCCACAGGCCTCAATACGAATAGCAAGACTCTGCTGATCAAGATCGTTCAGGATCTCATAGGATGGTGGAATGACTATCATTTTTTCCCGGGATGTCGAAGATTGAGTGAATAATAAGGGCAGAGGGCGAACAGCCATATCCCCTTATCGTTAGTTTTATCGGCCGCTGCCACAACTGCCACAGGAACCACCCCCACCTATTTTATCGCGATCCTCCCAGAAGGGCGACATTTCGCGTAGATTGGCAATGATGGGCGGTAATTTCTCCAGAATATAATCAACCTCATCCTCGGTATTATAGACACTCATACTAAAGCGAATGGAACCGTGCGCCGCCGTAAACGGTACCCCCATGGCCCGCAGGACATGGGAAGGTTCCAGGGAGCCCGAGGTGCAGGCCGATCCCGAAGAGGCACAGATGCCGAAACGATCCAGGTGGAGGAGAATAGCCTCCCCCTCCACATACTCGAAGCTGATATTGGCGGTATTGGGCAGGCGCTCGGTCTTGTGACCGTTGCGCATGGCGTTGGGCACCGTGGCCAGCAGGCCTGCCTCCAGCTTGTCCCGCAACAGGCGCACGGAGTTGTTCTCCTTGTTCATGTGCTGACCGGCCAACTCACAGGCCTTACCCAGGCCGATAATGGCGGTGACATTCTCGGTTCCGCCCCGCCGGCCATGCTCCTGGTGGCCGCCAATGAGAAAAGGCGCAAAAGGTGTACCCTTCCTGACATAGAGAACCCCGGTACCTTTGGGGGCGTGGAGCTTATGGCCGGAGATGGAGAGAAAATCCACCTCAACCTTCTTGACGTCAATGGGCACCTTGCCCACCGCCTGCACCGCATCGGTGTGAAAGAGGATGCCCCGCTTCTTGGCAATGGCTGCCATCTCGGCAATGGGGAAGATAACCCCGGTCTCATTATTGGCCCACATCACACTGACAATGGCCGTGTCATCGCTGAGGCTCTCCCTGTACTGCTGCAAATCGAGCATACCCTCTTCATCAACCGGCAGCTGAGTCACCTTATGCTTGTGGCCCGTGAGATAATCCAGATTCTCACTGAGATTCTTAACGGCCGGATGCTCGACCCGGGTGGTGACGATATGGCGCTTTTCAGGATTTGACTGCAGGGCTGAAAAAATAGCAGTGGAGTCACTCTCAGTGCCGCAGCTGGTAAAGATGATCTCTTCAGGATCAGCATTAATCAGTTTGGCCACCCGCTGCCTGGCCTCATCAACCTTCTTGCCGACCTGGCCACCAAAGGTGTGCATACTGGAGGGGTTACCATAGAAATCACAGAAGTAGGGCCTCATCTCCTCAAAGACCTCTGGTGCCACCCTGGTGGTGGCATTATTATCCATATAGATGACCTTGCTCATTTATTTCCCCTCCTCAACGACCAGGCTATCCAACACCTGCTCACGAAGTTTCTTTTCAACATACTCCTTCAGGGTGGTTTGCGACTTGGCACAGCTGCTGCAAGAGCCGCGCAAGGAAACAATGACAAAATCACCATCCACATCAATGAGCTCAATATCACCGCCATCCATCTTCAAGGCGGGCCTGATCTCACGCTCCAGGACCTCTTCGATCTTCTTAATCTTCTGAATGGTAGTCATCCTCTTCGGGCCGCTCATGGGGATAGGCTGGGGCACCTTCTCCTCACGGGCCTCATAGAGCAGGACCTTGATGCGGTCATGGCATTTGCCGCAGCCGCCACCGGCCTTGGTGAAGTTGGTGACATCCTCCACGGTGTGGAGATCACTCTCCAGGATGGCCCGTTTGACTTCTATATCGGTGACGCCAAAACACTCACAGACCACCTCGCCTTCAGCCATGGGCAGTGCTACGCCACGGTAGTTAGCAATAGCGGCCTCCAGAGCCTCGCGCCCCAAGACAGAGCAGTGCATCTTCTCCTTAGGGAGGCCACCAAGAAAATCGGCAATATCCTCATTGGTTATCTGCAACGCCTCTTCCAGGGTCAGGCCGATGACCATAATGGTCAGGGCTGAAGAAGCGGCAATAGCACTGGCACAGCCAAAGGTCTTAAACTTGGCATCAGCAATGCGGCCATCCGCACCCAATTTAAAGCTGAATTTCAAGGCATCGCCACAGGACAGAGAACCAACCTCCCCTACTCCGTCGGCATCTGCGATTTCTCCAACATTCCGTGGGTTAAGAAAATGCTCCTTAACCTTATCTGTATATTCCCACATGGTGGTAAAATCTCCATTGTATAACAGCGAACGGGCCTTAGGTTGGCAAATCCACTGAGAATTTAAACTCCTGCCCGAAGGCATGGAAAGAGTAGTATCGTAAAAAAACTTCTATTAAATGAACTTCTAACAATGGTTCCCAGGGCTGTCAATTATTGTTTGTCATATCTTCTTCTTGCCTGGGGCGTGCAAGGCGTGAAAGATAGTTTGCGCAAGCTCATGACCAATAGTGTCAACTGCTTCAAGTTCTACAACTGAGGCTTCCTTAACCCCTTTGACGCTGCCGAAATGGCGGAGTAATTTTTGACGCCTGGCGGGACCGATTCCGGCAATATAATCAAGCTCCGAAGAAAGCGTTCTTTTTTTACGCAACCGCCGATGAAAAGTCACCCCGTAACGATGCGACTCGTCACGAATATGCATCAAAAAGAGCAGAAGCTGGGAGTGTCGGGCCAGATGGTGGGGATTTTTCCTGCCGGGCCGGTAGAGCTTTTCACCCTCCCCCTCTCGTTCCTTGGCAATACCCAGCAGATCAACCTCGTTGAAAATGGTCAGCTCTTTAAAAATTTGGACCCCGATATTAAGTTGGCCCTTACCACCATCAACGATAAAAAGATCGGGCAAATCGGGGTTTTTTTCAGGGGCAAAGCGGCGGGAAAGGACTTCAGCCATCATCCCATAATCATCTGGCCCCTCGATGCTGCGGATCTTATAGTGCCGATAGAGTGATGCCGCTTTTTTCCCATCAACAAAACAGACAAGGGAGCCCACCGCATCTTTACCACTGGTATTGGAGATATCCAGACACTCAATACGATTAGGCAATCTTGAGAGATGCAAGGTTTTCTGGAGTTGGCGGGCCATAACTTGCCATGACTTTTTCTGTTTGTCCCTATCACTGAAAACCTGGGCAGCATTCTCATTGGCCATGTTCACGAGGCGCGACAAATCTCCCTTTTGAGGAATGCGCATGGTAACCTTGCCTCTTTTTTGCTCGGAAAGATACTCTGCGAAAAGAACCTCTTCTCCGGTGGGCCAAGGCAGTAAAACAACCTTTGGGATAAAGACATCATCACTGTAGAAACGGCGCAGGGCCTCGGCCAGAACGTCACCATCCTCACCAACGGGTTCGGCGATGAAAAATGATTGGTGCCCTTCCACCTTACCACCGCGAACCGTGATGACGGATATGGCCATGGAACC
>JBFFNX010000059.1:0-13844 GCA_041562995.1 Desulfurivibrionaceae bacterium
AATCCAGAGATATCTTCAGGATCAGCTGGCCATGGAAATCCTTGCCGGCCATTTTGCCGGTAAGTCCACCATTGTCGCGGACCATAAGCAGGGGGCGGATAGCCTCAGCTTTACCGTTCAATAACTATCTGGTTATTATTGACTATCAGCCAGCCAGGGAAGATGGGTTGTCAGCCACGAAGCCCACGAAGCTTTTTTCTTCGTGGGCTTCGTGGTGCTCCATTTAGGTTTATCCACCCTACGAGTCGCCATTGTCAGGCTCACCATCATCGCCTTCTTCATCCACCTTCCGCATCCCTTCCATAAGAATCATCATGAAGTTGCCAAGTTGATCGCGGCTTTTGTCCTCGTCAGCCAGTCCCGCTTCAAAGAGGAAGGAGCCCTCTTGTTCGGCAAGCATGGCAAAGATGGCAGGCAGACCTTTGTCTTTTTGGTAGCTGGCCCGGATAAATTCACCGTCGCGGAAAACGGCAAAGCCCGGACCTGTCAGAAATTCAAACCGAACAATGCCGCTTTTTTCACTTAAATTCAGGGCCTGAAAGACCTCGGTGGTTGAAAAGGTGTTGAGATTGCCACGCATGCCGCTCTTGAGCGTCTCGTTCTCTTTGGCGCTTGGGGTGTTGCTTTTGGCGGGAACAGGGTCGGTGCTCAGCTTGAATTTAATAAGACCTGTGCAGCCACCGCAGCCGTGTAGGATAGATGGATCCGGTAATTCTTTGCCCAAGAGTTTGAAAAGTAACTGGGTTAATTCTCGAATTAAAATAAAGCAGGCGGGTTTGCATTCCGGGAAGGTCACAGCATTATCTTTCAAGAGCAGTAAATCCCCTTTTTCGTAGAGGGGGCAGTTGAGTTCATCAACAATTTTAAAAACAGCTGAAAAAGGAACCATAGGGATTTGTCAGTTGAGGGTGGTCTGCCTGATTAAAATGTCGGTATCACCTGTAAGATGGGTAGAAAAAGGATTCCATTTTTGCCAAGGTTGTATATATACTATTAACTTAATTAAAAAGTTTCTTTAAGATTTTTTTAGTGGCAGGTAACGCCTGTTTTCTGGCAGTTAGCGAAAGGTCCATTGGCAAGTTTTTAGCAATAAACTCTTTACTGAACGATACCACGAAAGTTTACTGATTATGAGTGACGACGATAACCTGCTTGCGACACAATTAGAAGAAGTTCAGCGACTTTTTGCCAACCATCCCCACATCTCTATTGTCTCCACAGAAGGGACGCCGGTCAATAAATATATTGTTGAATACCGGGTTAAGGGTCTTGTTCGCCTTGATGATGGTGAGATTGCTAAGTCAGATCAGCATCGCATTGAAATAAGCCTTTCCTTCGGATTTCCCCATTTCCCACCCAATTGCAAGCCGTTAACCCAGATTTTCCATCCAGACATCGATCCCTCTGCTATTAAAATTGCCGATTTTTGGACAGCTGATCAGACCCTGGCCGCTCTGATTACCCATATTGGCCGGATGATTTGCTGGCAGGTATATTCCGAAGAGAATGTTTTCAACCCGGACGCCGCTACCTGGCTGGCAGCAAATAGTGATTCAGTGCCGTTGGATATGGTTGATCTTTCCGGTGTTCAGGGCGGTGAAGCGGCATCCCCGCAAGATGGGGTTACGGTAGAGTTAGGGCTCACCGCCGAAGACCTGCCTGAACTAGCCTTTGACTCAGTTGATCTTGGAGACTCAGAGCCTGGATCTCCCCCAGATGCCCCCGGAGAATTTGGGATTGATCTGGATTTTGCCCTTAAGGAAAGTGATTCGCCGCCGCCGGCAGCTGCGGATCAAAACCTCGATCTGGCCAAGGATCTTGATTTTGGTTTTAAGGTTCCAGAAATAACAGAAAGTAAAGATGATGAGCCTGCTGAAATAGTCGTTGAGGAGATTGATATCGAGACAGAACCACCGGTATCGGAACTCCCCGACTACGAGGTGGAAGGTGATGTTGACCTCGATTTCGCCAGTGTTGATGTCGATTATGATATTCTCTGCGGCATGATTGATCAGGGTAATTTTTTTGCGGCCCACAAAAAAATTAACTCCATGGCCCCGGAAAATCTGAGCCAGGCCTCTTCCGGCCTCCGTCCAGAAATCGAAACCTCTATCAAGGATGCGGAAAAGATTTTCCAAGAGGCAACGGCTTTAGAGTCCCAAGGGCTTCTGGAAGAGGCGGCCCGCAAGTTTGAGGGAGTCCTTAATATTGCCCGGGATTACCCTGATCTTGACAAGAACATGAAACGGGTGCGCAATGCCTGGATAGCCGCATCCGGTGAAGAGAATGCGGTTGCACCTGAATTTCAAGAGGTTGATCTTGCCACCACGCTCGACGCAGTTGACGTACCAGGGGAAATTACCCTGTCCCTTGAGAGCGATGATAAAGACGATGTGCCAGTGGACCATGCCTTTCCGCAACCTGAGCACTCGAATATTCTTACCCTTGAAGAACCAATGTCCCCCCCCCCCTCACCACCGGCCGAATCCTGGTCG
Source organism: Desulfurivibrionaceae bacterium (assembly GCA_041562995.1). Taxonomy (GTDB): domain Bacteria; phylum Desulfobacterota; class Desulfobulbia; order Desulfobulbales; family SURF-16; genus BM506. The sequence continues at coordinate 2,496 of JBFFNX010000059.1, forward strand.
CCTCCTGGTGCCGAGGTCAAAGAAAAGAAGAAAAGCACTCCTCCCAAAGTCCCTGCCAAACAGGTGAAATCTCACAAGCCTCTTCTTGCGTTCGGGGTCGTGGCTTTGCTTATTTTGGCCCTTTCCGGCTGGATTTATATGGAGTGGACCTCCTTTACTAAGGCTCAGGAGAAATGGAGCAAGGTCCAGGCCCTTCTGGAAAAGGGTGAGTATGACCAGGTGGACCAGCAATGTGCTGAGATAACCCAGTTGTTGGGCCGTGTCCACATCGTCATGGCGGCAGGCAAGAAGCAACTCCTGGCCCAGGTTCAAGATATTGCTGGATCTGAACATTTTCAGGAAGCCATGGGGGGCAAGGTCTATTACCAGAATCAGTATATCTCGAAAAAGGCCCACGAAGCCTATGTGGAGATCGACAGGATTATCGCAGAGGGAGAGAAACAAGGCGCCGTCTCCAATTGGCAGGGAGCCTTGGTCAATTATGAAGCCGCCCTTGATGTGGCTGAGAAGAACAAAAAACGTCTTGATCAGGGTTTTTATGACAAAGTCGTTTTTAAGGTCAAACAGGCCCAGTTTGCAAACCATGTTGCTCAAGGTAAGCAGGCCTTTATCACCAAGGCCTGGAAAACTGCCATTACCCATTTCAGCAAGGCGATGGAGCTGGCACAGACCAAGGATGTGGCCGATCCCACCAGTAGCTATGATGTTAACAGGTATCTTCAGCGGGCCCAGTTTTCACAATTTCTCATCGACGGTGACAACTATTTGAAACAGGGGAGCTGGAAAGAGGCCGTTGTTAAGTACCAGGGGGCCTACGATATAGCTAAGAAAGAGGATATCATCGACAGGGCGAGTAAAGAATCGGTAACCCTGAAACTTCATCAAACCACCCTTATGAAAGGTCTAACTGAAGGCGATAAATTTACCAAGGACAAGAAATGGGCTCAGGCAGTGGCAGAGTATGAGAAGGCTGAATCCGTCTTGCCCTATGACGTATCCATCCCTGGACAGAATGTCGCTGCGACCCAGCAACGGGTTGCCAGTTCCTTGCTGAACGCCCTCTTTAATCGAGAGCAGGAAGAGGCCCGGGCCTCTTTTGCCAACAAGGAATATGACAAGGCGGCCAGCGCTCTAAAACGAAGCATCCGGGCCATTGATTCATCGCCCCTTAAGGACAAGGCCCAATGGCAACTTATGAAAAAACAGGCCGAAGATGACCTGAAGATGGCCAGCCTGCAGAGGATTATCGAGGAAAAAACAGCCTATTTGGAAGAGCATTATAAGGATGTTTTTATTGAGAATTTTGTCGGTGTGCGTATTCAGGCCCTTGATCAACCCCAGATTAAATTTCTCGAGGCCACCGGCTCAGCGCTTGTTTTTCGGCTGCGCTGCCGCGAACTCCGGGATCTTAAGTATTACACCCTGGAGCTTATCTATCAGTATGATATGGTCAAGGATGCCTGGGGATTCCAGGGTGGAGAGTGACAGGTTTCTTTTCCCTTCTGGAGTATTTTTTTGCCTAGAGCTGCTTGAAGGTGTAGCCCCGCTCTTCCAAAAGTTTCATGATGCTGTGGGGGCCTACCATGTGTCCGGCGCCCACCACCACCAGCACTGTCTGGTGCTGTTCTAAAAAGTCTTCAATCTGTGGCAGCCAGGCCTCATTACGCTTGACGATCAGTTTTTCGTATAAGCCTGGAAAGTCGTCAAAACTCGCGGCCAAAAGATCGTGCAGTTTGCCGCTTTCACCTCTCTCCCAAGCTAGGCCCATTTTGTCTGCTTCCTTGGCAAAGGTGTCAAGCTCAAGCAAGGTCTGCTTCAGGAACTTTTCCTGATCATCTCCGGCCATATTAAAAAAAAGATTGATTTGAAAGGCGGCACTTTCCAGTGCGGCTTTTTTTTTGCCATTGCGCTGGGCCTTGTCGGCAAAATAATGATCCAGGCCATACTTGGCCTCAAAGCCCATCCGCTGAAATTCCATCATGGTGATAACCAGGGCGCAGTATGCCGGCTTCATGGGCTGGAAGATGGCGAGCGGCAGATTAAGGTCGGCCAGATGCTCGGTAAGGGCCCGCAGGGTTGTTGGTTCGATATTTTTATCCAGCGTCTCGCCGCCTTGATATAAACCCCTTGTCAAAAAATGCTGCTGGCTGGCGGCGCTCTCCATCTCCTGCTGATCAATCTCAAAGACAATAAGGTCGCTTTCCTGAAAGGCCGCTTCCATCACGGCCGGCAGAGGATAATGCCTTTCCTGCAAGACATGGATGGAACCCATGAGATAGAGGGTTTTGCCGTGGAGATGACTTTTCCACAGGGTTGATTGGCTCCAGGCCAGATCAAGGCTTAGAAGGGAAAAAGCAATCAGGAGAATGAGGCATCTCCCATACTGCTCACCTGACATAGTTATGGTGGTTAATCGTCTTTTAAAGATGTTGGCTGTTGCCATTGTGCTTCCTCGGCAAAGAAGTGCGAAATTAGAGCAGTATAGGTCTCAATGTTTTTCGCCTTCTGGATCTTTTTTAACAGTTTTTTACTGCCCTGAAAGCTGGCGGCCAGATAAAACCAGACGGCCTTCATTCGACCCAGGAGATGACCGCCGCCACTTAAACGATGACCATATAGGATGAAAAGTTCGTCATGAAATGATTTTATGCGGAGCAGAGGGTGTTGTGGCAGAGGGATTCCTTTAATGCTGCCCGGCAAGAAGGGGTCGCTCAGCGCACCGCGACCAATCATCCATCGTTGCACCTCGGGGAAACGTCTGCTCAGGCGCTGGAAATCAGCATGGCTGCATATGTCGCCATTATAGGTCACCGGGTTTGTCGAATTTGCCAGGCAGAATGAAAAAGTTTCCAAATCGACCTCACCCTTATAGAGCTGGACACCAAGGCGGGGATGGATGATGAGTTCTTGCAAGGGATAGGCGTTGAAAATAGGTATCAGCTCCTTGATCTCAGCACTGTTTCGCCGGCCAATCCGGGTCTTGATGGAGAGACGGGTCGGTATATCGGCAATGGTTTCCAGAAATGAGGCAATCTTGTCGGGGTCTGGAAGCAGGCCTGAGCCACGGCCCTTGTTAGCCACCATGGGATAAGGACAGCCGAGATTCCAGTTCACCGTTTCATAGCCAAGATCAAACAGCATGGTGGCCAGGATCTTGAATTGATCGGCGTCCTTGGAAAGGATCTGCGGAATTACGGGCAGGTCCTTGTTGTTTTCCGGGAGCAGGTCGTCAAGCCTGGCGGATTTAACCTTGCTCCCCTTAAAGGTTGTGAGGAAAGGGGCTATGGTCAGGTCAAAGCCGGGGAAATGCCGGGCGAATGTGTTGCGGTAGATCGCATCGGTGAGTCCCCGTAAAGGGGCAAGGCTGAGAATGGTCATATCTTAATAGGTCACTAGGGGGTATTTCCTTTGGCTACAAAGATGGGGTTGCCGTTTAACAACTACCCTTTCTTAGATAGCGGCTGAGCCCGGGGTGCGCGGGAAGGGAATGACATCACGAATATTGCTGAGGCCGGTGACAAACAGGACCAACCGCTCAAAGCCGAGCCCGAAGCCGGCATGGGGTACGGAGCCAAAGCGACGGAGATCGAGATACCATTGGTAACCCTCCTCGGCCACCCCGCAATCAGCCATGCGTCCACGGAGGATGTCCAGCCGTTCCTCCCGCTGGCTGCCGCCGATGATTTCGCCAATGCCGGGGATAAGCACGTCCATGGCTGCCACGGTCTTAAGGTCATCATTAACCCGCATGTAAAACGGTTTGATGTCCTTGGGGTAATTGCTGACAATAACAGGGCCTTGAAAGAGGCTGTCGGTCAGATATTTCTCATGCTCTGACTGCAGGTCAATGCCCCAGGAAACCGGATATGTAAAGGCCTGTTTGCTGGCCAGCAGATGGTCGATTGCCTCGGTGTAGCTGAGGCGTTGAAAAGGTTCTTTCAGTTTGGCAAGACGCCCCAGCAGGTTCTTGTCAACAAAACGGTTGAAGAGATCGAGGTCTTCGGGGCAAGACGCAAGGATATCGGCAACGAGAAATTGTAACATTTCTTCGGCAAGGTCCATGTCACCTTGCAGATCGCAAAAGGCCATCTCGGGCTCCACCATCCAGAACTCGGCAAGATGGCGGCTGGTGTTGGAGTTTTCAGCCCTGAAGGTGGGGCCAAAGGTGAAGACGTTACCCAGGGCCTGGGCATAGGTCTCGGCCTCAAGCTGGCCGCTGACCGTCAGGCTCGCCCTCTGGCCAAAGAAATCTTTGCTGAAATCCACCTTGTTTGCCGAGGACGCCATGAGCTGGTCAAGGTCCAGCGAGGTGATGGTGAACATTTCACCAGCCCCTTCACAATCGCTGGTGGTGATGATTGGGGTGTGGAGCTGGTGGAAGCCGCGTTCCTGGAAAAACTGGTGGATGGCGTAGGACAGACGGCTCCGAATGCGGATCATGGCCCCCAGGCTGTTTGTCCTGCCGCGTAGATGGGGGAGGGTGCGTAGAAACTCAAAGGACTGCTTTTTCTTCTGCAGGGGGTAGTGGTCCGGGTCTGCCCAGCCATAGACCGAGATCTCCTGGGCAACAAGCTCGGTATTCTGGCCCTTGGCTGGAGATTTCTGGAGAACACCGACGATCCGGAGGCTGCAGCCGATGGTAAGTTTTTTAATATCCGTATGGTAATTTGCCAGGGAACTGTCGGCAATGACCTGGATTCCTTGTAGGCAGGAGCCGTCACCGACATCAAGGAAGGAAAAGTCCTTGGCGTCACGTTTTGACTTGAGCCAGCCCTTTATCTCCAGGGTGGCGCCCCAGGGCGGGTCTGAAAGTATTTTTTTAATACGTTGCGAGCTGATATCTGTCATGGCAATGTTTGAAATGGGTAGCAAATATTTTTGGATGGGGCCTCTGGTCTTATCAAGACAGGCGGAATTGTCAATTACTATGATACCTGGATGACAATCAATTTGAGGAGGATATTTTTCCATGACAACGATAAAACGACTGAATCCGAAGCATTGCGGCCTATTGGTGGTGGATATCCAGGAGCGGATGATGCGGGTTATTCCTGCTAAGGACGAGGTGGTGCGTAACACTGTTTTGCTTATTAAGACAGCCAAGGAGCTCGGACTGCCCATTGTCGCCACCACCCAATATGTGGCCCGGATCGGTGAACTTCTCCCCGTGATTGTTGCTGAGATGCCTGAGGTGAAGGCCATTGATAAGCTCGAGTTTGGTTGTTTTGACAATGGGGACGCGGCGGCTGCCTTAAAATCCTACAAAAATATCGATACCTGGATTCTCTGTGGGGTGGAAACCCATATCTGCATGTACCAGACCGTGATGGGGGGCATAAATGCCGGTTACGGCATGTGGCTTCCTGCTGATGCGGTTTCATCCCGGGCTGCGAAAAATTATGAGACAGGTCTGGCGCGGATCCGGGAGATTGGCGGTATTGTCGCCAACACCGAGATGATTATCTATGAGTTGCTGGGTAAGGCTGGCAGTCCGGCGTTCAAGGCATTGCTGCCCTTCTTAAAGTAGAAATATGGGGAAGCAAAAGACTAAAAACTTGTTTTGGGTCTAGAGCGGTAACCTGGCAAGTTAAAAAAAATATCAAGATTTCAGAATGTTGTACCGATAGGTTCGCTTAAGGAGCTGTCTTTAATTCGGATAAGAGAGCTGCGTATTGTACATAACCATGTTTTTCTTCCTCCAGGTAGATATCAAGGGGGAGAATAGAGAGAAGGGGGAGTGTCGTGGCGGACAAACCGGAAATTTTTCTGGAAATAGGGGCAGGGTATTTTCGGATACCCACAGCTGAGGTCAATTATAATATCACCATTATCGGAGAAACTGCCGCCCCTTCAGGAAAGGCCATTTTCCCGCAACCTGTGCCTCAGGTCACCCCTTCTGCCAGTTCGGCGGGGGATGGGGGTGATTATTATCAACAGGTCTCAGAAGACCTTTATCATGACATTGGCCACCTTGCCAAATCCCTCAGTTCAACCATCATGGAGATTCCCGCCGAGGATCGCCGCCAACAGCGGGCCACCCTTGATGAAGCCGGGGACAAGTTGGAACATGCCAAAACCCAGCTGAGAGATATCGTTGCCATGACGGAAAAAGCCGCCATGGAGATTATGGATAATGTCGAGAAGGTTCAGGACGGCACCGGTGATGTGCAGGGTCTTCTCTCAGAACTAAAGAACCATCATGCCTTTGCTGTACACAGTAGCGAAGAGCTCGGTGAAACAGAAACAGAGTCATCACTGACGGCAGAAATTGAAACCCTCCATAATGATCTCAGCGCAGCCCTGAATATTCTTGCGGAAGTTAAGACGGCCGCAACGCAGGGAGCCCCTGCCCAGGCCGCAGCTCCCGCGGAAAAACATCAGCGCTACCTCTTTGAGCTCGATGTCATTTTTCAAACCCTCTATGAGCTCTGCACCAATGAAACGGTGAAAGGTCATATCTCCGGCGCTCGGGAAAAGGCCGGGGAGATTTTTGATCTCCCCGGCTTCCAGGATAAGATCAGCGCCAAGGCGAGCGGCTATGAGGCGGACGGGGATAATTATTTTAATGTTCCCATGTCGGATGTCTTCCAGGCCCTGTTTGCCGCCTGTAGCGATAAGAGCACCAAGAATCTGCTTAAAAAAATGGATTCCGGCCAAAGCACCATTTTCCTTGATCAGGCAATTCCTCTGGAGGTCCCTGAAGTCAAAGAGGTTGAAGGGGATGCGCCTGCGATCAACGTTGAGACCGGAACGCAGGGAGGTTGTGATCCCCGTTTGGCTGAAGTTGTTAAGGCCCTGGAGAAATGCCAGGCCGGCCTGAGTCGCCTTCCAGAGGCAGCCAGCAAATTAGGGACAGCGACTCCTGCAGGGAGTGTAATGAGTTTAGATGATCAACGTGATATCTTCGCCAAAATAGAATCGGCCTTTGGGGTGTCCACCGCGATAACGGCGGATGTCTCCAAAATAACAGAGGCCTTGAGTTTTCAGGACCTCTCCGGCCAGCAGATTATGAAGATTCTCAAGCTGCTCAGTGATTTCCAAATCCAACTTTTGGCCATTGTTGTCAGCTTCGGCTCGCAATTAAAACAGAAGAGAAATAATGCGGATATCTCCATTGAGGAGAGTAAGAGCCTGGCTCAGGGTGATGTGGACAGGTACTTGAGCGCCATACCAGGCGAAGGCAAGACCGATGACGGAATGCTCGATCAGGAAACGGTCAATTCGATGCTTGAGGAGTTTGGTTTTTAGGAACCTTAAAAAAACAACTATTTCATAAAAAAGGTGGCTGGGGAAACATTCTCCCGCCACCTTTTTTATGGTGGAACTCGCTCTGGTCGGGCAAACCCCGCTAAGGGGGGCCGGGCGAGTAATAAAAAAAGGGCTTAGAGAAGCATCTCTAAGCCCTTGAATAAACATGGAGGCGGCACCCAGAGTCGAACTGGGGAATAATGGTTTTGCAGACCACTGCCTTAGCCACTTGGCTATGCCGCCTCAAATCTCCTGTACCAGAAGAGGCGCAATAATATACGCTCACCAAAATTTTGACAAGAGAAAAGGTGCGATTATTGCCGTATACGTCGTTGGGAATTTGCAAGGAGGTCCTTGTCAATGATCCGCGATAGCTAAGCCCCTTAAAATATTTTAAAAAAGAATTAGATCGTAGCGCGGAGAATGGCTACAATGGCTCATGAGTTTTTAATTACCTGAGAGGTGGACCGCCCGGGCATGATGTCGGGAAGGCCGCAACAGTCCACAGGAGGGAGTATATGTACGGGGTAACCCAGGAACAGCTCGATAAGATAGATGAGCTCATAGTTTCAGATCTTATTGGCATAGGTGTCCATAGTGTGATTGTTGTTGATGTGGCCGGCAATGTTATTGCTGAGCATGACAACGGCAACACAAAGATCGAAGTCCATGCCTTTGCTGCCCTTGCCGCCGGCAATTTTGCGGCAGTTGATGCCATGGCCCAGCTTGTCGGGGAACAGGAATTTTCTCTCCATTTTCACAAGGGTGAGGATGAGTCGATTCATTTCAGTAAGATCAATGACGATATCCTGTTAATCACTATTTTCGGTAATGATGTGTCCTTAGGCTTCTTGCGCCTAAAGACAACAGAAGTTATCGATAAAATTAAAGAAATGTGGCAGACTACAGAGTATTAAAAAAAGCCTGCTTTGCAGGTGGAAATGTTTTTATGGTGAGGTAGCCTTTGGGATTTGTAAATGTCAAGAAACAGGAGGTGCTGGTCAAACTCGTTTATTACGGGCCTGGCCGCGGTGGCAAAACCACAAACCTCGATTACATCAATACCAAGTTCAAGGAACGTATAAAAACAGACATGGTCAGCATCAAAACCCATGGCGATAGAACTCTGTTTTTTGATTTCCTTCCTGTTGATATTGGAAAGATTAAGGGTTTTGATATCAAGATTCAGCTCTATACCGTGCCTGGGCAGGTCAAATATAATGCCACCAGAAAGCTTGTTTTAAAGGGGGTTGATGGCCTTGTCTTTGTCGCTGATTCCCAGGTGGAGATGAGGGAGAAAAACATCAGCTCCTTTAACCAGATGAAAGAGAATCTGGCCTCCATGAATAAGGATATCTCCAAAATTCCCCTGGTACTTCAATATAATAAGGTGGATCTTGCCGAGGAGGGTATTCCTCTTCTTGATGTTGAGACATTGGAGGCGGATCTTAACAGTGGTCTCAATCTGCCCTTCTTTCAGGCCAGTGCGGTAACTGGCTACAATGTTGTTAATACCTTGAAAAAAGCCATCTCTCTGACCATGGTTTCATTCAAAAAAGAATTGTTGTAGGAGCGTTTATTCATGTCCGCCCAAGATTCAGCCAAGACCGTTGACATTCTGGAAATGCTAAAATCGGCAATTCTCAATATTGATTGGGAAATCTCTGATGAAAATATCGGCATTTTAAATAAGGAAATTTCTGCGCTGCGGGCTGTCTGGCAAGGGCAGAAGATCTATATGATTTACCTCCAGATCCTGGGTGCCCTTAGTCAGTATATCGCCACCACCAAGGAGCAGGGTAATCCTGGAGCCTTTCCTATGCTGCGTGCGGTCTTCGACAGTCTCGAGGATTTAGTGGTGAATCCCACTGATGACGAGCAGCAGACAAAGAAGGTCATGGAACATGTCGAGGCCTATAATGAGCTGAAAAATGCGGTGGCCACAGGCAAAACAAAGTATGCCCCCGCTCCTGAACCTGAACCAGAAAAAGTACCCGAACCAGAAGTTGCCGCGATCCAAGCAGAAGTGGTCGAAAAAGAACAGCCCTCCACCATTAATCGTTTGCTTAATGACCAGGAAGACCATTCCACCGACTCTATCTTTGATTCCATGCTTGACGAAATGGTTCAGGCGGAGCCTCCCGACCAGGTAGAGGAGCCTGCGCAGCCTTCACCGCCTCCCCAGTCCCGGCCTGCCCCTCCACCGGTACAGGCTGCCTATAATAAAGATGAGGGGACTGAAATTGAAGCTGATCGAAATATTGAGGATGAGTTTTCCGAAGCAGATGAACTCCTTGATAATTTCTTTGAAGATGACGTGCCTGCCCCTGGGGCATTCGCTAAGAAAGCAGACAAAGAGTTTGATCTAAGTGCCCTTGATGAGGATAGCGATGATGTTCTTGATCTTGATCAGACGGCCCGCGAGGAGATCGAGACGGGTGCCGGTGAGGATCGTCTGGAGCTTAGTCTGGAGGATGACGCCCATGCTGAAGAGGCGCCCGGGCTGGAAAGTGGCGACGGCCAGATAGCTGTGGAGCTTGATTATGTTGAAGACAGTGAACTCGACATCTTCAAGGTTGATGACGAACCAGCTAAAAAAGAAATAGTTGGAACTGAAGCTGCCGATTTTCCCGAGATGGAGTCAGCCTTAGATGATTTCTTTGCTCCCGGCGAAGAAGAAATTGCCGCCCCTCAAATGGCTGCTGCGTCTCTAGAAGAGAGTGGCCCTGGTGAGGGTGTCGATGAGGTTGATTTCGCCCTTGATGATTTGTTTGGCGAGGAAGAACCCGAGGCAGCTGGTCCAGAGGTTGAAGAAGCCCTTGACCTGGAAATACCGCCAAAGAGCGCAGAGGCTGTGCCAGCACCTCCAGCGGAGAGTGGCCCAGCTGCTGCAGTTGCCGGACTCAAGAAACTTCTGCTCTCCGTGGAATGGGAGGTGGATGACCAGCTCCTTGAGCGGGTTGATGCCGAGATTTCTACCCTCTCCGAGAAGCTAGCTGCAAATAATGTGGCCCTTATCCATCTCAACTTCCTGAACACGGTAATTCATCATATTGGTAGGGAGCAATCCCAGGTGATTTCCGAGTCCATGGCCTGCCTGAAAATGATCACGGAAAGTCTCGAAGATCTTTTGGCCAGCGAGGGAGGTGTCGAGACCACCTATGCCTCTAAGGCTGTCGCCTCTTTTATAGATTGGCACGAGCTGGTGGTTGCTGAGTTTGAAAAGCGCCTTGATGCGGTTAAGAGACAGGAGGGCGATTTAGCAGAAAGTATTGAGGAATTAGAACTCCCGAGTGCCGAAGGCGAAAGCGCCGAGACCCAGAAATTAAAACAGGAAATTCTCTCCGAGGTTCGTGAGATTCTCTCTCGGGAGATGCAGGCCATGCGCCAGGAACTATCGGTTAAAGACTGAGTGTAAGTGATGCCATGTTAGTGTTTTGTGAGGATTGCGGCAAAAAGCACTCTATTAAAGAGGGCGGTGATGAGAATGGTCGCCTGCAGTTTCGTTGTGATGCCTGTGGTTTCCTGGTAACAGTCACCTCAGTACCCCCTCAAAAGCGGGAGGCAAGGGCCCCCGATCCCTCGGTGGAGCTCTCCTGTTCCTATGATGAGCTCGATTTGGGCTGCGCCCTTGGGGATGATGAGCCGGAGAAGAATATTTTTCTGGCAGCCAAAGATGGCCGTAAGGTCGAACTTGAAGCCAAAGTCCTCCCCGATGTCCAGGGCAATATCGCCCTGGAACAGGTCTCCGCCAATGTCTTCAAGGTCCGGGTTGTTGCTCCTGGGAAGATGGGAGCGGATCTTCTTAACGGCTATGATGGCCCGGGCCTGGAATTTTTTGATGCTATTTCTGGGGCACTTCATACGGTGCCGGTTGTTTTCAGCCGGATCAAACCCTCTTTTGCCCTCAAGCCTTCTTGTGTAGATTTGGGCAAGATAGGCCCTGATGTCCTTGCTGATGGGAGTTTTGGCATAGAAAATTGTACAAATGCCCCCCTGGCCGTCATCGTTACTCCTGATCCACAATATTTTTCCTTAACCAGTTTTTTTACCCTTGTCTCGGAGGCAAGCTTGATTCTGGCTGGCGGCGAGCAGAGAGAG
>JBFFNX010000060.1:0-13718 GCA_041562995.1 Desulfurivibrionaceae bacterium
GAACGATGGTGGATGGAGTAGCCGAGCCAGACATCGTTAAGGGCGTCAATGCGCAGGGCTTCACCCAGGTCAAGATCAAGGGAGAAGTCGAGAAAGAGGAGCCATTTGCTGGCCTCAATTTCCTTGTCATCCATCTCTATCTGCTCGATATAGCTGACCTCGGCGGCATAGGACAGACCTTCGCCCACCCCGAAACGCCAGGTGAAGGGCCAGTCAAAGGTGTAATAACTCTTAAAGGCCAGGACAAATTCCTGGCTTGACTCCTGGACCCCGGAATTCCAATGCCAGACAAAGCCCGGCGTGAGATAGGTCGTGATGGGGGCGCCAAAAAGGTCATCGGCCAGGGGGTGGCCGTAGAAGATGGAGGTGAGCTGGTTGTTGTCGTAATCGCGTTCGCGTTTAAAGGCGATGATGTCGCTGAGATCAGAGGGGGTGGCCCAGCCATGGGCCAGGCGGACGTATGGTTTGGCATCAATGGCCGATTTACATAGGGTTTTGCTGCCGTTTTGGTAGCTGATGCCGAGGAAGATATTTTCCTGGAAATCATCCTCGACATAGAAGGAGCCCCGGGCATTACTGTCGAGCCAGGTGGCCTCCACTGAGCCGAGTAAAAAGACATCGTCAAAGAGATGGTACTTGGCCTCAATGCCGACGATGACATCCATGCCGGCGCCGATATCATCCATACTCAGGCCGTAATAATAGTCGTTGAAGCGCGAACTCTTGAAACGGAGACCGGCATAGGGACTCAAGGTGACAGGGCCACCGTTTATCTCCAGGCCGGCGCGCCAGTTTGACGACAGGCGCTGTCTCTCGTCGGCCATGAAGTCCACCTCAAAATAGAGGGGGCCCTTGTCTGGTTGATAATGGACCTGGAGGCCCCAGTCGAGGACATCGGTGTCGATCTGGGCATCATAATCGTCATCTGGCACATCGAAGAAACGCCAGCGGGCCAGGAGCCGCAATTGCCAGTCTTCCCGGCTCAGCAGCTTGACCCCGCCCTCAAGGCCATCGAGGAAGAGATGTTCATCCTCGAAATAGAGCAGCGGGATAAAGTCGTGGAGGGTGGAGTCATCACCCTTAAAGGGGATGGAGGCCATCCGCACCCCAAAGCCGATCCCCCATTTTTGCTCCTTGCACGCAAGAACCGACGGCGTCTCTTTTTGCAGGGAAACCGTGGGCTCCTGGGCCAGCACCTGGGTGCAAAAAATAAGGGAAAGGGGCAGCAGCAGAAGGCTTTTTGGAGATATGTTCATAACAGGACACCTGTGAGGTTGGCGAACGAAAACAGAGCTGGTTTGCTAAAAAGATCGTGGTGGCGTCGAAAGTGTTTGTGGTCCAGGAAAACAAATATAATAAAAAATAAAGGTGTACGACTACGGTTGTGGCCGAGAATATACCATATATTTTATATTGGCAAAGCCCTTTAGCCGCCGAGATTTATGGGGCCCTTGTCCTCAAGCGGGACGGCAGCTCTGCGCTCAGGAGAAGAGCTGCCTTTTGGTTATTGCTGAAATTGTTTAGGGCGCATTCATTATTTTATTGGTAGTTTTTTCAGCAGAGGCCATGCCATCTTGTCTGTATATCCCGTATCGCTTGGAGTTTCCTTACGTAAAGGTATGTTTGAGCTGCTATGAAAGTTACCTTCCCCCATTTAGGCAGCATGTATATCTTCTGCAAGGCCATTGCCGAAGAGGCGGGAATTCCCTATGTTCTGCCACCGCCCACCACCGACAAGACCAGGGAGCTTGGGGAATTTCATACCAACGAATCAGTCTGCCTGCCCCTGAAGATCATCCTGGGCAATTTCATTGAGGCCCTGGATGCCGGTGCCGACACCATCGTCATGGTGGGCAGTGGCCCGCCTTGCCGCCTGGGGCTTTATGACCGCACCATCAAGTTGATTTTGACTGATCTGGGCTATGAATTCCGTTGGCTCACCATCCCCGGCATCTTCAGCTGGCAATCCTTTCTCCAAAACCATGATGAGACCAAGGAGCTGCGTAAAGAGCTGACCATCGCCAATTTCCTCCGTTTCCCGCGGGCCATTATGATTGGTTGGCGCAAGATGCGGTGGTGCGAATATCTGGAGGGGGCGGCTGCCAAGAAACGGGCCGTGGCCGTCCACCCCCTGGAGGTGGAACGCTGGCTGCAAACGTCCTTGGCTGCCCTGGACAAGGCCCGCAGCCTGCTGGCCATTTCAAGGGCCGGCAAACAGGCCGTTGCCGGCCTCGTCGATATTAAGGCGCATGGGCGTAAGCCCCTGAAGGTGATGATGGTGGGTGAGGTCTATACGGTGATGGAGCCCTCCATTAATATGAATATCGAGCAGCGCCTCGGCCATCAGGGCGTGGAGGTGGAGCGTTCCTCCTATTTCAGCGGTCATATCCGCCGCGGTTCCCGTCTGGACCGGGGACTGCTCAAGGAGCGTCAAGAGCTTATGGCGCTTGCGGTGCCCTATCTCAAATATGATGTGGGGGCCGAGTGCAATTTTTCGGTGGCTGAGACGGTGCTGGCCAAAAATAGGGATTATGACGGCGTGGTCCATGTCTATCCCTTCTCCTGCATGCCGGAAACAACCGCTGCCAGTGTACTGTCCACCGTGGCCACCGAGCTTGGCATCCCCGTCCTCACTCTGCCCCTGGACCGGAAGGATATGGGCCTGCGGATCGACACCCAGATCGAGGCCTTTGTCGATATCATGCATATGAAGCGTTCGGGCCATTTACTCTAACAAGGGTCATGATGAAAATAGGTCTCCCCATAGAGTTACTCAGCCTTGAGTGGGTTCGGCGCCTGCAGCAGGATATTACCCAGCTGCTGCCGGATGTCCGGTTTTGCCATGGCTCCGGATCCGCTCGGGGTGGCTACCAGGACATCCCCCTTTCCGAAGGGGATGCCTGCTTTCCCTTTAAAAAGATGATCCGCACTGCCATGGCCTTGCTTCCTGAGGTGGATCGGCTCCTCATCCCCCGTCTGGTCCGCCTTGATGGCCATCTGCTCTGTCCCAATTTCCGGGCCTTCCCTGACCTGGTGGCCTTGAACCGCGACCGTTTGGCCGGTCCGGGAAAAGAGACGGCCATCATTGATACGGTGGTGGAGATCAGCAATAGGACTGATGAGGAGAGGGTGCGTGTTGAACTGATCCAGGCCTTGCTGGGCAACAGCGTCCCGACCTTCAGTACTGAGTTCCCTAAGCCGGAGAGTGCTGATGATAGGGCCGCCAAGCTGACCGCCAAGCTTGGCCCCTATGCCAAGAGCATTGCCCTCATCGGCCGGGCCTATATGGTTCAGGATCCCCATCTTAATATGGGCATCCCCGCCATTCTCAATGGCCAGGGCTATGGTGTTATCACCCCCCAGGATATCGATTTCCCGACCCTGGACCAGGTGGCGACCAGAAATGATTATTACGCCAAGACCATGTACTGGCGCGGGGCCCGGGAATGTCTCGGGGCCTTCATGCATCTGACCGAAGGGTTTGAGCCGGCCGGCATTATCTATCTGCTCTCCTTCAACTGCGGGGTGGACGCCTTGGTGCGCATTGAGCTCATGAGTTTACATAAGAAATTAGACAAGAAAATTCCCATGATGGTCCTGGTGGGTGACGAGCATAGCCAGCGCGAGCATGTGTTCACCCGTCTGGAAGCTTTTTTGGATGTGATAGATGGAATCACCACTAGTTAGCCCAAAGGCCGTGCCGGTCTATCTCGGCATTGATGTCGGTTCGGTAACCACCAAGATGGTGGTGCTTGCCGCTGACAGCGGTGCGGTACTCGACCATGTCTATCTCCGCACCAACGGTGATCCGATCCGTTCCATCCGCCAGGTCATGGCCCGGATTGAAGGCGATCCCCGGGAGTTTCAGGTCCTGGCCGCCGCCACCACCGGCAGCGGCCGGATGCTGGCCGCCAAGCTGATCGGCACCGATCTGGTCAAAAATGAGATCACCACCCACACCCTGGCCGCCCTGACCATTGCCCCGGACGCCCAGACCATTATCGAGATCGGCGGCCAGGACTCGAAGATCATCATTGTCCGCGAGCGGATGGCCATTGATTTTAATATGAACACGGTATGCGCTGCCGGCACCGGCTCCTTTCTTGACCAGCAGGCCGGTCGCTTGGGGATGCGGGTGGAAGACATGGGGGAGATGGCCCTGGCCTCGGAGAGCCCCGCCTCCATCTCCGGACGCTGCACGGTCTTTGCCGAAACCGATATGATCCACAAGCAGCAGATCGGCGTGGGGCGCAACGACATTGTTGCCGGTCTCTGCCAATCCCTGGTCCGCAACTATCTGGCCACGGTGGGACGCGGTAAGCAGATCCTGGCGCCGGTGGTCTTTCAGGGCGGCGTGGCCGCCAACAAGGGGATCGTCAGAGAGTTTGAAAAACAGACCGGTCATGCCATTGAGGTTTTTCCCTATTACGGGGTGGCGGGCGCCTATGGCGCGGCGATCTATGCCTCTAAGGCCCCGGGTGAGCGCCCCCCCTTTCAGGGCTTTGAGCTGCTCAAAAGGGATTTTACGGTGGATAGCTTCACCTGCCGCAAATGCGAGGAGGAGTGCACGGTGCTCCGCCTCCATCGGGATGCTAAGGCCGTCTCCTTCTGGAATGACCGCTGCGGCCGTTATTCCGAGGCGAAAAAAGGCAACCATGATAATGGTGACACCGCAATTTAACCATTAAAATTTGGCCGGCTATCTGGTATCATTATCCGTAACAATACCTAACCGGGGGTTTTTTTATGGAGAGTGAAGATTGGCGGCTCAAGAGCAGCGACCGAGAAATAGCGCCAGAGAAATTAGCCGACTTAATCAGCCCCGGTTCCCGGATTTATATTGGCTCTGGCTGTAGCGAACCCACCATCTTGACGGAGCAGCTCGTCCTCCGCAAAAATAGTTTCAGTGATTGTGAAATCATCCATTTCCTCACCCTGTCCGGCAATAAATTCTTTGACGATGTTGAACCCTCCCATTATCGGCATCAGGCCCTTTTTGTGGGGCAAACAATCCGCCAGGCCGTCAATGAAGGCAAGGCCGATTATATCCCCATTTCCCTTTCAGATATCCCCCAACTGATCAAATCCGGCCGGCTGCGTATAGATGTGGCCTTGCTGCAGGTGAGTCCGCCGGGCAAGTATGGTTTCTGCTCGCTGGGCATCAATGTCGATATCAACCGTACGGTCTTTGACCATGCCAAGATGGTCATCGCCCAGATTAATCCCCTGATGCCGCGGACCAATGGCGACTCCTATGTCCGTTTCGCCGATATTGATTCGTTTGTCTATGCGGAGTCGCCCCTCCTCGAGTTTCACTATCCGCCGCCGGATGAAACAACCAAGAAGATCGGCCGCCTCTGTGCCCGGATCATTGAAAACGGTTCCACCCTGCAGTTCGGTATCGGCACTATCCCCAACGCCACCCTGGAGTATCTCAAGGATAAAAAAGATCTGGCGATTTTTAGCGAGGTTATTTCCGATTCGGTGATTGACCTTGTTGAGGAGGGCGTTGTCACCTGTCGCAAGAGCCACCACCCCCATATCCAGACCTCTTTTGCCATGGGCTCGCAACGCCTCTATGATTATGTGCGGGAAAATCCCTTTGTTGAGTTTCAGCCCACCAGTCATATCAATAATGTCGTCAATATTGCCCAAAATACCAAGCAGGTCTCCATTAATGCCGCCCTGTCCGTCTCCCTTACCGGCCAGGTCAACTCCGATAGTCTCGGCGCCCAGATCTACAGCGGCGTCGGTGGTCAGCTAGATTTTACGCGGGGGGCGGCGCTGTCAAAGGGGGGCAAACCCATTATCTGTCTGCCAAGCACCACCCACGACGGCAAAACTTCCCGCATTGTCGCCACCTTGGCGCCGGCCTCCGGCGTCGTTATTCCACGCAGCGAGGTGCATTATGTGGTGACTGAGTGGGGCGTGGCGTTCCTGCACGGCAAGAGTATCCGGGAAAGGGTTTTGCTGATGATCGGCATTGCCCACCCCAAATTCAGGATGGAGTTGCTGGTCGAAGCGAAACGCCTCAATTTTGTCTATCAGGACCAGATCCTGCCCCTGACCCAGGACGGTGTCGTGGTGCTCTACCCTGACCAGTATGAGTGGCATTTCCAGACCAGCGGTAAGGGTAAGGTCTTGTTCAGGCCGGTGAAAACCACGGATGAACGTCTGCTCCAGGATCTCTATTATGAACTTGCTGTTGAAGACCGCAAGCTGCGCTTCTTCGCCCCCAAGAGTACCTTCAGCCATCATGAGACCCAGCATACGGTAAATGTCGATTACGAGACGGTCTTTGCCATGGTCGGACTGGTGGGTGATGAGGAGAATCAGCAGATTGTTGCCATTGGCTCCTATTATTTAAATCGGGCCACCAATATGGCGGAAATCGCCTTTACCGTGGCCGAGAAATTCCGCAACCAGGGGCTTACCAGTCATATGGTCTCTAAGCTCATTGACATCGCCAAGGAAAAGGGGGTGCGGGGTTTTGAGGGCGAGGTGTTGAAGTTTAATGACCCGATGGTCCATATTTTGAAGACAGTGCCCTATGCCACCCGTTTCAAGTCTGAAGAAGATTCCTTTTCCTTTCGATTTGTCTTTGACGAGAAAAGCGAGCTGTCGGCCTAACTTCGACTCAGATAACTCCCTTGCCCGGTCTCCGGATCGGCAGGGAGGCAAAGGATGCTTTTTCCGGCATCTTTTTCGGCTCTGCTTGACAGAATTTCCATGGCCCCGATATAGTGGAAAGATGTTTATGAAGTGGAAAATACAAGGAATATTGGTGGCGTTTGGCGCCCTGTTTTTTTTGAGTGGCTGCGCCTCGCTGGTCATGACCAGGATGGTTGGCCCCACGGTGGAGAACCTCCAGCAACAGAAGGATGTTGATCTTGTCTGTGAGGGTGCCCCTTCCTTTTTGCTGATGATCGACAGTATGCTGGCCTCGGAGCCAGAGAATCGCAAGCTGCTGATTACTGCCACCCAGGCCTATGGCGCCTATACCGCAGCCCTTGATGTCTGTGGTCGGCAGGAACGGGCCCGGGTGCTCAGTGAAAAGGCCAGAGAGTATGGGCTCAGTCTCCTTGTCCAGGCCGAGCTCTGCAAGGGGCGCAAGGTGCCGGTGGATGCCATGCGCCAGAATCTTAAGAAATACGGCAGGGCAGATGTGCCTTCCCTTTTCTGGGGCGCCTATGGCTGGGCGGTTTGGCTCCAATATCAAGGCGGTGCCCCGGCCGCGCTCAGCGATTTTCTCCGGGTTGAACAGATCATGCTGCGGGTTATTGAGCTTGATGAGGGTTTTTATCATGGCAGCGCCCACCTCTTTCTTGGTATGTATTACGGCTCACGATCAGCCATGCTGGGTGGCAAGCCGGAGTTGAGCCAATACCATTTCAGGCGGGCCCTGGAATTAAGTAACCGCCAACTTCTTGCCACTCAGGTTGCCTATGCCCAGAGTTATGCCCGTACTGTTTTTGATCTCGAATTGTACAGGAGCCTCCTGCAAGAGGTCCTTGATTTTGAGTTGGAAAACAGGCCTGATCTCTATCTGGCTAATCAGGTGGCCAAACGCCAGGCCGTTCAGCTTCTCCAAGAGATGGAACTTTATTTCTAACGCGGCAGAGCGGGTCTTTTTTTTAGGACCTTCTTCGGGAGGATAAGCCCCTCTGCCGCTGGGAAAAAGCATAGTGGCTTATCGTGTCTCATCCTCGCTGTGCGGTTTCGGCGGGATTCTTTTTGACAGAGTGTCTAAGGGGTTTTTTTATGAGTATCAGGCTACGCGGGGTGCAGCTTTTCATTATACTTCTGGTCCTGTCTTGTGTGCAGGTTTGCTTTGCTGCCCCGAAATACCTCTTCAAGGTGGCCTCGGTGGCTCCGGATGGCAGTGTGTGGGCCCAGCGTTTTCGCGATTTTGTCAAGGAAGTGGAGACGAAGAGCAACGGCGATATTGGTTTTCGGGTATACCTCGGAGGTTCCATGGGGGATGACCGGGCCATGTACCGCAAGATGCAGGTGGGGCAGCTCCACGGCGGCGGTTTTACCATGACCGGTATTGGCGCTGTGGTGCCGGATTTCAGGGTAATGGGTATTCCCTTTCTCTTTCGCTCCTATGACGAGGTTGACCGGGTCCACAAGGGGCTGGAGCCTTCTTTTAAAAAGTCCTTTGCTGAGAAGGGCTTAGAATTTCTGGCCTTCACCGAGGTCGGCTTTGTCTATACCATGTCCACCTCACCCATCACCAACATGGCCCAGCTTCAGGGTGGCAAATGTTGGATCCCTGAGGATGATCCGGTTAGTTCGGAATTTTTCGCAGCTATCGGGGTGTCGCCTATTCCCCTCACCATCCCCGATGTTCTCACCTCTCTGCAGACCGGGATGATCGATACCGTCTTTAACGGACTCTATGGTTCCATTGTTTTGCAATGGTTTACCAAGGCGAAGTTTGTCACTGATGTCCCGTTTGGCTATGCCTACGGCGCCTTTCTCGTTGATCAGAAAAAATTTGCCAGTATGCCTCCTCACTATGGTGACATGGTAAGAGAGGCTGCGGCCCGGCATTTTAAGGGACTGCTGGACGATACCAGGAAAAGCAACCTTGATTCGGTGGCCGTGCTTAAAGACAATGGCGTGGTCTTTGTCAAGCCCACCCCGGAAGCCCTTGTGGAGCTGGTGATCAAGCGCGATGAAGCGGTCATTCTGATGAAGGGCAAGGCCTTTTCTGAAGGTATCTATGAAGAAACCATACGCATTCTCAAAGAAAATCGGCATTAATCCGGCCTTGCGGCAGGCACGGTCAACACCCTTGGCTGCCGGAGTATGGCCTGCGGCGCTGATTCGATCAGAAAACATGGTTGGGTAAGGCATGACCTTCACTATTTTTATCAAGAAAACCGGGAAAATTCTCCAGATACTTGAAGAAGGCTTTCTCTGTCTGCTTTTAGCCGTCATGATCATCCTGGCAATTCTGCAGATTGTCCTGCGGACTTTTTTTTCCGGAGGGCTTCTGTGGGCCGATCCGTGTCTGCGCTATCTCGTGCTTTGGAGCGGCATGTTTGGCGCGGCCCTGGCCACAAAAAAGGGTAAACACATCGCCTTGGACATTGTTTCGTACCTGGTGCCGCTCTATCTCCAGCCCTGGCTCAAATGTCTGCTTGATTTTTTTTCCTTTCTGGTCGCCACAGGACTTTCCTATGCGGCCATCATTTTTGTCCGCAATGAGGCCGAATCCGGTGCCTCATTCCTTCTTTCGGTGCCGGTCTGGTGCTGGAACCTGGTTTTTCCCCTGGCCTTTGTGCTGATTGCCCTGCGGTTTTTGAGTTCCGGTGTTACTGATCTTCTCGTTTTGCTCGGTAAAAAAGAACGGCAGAAGGCACGAGTGGGGATGTGGATGTGACCTTTCTTAAGCTCATCACTTTTTTTCTGGCCCTGCTCGGCACGCCCCTTTTTATCATCATCTCTGCCCTGGCCCTGCTCTCTTTCTATAGCGAGGGGATCGATATCTCGGTGGTTATTATCGAGATGTCGCGGCTGGCCGATACCCCGCTGCTGCTGTCATTACCCCTCTTTATTTTTGCCGGCACCCTGCTTTCTGAGAGCGGGGCCCCCCAACGCATGCTGCGCCTTTCTCAGTTACTGTTGGGCTGGATGCCAGGGGGGCTGGCCGTGGTTTCCCTGGTGGTCTGCGCTATTTTTACTGCCTTTACAGGCGCCTCAGGGGTGACGATTTTTGCCTTGGGTGGGCTGCTCATGCCTGCCCTGCTGGCAGACAACTATTCTGAAAAATTTTCACTGGGGTTGATAACGTCGTCAGGCAGCCTTGGACTTCTCTTTCCCCCCAGCCTGCCCCTCATCCTCTATGGTGTCATCTCAGAATCGCGTATTGATCAGCTTTTTTTGGCAGGGATCCTGCCGGGGCTGCTCATGCTTGCCCTGCTGGTGGGATACAGCATCATAAAAAGTCCGGCGGCCAAGGGCAAATATCAAGCGCCAACAAAGGCGGAAATTATTGGCGGCCTCCACGAGGCCGTTTGGGAACTGCCCCTGCCGGTGATAGTCCTGGGCGGTATTTACGGTGGTTTTTTTGTGGCTGGCGAGGCCGCCGCCGTAACGGCCCTCTATGTTATTGTCGTTGAGGTCTTTATCAAACGGGATGTGTCCTTTGCACGGATGCCGGCCATCATGACCCAGAGTATGATGCTCTTTGGCGGCATTTTGGTGATTCTGGCCGCTTCCATGGCCTCCACTAATTATCTGGTGGACCTGCAGGTTCCCACCCGTCTCTTTGAGTTTATTCAGCAGTATATCTCCAGCAAATACACCTTTCTGCTGCTGCTTAATGTCTTTCTGCTCATTGTCGGCTCCATGCTTGATATCTTTTCTGCCCTGGTTCTGGTTGTGCCCCTGATTGTCCCCATCGCCGAGGGCTACGGGGTCAACCTTGTTCATTTGGGCATTATTTTTCTCACCAATCTACAGATTGGTTACTGCACCCCGCCGGTGGGCCTCAATCTCTTTTTGGCCTCCTACCGCTTCAACAAGCCAGTGGTCCAGCTTTATAGCGCCACGTTTCCCTTTCTCCTTCTTTTATTGGTCACTCTGCTGCTGATTACCTATTTCCCCTTTTTCAGCCTTTTTCTGGTGGGACTTTTGGGATAAGGAGAGCTGGCTGATTTTCGGGTTAGTTTTGGCAATGAGGCAATGAGGCAATATGCCATTGGTTTCTTGGCAGTATGTTGCGGTGCTGGAGAAGTGCGCGGCAAATATCGTGACAGCAAGAGCCTCTGGGGGCGGGAACATTTTGCGAAAAGCAAAAGCTGGCCAGGACATCAGCAAAGAAAAAAACGTGAGGCGTCAAAAAAAAAGTGACGGCCGAGAAATGAGGGGGGGGAGTAAGCAAAAAAAAAAGGGCAGGACTGTCGGTAAAGCTTGCACGGGTGACAGTCCCACCCTGGGGGCACAAAGTAAGTGGTGTTGATCAGTTAATGAATGCTAATCTTCTCCTTAGAGAAGCGGGCAAGCAGGTCATCAATCTGCTCTTGCTGATTAGCTGAAATGTTGATGAACTGCAGGCCAATTTTACGAATAACAGACTGGCCATTTTGCCCTGAAGGCTCAATGTCCTTTACATAAACAATCTTGCAGGGGATCTGGCCGAGCAGAAATCCTTCAAGATTGTTAAGGAGGTTAATTTCGCTCATCTCCTCACAGTCAGAACCCTTATGGGCCAGATACTGAAGTCCAATACCGGTTTTGCTGATGTCACGTATTTCGCAAAAGTTGCTGGAGCTGAAGGCGACAAATCCACGCCGGAGCAGGAAACGCTCCGATTTTCTGGCTTGTACTTGTCCTGCAACAGGATGAGAAGCTGATGGCTTAGAAACATATGTCATTGCGGTTTGTTCCATTATGTTCAGCGCCCCTCGAGTTTAAAAATCTTTCAAAATCTCCCTCAGTGTTGAGGCATAATTTACGGCACCTTGCCGGTCTCAACAATTGGCAGAGTGTTTAAAAAACATCTAGGCGAAACGTTTAGGCGGGGGTGTTTTGCGCAACTGCGGAAAGTCTGGACAGTGAGAAGAAGGCCTGTGAAGCCCGCCCAAGGGCTCGGCGCTGTTGCGGGGCTCGGCGCACGGCAATATGGTCGCTAAAAAAAAGAGTTCGCCGTAACAGGCTAGAAGCAGTGCGGTGGAGGTGGGGCGGGCCTTAAATAGCCAAGATCCGGCGAATTTCTTGAACCAAGATGGCGGATTTAACCGGCTTACTGATATAGCTATCCATGCCTTTTTGTAAAAAAGTTTGGCAATCTTCAGACATGGCATGGGCAGTCAGGGCAATGATGGGTGTGTGTCTGTCATGCCTTTTTTCAAACGCCCTGATCAGGGCTGTGGCTTCCAGGCCGTCCATCACCGGCATTTGAATATCCATCAGGACCAGGTCAAACTGTTGTTTTTTGAAGGCATCAACTGCCTCTTGGCCATTGCCGGCAGTCACCACCTGGAAGCCTTCATTGGCCAGAAGCGTTGCTGCGAAAATTCTGTTTATCTCCTCATCGTCAACCAGCAGGATGAAGACATTGCTGTAATCAATGTCTTCCCGGGGATGTTCTGGCTGGGAGTCTCTCTCTTCTTCCATGCTGCCTGTTAAGGCGGCGTAAAGTTCGGCCTCGCTTACCGGTATCATCAGAATGTCCGAAATATTCTGGTCCGCCAGGCCCTGGAAGATTGCCAGGTCAAGCTTCCGGACAAGGGGCACCAGCCGACAATTTTGGCCAGCTGCCAAGGAGATCAGCTCCTTGGTTTGACAATCAAGCCCCTCGGGCATGGTAAGAACCACTGCTGCAAAAGTTTCTTTTTTGAACAGCGCAACCGCCTCGGTTGATGTGGATGCCGGCACGACCAGGCAGGCGGCATCCTCGAGCAGCTCAGAGATAGCACCTAAATTTTGGGGGCTTGGGTCAAAGACGAGAACGCGAAGGCCGTTGAGTTCCGCGGGCGGAGGCGGGGGCTGATTATCATCCAGTCTGTTGAGCGGTATGACCATGTGGAAGATCGAGCCAGGGCCTGGGGGGCTTTCCACCCAGATTTTGCCAGCCATAAGGGCAACCATCTTGGCGGAAATGCTCAGCCCCAGTCCTGTGCCGCCATAACGCCTGGTTGTTGACCCTTCGGCCTGTTTAAAGGATTGGAATATCAGCTGCTGTTTCTCCGGTGGGATGCCAATTCCCGTATCGCTGAGCACGAAATGCACAGGAAAGTGGTCACTGCCCATTTCATCCGTGCGCAAGGCTGGCGCGGCTTTCGTGATAAGCAGAGAGACAGAGCCTTGGTTGGTGAATTTAATGGCGTTGCCAATGAGATTAATGAGGACCTGGCGAATGCGAAGCGGATCGCCTTTGAAGAGATCCGGCACATCACGATCAACCCTGCACATCATTTCCAGACCTTTTTCATGGCCACCCAGGGCGAGGAGCTTCATGGTTTCAAAGGCTATTTCCCGGAGACTGAAACCAATATTGTCGAGTTCCATCTTGCCAGCCTCAACTTTGGAAAAGTCGAGAATGTCATTAATAACCGTGATCAGCCGTTCACCGCTCTTTTTGACCATGGCCAGCATCTTGCGCGGTTCTTTGTTGAGATCCATGTCGAGAACAAGATCAGTGAGACCGAGAATGCCATTCATGGGAGTGCGGATTTCATGGCTCATATTGGCAAGGAAGTCACTCTTGGCGGCATTGGCTGCTTCCGCATCTTGGCGGGCAGTGAGCACCTGGTTATAGGAGTCTTCCAGGTGATCCATCATCCGGTTAAAGTCCTGGCACATCTGATCAATTTCATCATACTGATCAGCGTTGGTTTTTCTTAAGACAGGAACGCGCAGATGCAGATTTGTATTATTGTCGGCCACTTGACGCAGAATGGTGATGATTTTGTTTATCTTGTTAAAAATGCGTTGTTTTAGGAAGGTGTAGAGGAAGATGGAGAGGGCGATGAAGCCGACAAAGGGCCAGGAGTTACTGGCAATGAGCCGCCTGCTCGCCGCTATAAACCAGGTGTCCTCAACGGCCACGACGAGATGAGCCACCGGCGTACCTGTTGTGGTGAGGAGGGGTGATGACCAGGAAAAATAATTTTTGTGGGCCAGCGTCATTTTTTGGTCATGGGGCCAAGGCACGTCTTTTGTGGGGAAGTTGGTGAGGATGCAGTGTTTGTGCTCATCAAATA
>JBFFNX010000061.1:0-13694 GCA_041562995.1 Desulfurivibrionaceae bacterium
GGCCGGGCTCACGGTGGTGCATTGCTGCTCCATTGTCCCCATCTCGCTCACCGTGGGGGCCAACCGTATCGTGCCCACCATTGCCATCCCTCATCCTTTTGGCGACCCCAGTCTGGCGGCAGATCAGGAAAAGAAGCTGCGCCGCAGCCTGGTGGAAAAGGCCCTGCTTGCTCTCCAGAGCCCTATCGCCGAGCAGACCGTTTTTGACGATTAGTTGGGGTTAGCTCTGGCGCAAAGCCGCCAGGGTCTGACATATTTCATCCTGGACATTGTCCTCCAGTTCCAGCTCATGCATGGCCATTTCTGCCTCCCACACCTCCATGGGGATCTCCTCCTTGAGTTCCAGGATGTGGTAGGAGGCCAGGCCCAGGGCTATTCCGGCCAGGGGCCCGGCATAGCTCGGGTCACCATCACGAAAGGTCTGGGCCATTATCTGCAGATTCTTAAGCTGGTTGAGGCCGAGAACCACAATAAGTTCTGTGCTGCCATACTGCTCAGCCAGCCTCTTTACTGCTTCCTGCTCCGCCATACCTACGGCGCCGGCGGCAGTTCAGACAAAGCAGGCGGTGGACTCAGAGACCACCTCCGCACCGGCCGCCTGCAGGCAACGGGCCACAGTTTTGCCGGCAATATCATCCCGTTCGCCAAAGACAATGGCCTTTTTCCCTTTCAGCATCATGTGCTTCCTCCCTGAAATTTTAGTGCTTGGTTGGCCGTGCACCACGGCCGGGATTAGCCTCCAAAATGAAAGACACCCCGTCCATCAGATTGGTGCAGCGGTTTAGAAACAGGCTGGCCCGGGCCAGAAACATAACCCGCTGCAGCTTGTGGCCCTTGATGGCCTCCAGGGCATGGCCCAGATAGGGCACCGCCGAGGGGATGTGGCCCTGGGTGGGGGCAAAGCCCACCATGCCCACTCGGGCAATCCAGGCTGGCATCTCCTCCTTGGTCAGCTCCCGGGCCAGCACGGCCATGGCTGCGATCTTGCGATAGTTTTTTTGGGCCACATCGCCGGAACCGGCAAACTCCATGATCTCCGGATTTTGCAGTTCCGGGGCAAAGCGATCAATGTCAGTGAGCTTGAGACCAAGGGCAGCCAGTGGCCCCAGCAGATAATGGCGAAATACCGCCTCATCAGAGGTGCCGGCGCCCACCGGGACCTTGCCGATGGCCCCAGGGCCCAGGCGAATGATGGGATGCTTACCGTCGTCGGCGGTGATCAGGAAGGCCATGGAGGCCAGGCAATCATCAAGGATGGGCATACCGTGGTCGATAAAGGCCTGGAATTTCATGCCCAGTTTGGCCAGGGAACCGCCGCCCACCACCACCACCCGCGCATGGACACCAGACTGGACGAGGGCAGCCGCCATGACGATGGCCGAGGCTGGAGCCGCGCAGAAGTTTTTGATGTCGAGGCCCGAGGCCTGGCTGCAGCCGCACATCTCGGCAATGGCCTTGGCCATACCACCGCCGCCGCGCTGGTAACGATCGCCGCAGGCCTCTTCTCCGCAACTGATGACAAAATCAACATCTCCGGCTGACATCCCCGCCCGGGCCAGGAGGCCCTTGAGGGCAAGAGCCGCGGAGGCCTTGGTGCAGAGGTTCTCCAGGAGGTGATGGGGGGCAAGGTTCTCGTCATCCCGGCCCTCGGCCCGCTCATCGCCCTGGAAGGAGGCGATGAGCTGTTCACCGTCAAAGAGGGGCAGGCTGGCTCGGCCCTGGTCTGTTAGCAGAGGACTTTGGTTGTCATGGTTGTTCTCTGCTGGTTGCTCAGGAAAGAGGGGGTGGGAGGATAAGGCCGTTTGTTGGCCGGGCTGCAGGGAAAAGAGGGGCGGCTTAAGGATGTCGGCCCGGCGCAGCAGTCCGTAAAAGGTGGACTGGTTGATGATCTCCCCGAACCGGCCCTGTCTCAGCGTCTCCAGCAGGGATTGATCGTGTCCCTGTATAAACCAGGGGCGGGGGATCTCGGCCAGCTCTTCAGGGCTGATATTGCCGATAAAGGTCTGGTTGGGGGGGTAGGAAAGCGCCTCAGGGTAGCTGCGGCCGGCAGCCATGATCTCTGCACGGAGCTTCTGGTTGCTGGCAATTTCCCGGCGCGGCTTTGAACCATAAGGTATCAGATCCGGAACATGGGCCAGACAATAGAAGGTATTTCTGATCACGGGTTCGTTGGTCATCAAGTCTTACCCTTGTCTATGGCTCAGGAGAATAATATCTATCTCTTTCAAGGATAGCATATGATTTCAGCGAAATTTCATATTTTCTTAGTGGTGAGGCAAGAACATTACCAATGGGCAATCTGCCAGGCGGGTTCTGGCAGGATAAATGTCAGAGGCGACAATTTGCCATATTGCGGCAGGGAAAAAATAGGGTATCTTAGTTGGTATTGATAATTTTTACTAAGTTAATCTACCCACACAGGAGAAACCACAATGAAGAAAATAATGACAACTCTGGCCCTGGCAATTGTGACGCTGACCGGCCCCACCTTGTGTATCGCCGCAGACCTTGACAACGGGGAGGCTACCCATCTCACATTCATGCGTGAGGAGGAAAAGCTGGCCCGTGACGTCTATATGACTCTCAACGAGCAATATCCCACAGAGGCGGTATTTGCAAATATTGGTGACAATTCCGAGCAGACCCATACGGATACCGTGCGTGATATGCTTGCAAAACATGGGATTGATGATCCGAATCCGGATGCCAATCTTCTGCCTGAGAGCATCGGTGTTTTCACCGGCGCTGAGTATGGCTGGTATTTTACTGAAAAATTTGAGATCCTGACCAACTGGGGTGCTCAGAGCGTTCTTGATGCCTTCTATGTCGGGGCCTTTATCGAAGAGCTTGACATGCTTGATATCGTCGGTTGTCCCAAGGTTATCGTGGAGACCGAGAACGGGATCGGTGCCGGTGAATGTGGCCTGGAATATACCGACGAGGCCGATCTGCAGACCATGTACACCCATCTTGTTGATGGTTCAAAGGATCATCTGCGCTCCTATGTTCAGAACATCGAAAACATTATCGGTGCCGGCAATTATGTGGCCCAGGTGTTAACCCAGGAAGAGGTTGACGCCATTTTGGGTCGCTAATGGTGGCAGGGGAGGTGGCCGACCATCTCCCCTCAATGATCATGATGAGAGGGCAATGGCAGCATAAGAAAAGGGACACGCCTTGACTCTCTGTCAAAGAGTTCATATGCTCTGGTAGAAACTATTTTAATAACATATCCAGTAAGGAGTAATAGCCATGGCTCAAATCACCCTGGAAGGAAATCCTTTTCAGACCGTAGGCACCTTGCCTGCCAAGGGTAAGCAGGCCCCCGCATTCAGCCTGACCGCCACTGACCTCTCTGAGAAAACAGCTCAAGATTTTGCCGGGAAAACCCTGGTCCTTAATATTTTTCCAAGCATCGACACCTCGGTGTGTGCGGCTTCCGTGCGCCGCTTTAATCAGGAGGCAAGCAGCCTGGCCAACACCGTTGTCCTCTGCATCTCTGCAGATCTTCCCTTTGCCCATCAGCGGTTCTGTGGGGCTGAAGGCCTCGATAATGTCGTGCCGCTGTCGGTGTTTCGCTCCGGTTTTGGTGCTGATTATGGGGTAACCATCGCCGATGGTCCCATTGCCGGTCTGCTTTCCCGAGCCGTGGTCATTGTTGATAAGGACGGCAAGGTTGTCTATACGGAGCAGGTTCCTGAGATCACCCAGGAGCCCGATTACCAGGCGGCTCTCAAGGCCCTGTCTGCCTGATAAAAAAAGACACCGTTGTTTTGCCATACAAAAGGCCCCCTTCTCCTGTTGGAGAAGGGGGCCTTTTGTATGGCTGGCACTCTTGTTTACCAGCGTTCAGTTCCGACGAGCAGGTTGACATTAAGACATTGCGCCCTTTCGGTCTCCGATAGTTCAGTAATGGTACTGACATTACCCTTGAAGGCATCAATGGGACATGCATACTCTTGACCATCTTTATCGCGGATCCAGACTAAGGAATTATAGCCGCCACTCTTGCTGACATCTTTCATATCGTCACCTCGTATCTGGGAATTAGTAATAAGTATTGTTTTAAATAATAATAATAATCAATTTGTGCTTGAGCAAGGCGTAGTATGAAGAAAAAGTCAGAAATCAGGGGCGATGATGGCTAGGGGGAGGAGAGTATTTCGCAAAAAATACACCCTTTTGGTGATTGTGATGGTAAAGATGGTATTGGCAGTTTGTGCGTACACGGGCTCAAAAAATCTGCGGGGCAGGGTTACTGAGGGAGATGGCGAGAAAGATCTTTGGAAGGAAAAGGACACCACGCAAAATTGGCCTTAAGAGTCTTACTTTACTGATTCTGCTGGTAATCATTGGCTTTGAGATTTTTGCCGTGCTCGGTGAAAGACAAAGCCGGAGACCGTTGCCGCCACTCTTTGGCAATTTTGCCGAGACACGGTCACTCCTGGAGAAGGCCGAGCTGCAAGAGGAGTTTTCCTTTGCCGTCTTCGGCGATACCGAAGGAAGCAGCGCCTTCAAGGTGCTGGCCCGGAAACTACGTGCACAGCCAGTGGATTTTGCCGTCCACCTGGGCAATGCCTTCGACGCCAGAACATATCCCCATTTCCGTGCTCAACTGCAAGGGCATCTTGCCCTGCCATTTCCTGTCTTTTTTCTCCCGGGCAATCAGGATATTAAAGCCTTGCCTCTGCCCCGTTTTGAGGAGATCTTTGGCCCCTCTATTTTTTCCTTCACCTACCAGGAATGCCTCTTTGTCGGCCTGAGTGTTCAGGGAGATCCGGACGCTAGCACCGCCAGTCTGCAGTTTTTGGAGGACGTATTGGCGGAGGCCGGGCAGCGTTATCGAAAGATTTTTGTCTTCATGCATGTGCCGGCCCAGGTTTTGCCGGGCACCACGTTGGCGGCTCCTGAAAAAATGAATGAGCTGTTTGCCAGGGATCATGTGGATTATGTCTTTGCCAGCCATTACCACGGCTATGCCCATGTGCAAAAAGGGGGGACAACCCATATTGTCAGCGGTGCCGCCGGCGGGCATCTTGAGGAGAGTCCCTATGGTCAGTTTCACCATGGCCTGGTAATCACGGTGGGGCAGGATTTTGTCTCGAAAACCGTTGTGCCGCTGGCGGTACCCTCTGATATCGGTAATAAGCTGCGGTGTTTTGCCCTTGTCGATCTCTATCCCTGGCTCATCAAAAACCGGGCGCTGGTTGCCATCGCCAACCTGGTTTTCATCCTTCTTGTCATAATCACGATCAGGTCATTTTTGCCGAGAGAGAGAGAAGACCCCCTTAAACGATAGGTCTCTTTTCTCGATGGGTCGATAAGGGAAAGGAACTGCAAGACGCTGCAGCTTATGGCCGAAATTTTCCGGGTTCCAGAATGATCAGGGCCAGGGGAAAGCGCTGACTGCCGAGTTCCATTCCGAAGCGATCAATGGAGTATTGATAGAGACTCTGCTGCAGGGGCTGCAGAGTAATGGTGGGGTAGGCAAGCCCCTTGTCGAAGGCGGAGAAACCGCAGACATGGGCCTGGCCTTGGATGACGGTGGGTGTTCCGTAAGTCCGGCAGTTAATCGGCCGGCCTTCGTAGCAGAGGCAGGTATCCTCGGGCCCGAGCAGGGGGCAGCGGATCCGTGCCTGGGCAGGATTTTGTTTATTGTCAAGGATCGTGTTGAATTGCTCTAATGCCTGTTGCGCTGCTTTGCCTAACTCCTCTTTGGGCTCATCGTCAAGCAGGCTGGCAAGATAGGCTGCCTCAATGGCAGAGATGTCAAACATGGCATGGCAGCAGTCAGCACAACCTGGCCCACATTTCACCTCATCCGGGAATTGGTTACGGATCTGGCGCACAGTCTGGTCGACAACGCTATAGAGGTGGAGGAGCTTGCTGAACATAGATAAGATTGGGGAAGAGTTTAACTGTAAAGTCTGGCAAGAATAGTCCGTTTGGCTGGCCTGTCAATGTTTTTGGCCTGCGATTTTCTATGAAGTTTCTCATGCCGACAATCAGGCAAGGTCGTTAAAGTCACGGCGGACCTTCTTGTTGTCCCCCCGGTAGTTATTTCCGTCCCCATAGTCGAAAAATTTATCATACCTGCTGTGATGTGCTTTGCTGCGCTTGGCATGTTTGATGGGGCACCAGTATTGTTCGGTGCGGGCCGCGATCTCCTGGACATAGGCGATGAGCCCATTAAAATAACCGCAATAATAGCAGTTTATCTTCTCAATGCCGTTGAGGTAGCTCAGGTAGTGGCGGTCAATTACGATGTAATCAGCCCGTTTAACCTTGGGGATGGAGTAGACCGGAAAACAGATCATCTGGAAGAGGGAGACAACCAGGTCCATTATCAGGGCCGGAGGCAGACATGACCAGATGAAAGGTACGGTGATAATGTTGAGGAGCGCGGCGTCTTGTATGTAATATCGGATTTTTTTGATCAGTCGCTTGTTTTGTTTTTTGATCTCGTCTTCAAAATAGACCCTTTTATTCCTAATCTCGTAGCGATACTCCTCCCCCTTCTTCTGCAGCTCATCCATAAGCTCCTGTTCCAGCTGTTTTATGGCGCGAAGTAATTCCTGGATTTTATCGTTCATCAAGACTCCTGGTGGGGGTGGAAGGTTGTTGTTTGGCACGGTCCAGTGGTCGACATTCTTTTTGTCACGGCTTAACCACCAGGATCTCCAGCAGGAGAATGAGGGCCACGGTGATCATGGCAATGAGTAATGTCCGTATCCCCATCCACAGCCAGGAACGCTTACTGACCTGGCCCAGAAAGACGCCGAGGAAAAAGATAAGGATGAGGGCATTGATGATTGCGGCGCTAAAGGCGGAGATGGGAAGGTGCAGCAGATTAGTGTCGACCAGCCAGAGGGGGGCGATGATTACTACTGAAATGATAAAGGGTGCCAGGCCGTTAACCATGGCCACCAAGATGGGGATAGCGCGGCTGGCATACCCATAGTTGGTATTCTTCAGGTCGGTGAGCAGCGCCCCCTCCAGATCCTGGAGCTCTTTTTTGCGTTCGGCCGTTTCGCTGAGATAGGCACTGCTCAGGCCGCTTACCAGCAGGGCCACAGCTGCTCCCAGGCAGCCGTTGATGGCTGCCGAAAGGTCAATTTTGGCGGCTGCTGTTTGAAATCCCACCATCAGGCCGAGCATGGTCAGGGCACCGTCAAAGCCATTGGTGACCAAATAGCGGCGGGCAATACCTTGGGCCTGGCTGAGATGCAATGCCAGATTGCTATTTGTTGTAAAGAACATGGCTAAGGCTTTGTATCCTGGTTGTCGAGGAGTGAGTTTGCGCTTGGTCGTGAATGGGGACGACCGTTAAGCGTCGGGATGGGGCATTCCATCCACATCCACCTCGTCAATACTGTGTACTGAGGCCCCCATTTTTTTTATCTCTGTGCGGATGTCCTCAAACTGCAGGTCACTCCCTTCGATCTCCAAGAGAATATTTTCGGTCATCTTGTCAACGGCAGTAACGGTGATTTTGATCCGATAATCGGCAGCCAGAGCGGCCAGGCACGTAGCAAAATCGACGATGTTGGGCTGGTGGGGTTTCAGAACATCAAGGACTAATCTACGTATTTTGGGCATGGCATAATAGGGGTGGATGTTGCCACAGGAGAAGGACATGTGGCTGCCTGCTGCTAAAGGCATGAAAAACAATATCATACTTTGCGGATCAAGGACAATCTATGCCGTGTTTTTTGTCGTCTCTGGCTGCCATGATTTTCCGCTGTTTCCGGGACAGAAGAAAGCCATAGATGGCGACGTTGACGGCAACCACCAGAAGGCCAAGAAGTATCTGGCCCTCTCTGGTCAGTCCTGGTGGATAGACCAGGGGCAGGATGTAACGATCGATAAAACCGCTGGACTGGGCGCCATGGCCTGTCGCCTGGCGGAAGCGGTGCTCAAGGGGAGTCAGGGGGCAGATCCAACCCTGTAATTCAACGACAGCCCCCCACAGAGCGGCCGGAATATGGAGGTAGGCCATCCTGGGCCAGCGTACGGCCAGGAAGCCGCCCAAAACCACAAAGAGTATGAAGAGAAAGTGGAGGGCAACCAGCATATGCACAGCCATAGCGAGACCCCTTGGCAACTCAAATCAATCTTTCTGGTGCTGAAAGGCCTTCATCATCTCAATGGGCAGAGGGAAGACAATGGTGGAGGCATTCTCGTTGGAGATGTCGTTTAAGGTCTGTAAATAGCGGAGGTGCAGGGCCTGGGGATTTTGGGAAATGATTTTGGCAGCGGCCAGCAGCTTTTCAGCGGCCTGCAATTCGCCTTCAGCATGGATGATCTTGGCCCGTCGCTCCCGTTCTGCCTCGGCCTGTTTGGCAATGGCCCGGATCATGTTCTCGTTGAGGTCCACGTGCTTGATTTCAACATTGGTCACCTTGATACCCCAGGCATCGGTTTGCTTGTCGATAATCTCCTGGAGGTCGGCATTCATTCTCTCCCGCTCGGAGAGCATCTCGTCAAGTTCGTGCTGGCCCAGCACGGAACGCAGGGTGGTCTGGGCCAACTGGCTGGTGGCATTATAATAATCTTCCACCTGGATAATCGATTTTTCCGGTTCAACCACCCGGAAATAGAGAACGGCGTTGACCCGCATCGTAACATTGTCGCGGGAGATGACGTCTTGGCTCGGCACATCCATGGTAATCACCCGTAGGTCGACGCGGACGGCCTGTTGGATGCCCGGGATGATGATGCGCAGGCCTGGTTTCTTGACCTCTTGGAAGCGGCCCAGAAAAAAGACCACCAACCGCTGATACTCCGGGACGATTTTCAGGGAGAGAAAGAGCAGGGCGATGAGTATGGCAACAGGGATGATGTAGGGAGCCGTGTGGGGGGTAATCATATCAATGTTCCTCCTCTAGGATTTCAACGTTTAGGCTGAGGCCATGCTGGGCAGTTACCCTGACCTGCTGGCCCTTATGAATGGGGGTTGTGCTCGTGGCCTGCCAGGATTCACCGTGGATCCAGATCCTGCCCCGGCCCTTAAAATCGGCCATAGCCACGCCGATGCTGCCCACCAGTTCTTCGGCGCCGCTGACCACCTTGCGTCGGCTCATGGTGTAGATCCGGCCCACCAGGAGGAGCAGGAGGGCCCCGGAGGTAAGGGCCGTGGCCGCGATGAGGGCCAGGGAGATGCGCAGGCCTTCATCGTCCATCAGGATGACCGAGCCGGCCACAAAGGCGATGAGGCCCCCCAAGCCTAGGGCCCCGAAGCTGGGCATAAAGGCCTCGGCAATCATAAAGACCATGCCGAGGACAATGAGGGCCAGACCGGCATAATTAATGGGCAGGACCTGGAAGGTATAGAGGGCCAGGAGCAGGGCAATGGCCCCGGCCACCCCGGGCAGAATTAAGCCCGGGTGGGTGAGCTCAAAGATCAGACCGTAGATGCCGACCAGCAGCAGCAGGTAGGCGATATTGGGATCGGTGATGACAGTGAGCAGCCTGGTGCGCCAATTGGCCTCGAAGTTTTTGATGGTCAGGTTGCTGGTGGTCAGCACCATCTCTCCAGACTCAAGGATCACCTTTTTGTTGTCGAGCTGGTTCAGGAGGTCCTGGTCATTGGTTGCGACAAGATCGATAACCCCGGCGGCCAAGGCCTCTTCAGCTGTGAGACTGACGGCCTCACGCACTGCCTGGGCTGCCCACTGGGCATTGCGGCCATGGCGGTGGGCCAGGGCCTTGATGTAAGCCTCGGCGTCATTTACCATCTTCCGTTCCAGGGCATCCGGCAGAGGGCTGCTCTCTTTGTTTTCTTCTTCGGGCGCTGACGGCTTCTCTGGCAGGCCGGGAAGGCCACCGATGCGGATTGGCGTTGCGGCCCCCAGGTTGGTGGCCGGGGCCATGGCCGCCACATGGCTGGCATAGAGGATGTAGGTGCCGGCACTGGCGGCCCGGGAGCCGGCCGGGGCCACATAGCAAACCACCGGCACCGGCGAGGCCAGAATTTCCTTGATGATCTGGCGCATGCTGGAGTCAAGGCCGCCGGGGGTATCCATCTCAAGGATAACCAGAGCTGCCTGCTCCGCTATCGCCTGGGCCAGACCTTCCGCGATATAGTCGGCGACGGCGGGACCAATGGCACCCTTGATTTTCAGGCGCAGGGCTGTGGAGCCCCTGTCGCTCTGGCCGAGGGCAGGGCTGGCGGCGGTGGTCTGCGCGGCCAGCAAAATCAGGGTCATGGCCAGGAAGATCCGGCTTAACATGGGACTCTTGGGTGGATTTAGCATGATGCGACGATTCCTCCGGAGTGGTCCTCTCTCTGCCCTTTAGTTTAGCATATCAGCGCTGAGCAAAAACAGGAAAAGATGG
Source organism: Desulfurivibrionaceae bacterium (assembly GCA_041562995.1). Lineage (GTDB taxonomy): Bacteria > Desulfobacterota > Desulfobulbia > Desulfobulbales > SURF-16 > BM506. The sequence goes on from JBFFNX010000061.1 coordinate 10,339, forward strand.
CTATTTTAAATAGTGCGGAAGATCATAGCGTTATGGCGGGAAAAGGGGGCGGGGAGGGTGCTGGGATAGCCTGACATTAGCCTTGCATGCGGATTTTTTTTGCCACCAGGGCCAGGGCTGCGATAGAGTGAAAGCAGGGAGGCATTCATGCTCAGAGCAGATATTCAAGAGATGTTGCGTATCATTGAGGTCGAGACCAGAATGACCCAAGGGGCCACCGGCCGGTCAGCCCTGCGTCCCGAGGTCATGGATGCCATGGCCTCGGTACCTCGCCATCAATTTGTACCCGACTACCTCAGGCCCCATGCCTATGCCAACGGGCCCTTGCCCATCGGCAACGGCCAGACTATTTCCCAACCCTTTATCGTCGCCCTGATGACCGATTTACTCTGTCCTGAGCCGGACGATGTGATGCTGGAGGTGGGGGCCGGCTCAGGCTATCAGGCGGCGGTTCTCTCCCTGCTGGTCAGCAAACTCTACAGTATCGAGATTATTCCCAGTCTGGCCCGCGATGCCGCCAAGCGCCTGAAGGGCTTGGGCTACCACAACATCGAGGTACGCCAGGGTGACGGCTATCAGGGCTGGCCCGAGCACGCCCCCTTCGACGGTATTATTGTGACGGCGGCGGCCAGCCATGTCCCCAAGCCTTTGCAGGCGCAGCTCCGGCCCGGTGGTCGGCTGGTTGTCCCGGTGGGCTTTCCCCACTATGCCCAGGAGCTTATGGTGTTGGAGAAGAAGCGTGATGGCAGTTTTATCAGTAGAGATGTCCTGTCGGTGGCCTTTGTGCCCCTTACCGGACCAGGTCAAGACAGCGGGGCCGCTCAGGCCTCGTAGAAACCAATAAGAAAAGGAGAACGCATGGAATCACCCCTACAGATCACCTATCGTAATATGGAGTCATCAGCGGCAGTGGAGGCGGAGATTCAGGGCCGTGTTGAAAAGCTGGAGGAGATCAATGGCCAGATCATCAGCTGCAAGGTGGTGGTGGAGGCCCCGCCTCAACATCAGCAGCAGGGCGGCCTTTTCAAGGTGAGCATTGATCTCAGCTGCCCTGAGGGTAAGGTCGTGGTTAATAAGGAGCCGTCCGGCCAGAATAAGGCCCATGAGGATTGCTATGTGGCCCTGCGTGACGCCTTTAAGGCCGCCGCCCGCCAGTTGGAAAAATATAGTGATCGCCGCCGCGGTGATGTCAAGAGTCATAGCGAGACCCCCTATGGCCAGGTCAGCTATCTCGCCCCCATGGAGGATTACGGTATGATCACCACGCCGGATAGTCGGGAGATCTATTTCCACCGTAACAGTGTTCACAATGCTGATTTCGACGACCTGACCATTGGCACCCTGGTCACCTTCAATGAGGAGGAGGGGGAGAAGGGGACCCAGGCCAATGTTGTCAAGGTCAAGGGCTGATTGGTGGCTACTTGCCAAGGCCAAGCAGGGTCGAGATCAAGTTGATGCCGGCTCTCAGGGGGAAGAGGCGCCGCGCTTCTTCCCCCTCGGTGCCCAGCAGGTGGCGGAGAAGGAGATTGTTGAGACCTGGCGAACGACCAGGGCCCGTGCCGAGATGAGGATCATAATGGCATGCAGCCTGCAGAGATAAAGAAAGGATCCTCACTACGTGCCCTTATGGTCGTTGCCGCCCCCTTCCATATGCTCTTGCTGCTGGTGGCCCTGGTCTATGGCGCCATGCTGCTCTTTGTTTTCATCTACCAGGACCACCTTCTTTTTCTGCCCAATCTGCCAAGCCGCCAGGTGGAGACAACACCTGCTGCCCTGGGGCTGGCCTATGAGTCGGTGACGTTGATAGCCCATGATCAAATCGAGCTCGATGCCTGGTTTGTGCCGGCGCCTGAGGCGCGCGGGGTGATTCTCTTTTGCCATGGCAATGCCGGCAATATCTCCCACCGTCTCGATTCCCTGCTCATCTTTCACCGGCTGGGGTTCAGCACCCTGATCTTTGATTATCGCGGTTATGGCCGCAGCCAGGGCAAGCCAACAGAGGAGGGCACCTATAGCGATGCCGAAGCGGCCTGGCAATACCTGGTTGCGGAGCGGGGCATTGGGCCTGAGCGGATTGTCCTTTTCGGCCGCTCCCTAGGGGCGGCCGTGGCGGCCAAGCTGGTCACGGTCCATCAGCCGGGCGGCCTGATTATTGAGTCCTGCTTCACCTCGGTGCCGGATATGGCGGCCCAGCTCTATCCCCTGTTGCCGGCGCGACTGCTCAGCCGCCTGAACTATAATGTCCTTGCTCACCTGCCGCACATCGCCTGTCCGCTCCTGGTGGTCCACAGTCGGGACGATGAGATCATCCCCTTTGGCCATGGAGAACGGATATATGCCGCGGCTCGGCCTCCCAAGATGTTTCTGGAGCTTAAGGGCGGCCATAATGAGGGTTTTTTAATTACCGGGCCCGCCTATACGCAGGGGCTGGCGGATTTTTTGGAAGAGTACCTGGCCATCCCCTGACAGGGGGCGGCGAGGTGTGGTGGCAGCACCATATGCCAAGGAGAGAAGAGATGATCAAACTTCCTGCTCCGTCCCTGACGGGCACGATTTCTGTGGAAGCTGCGCTGCAGGACCGTATTTCCAGTCGCCGCTATGGGCCCGAACCCCTGAGTCTGGCCCAGGTCTCTCAACTGCTCTGGGCCGCCCAGGGTATCGTCCGCTCTGGCACTCGGCGCACCGCCCCGTCGGCCGGGGCCCTTTATCCCCTCGAGGTCTATGTCGTTGCCGCGCATATTCAGGGGCTGGAGCCTGGTTTCTATCACTACCATCCCCACGACCATGGTCTTGAACCCATGGCAAGCGGCGATCTTCGTGAGCAGCTGGCCGCTGCCGCCCTCGGCCAAGGTCCCCTTGGTCGGGCTCCTGTCAGCCTGCTTCTGACTGCTGTCTATGAGCGAACGGCCAAAAAATATGGGAACCGGGCCCGGCGCTATGTCCACATGGAGGTTGGTCATGTGGCGCAGAATATCTATCTGCAGGCTGCCGGCCTGGGGCTGGGCACTGTTATGATTGGCGCTTTTGACGATGACAAGGTGCAGCGCCTCCTCAGTCTGCATGATGAGGCGCCCCTGGCAATTATGCCGGTGGGCAGGCTGCCGTGACTAGGGAGGTGTGAGATGAAGGCTCTTATTGTGAGCGCCCAGCATTTTGAGGACTCGGAACTGCTCGTTCCCTATTACCGTCTTCTTGAAGAGGGTATAGCGACCCATATCGCCTCTTCCCATGCCGGGCCCCTGCGCGGTAAGCATGGGAACCTGGTGGAGGCGGTGGCCTTAGCCGGGATAGATGGCCAGGAGTATGATTTGTTGATCCTGCCCGGCGGCAAGGCGCCCGCTGTCCTCCGTAAGGAC
>JBFFNX010000062.1:0-13565 GCA_041562995.1 Desulfurivibrionaceae bacterium
ACCACCCGTGACACCATCGAAGAGATGTTGACTATTCACGGCGTCCCTGTTCGTATTGTTGACACGGCTGGGATCAGGGACCAGGCTGAGGCCGTAGAATCACTCGGTATTGAGCGGGCTCGCTCCAAGCTTGGCGAGGCGGATCTGGTGCTCTTTCTGATTGATGCCACCTGTGGCATCACCGTTGAGGATGAGGAGGTGCGCAGGAGCCTGCCGGCAAAACCTGTGTTGTATGTGGTTAATAAAATTGATATTGTAAAAGATTATCAGGTTGAGGATTTCCAGGGCAAGCTTGCTGGTCTGCCCTTGGTCTCCATCTCGGCCAAAAAAGGCCATGGCATAGATGCGCTGGAGCAGGCGGTCTATGATCTTGTCACCGGCGGTGAGGCTTGGGATCCCGGCCATGGCGTGGTGCCCAACGTCCGGCACCGGGCCGCCCTTGAAAAGGCGCATCAGGCCGGGAGTCGTGTTCTTGAAGGGGTTGAGATGGGGCTGCCCCCTGATCTTGTCGCCATTGAGTTACAGGCCACCCTTGATCATCTGGGGGATATTATTGGTGAAACCACCACCGAAGATGTCCTGGATATGATTTTTCAACAATTTTGTCTCGGGAAGTAGTATGGCAAAGCCGCAGAAAGCCAGTGCAAATGGGCAACCGGATCAGCGCCTTGTTTTCTTAAAGAAGATAGCTTTCTTCGCCCCCTTTGATGACCATGAGCTTAAACAGCTGCTTTCTCTGAGCCGCTGGCTCAAGGTTCCTTCCTATACCCATATCATCAAGGAAAACACCACGGACCGCGTTCTCTATATCCTGGTCCATGGCAAGGTCTCTGTCTTTAAGACGGTCAACAATGTCGAGGTAGAGCTCACCACCCTCACCACCGGTGCCACCTTCGGTGAGATGGCGATGATCGCCGAGACCAAGAGAACGGCAGGAGTCCGGACCCTGTCAGAGGCCTATATCCTCATGGTGGAGCCTGAAATCCTCAACCATGCCAATGTCTTTTTGCAGCTTAAATTTTATAAACGGTTTTGTGAAATTCTGGTCCAGCGCCTTGTTGATGCCAATATGAAGATGGCTGGGGCTGACAAATCAGAACCGGCCCCTCTTGAAAGGGGGGAGAAGAAGACACCTGCCCCTGAAAAGAAGAGGGCCGCTAAACCCTGGAGTGTCGATCATCCACAACCTTCAGCATCCCCCCTGCAACTCGTAGTGGATGGCAGCAAACTGCCTCCTATCCCGGAACCGAGGTCGGTGGCCAAGTCGAGAATGAAGAGGCGGGTCCAGTCGAACCTGGATCTGGCCATGAGTCCTGCTGTTGCCTCATTGCTTTCCAGCTTCCTGGTTGGTGATTGTGAAGATACCAGACGTTTTTCAGAACTTATCTGCCTTGATCCCTTTCTGGCCGCCCGGGTTCTCCAGATTGCCAACTCTTCTTTTTATCGGCGCTCAACCGAGGTGAGCTCTGTGGCCCATGCCCTGGTTACGGTGGGTGTAAAGAATATCCAGGAAGTTGTGGCCGCAGAGGCGGAAAAGGTGCTGGCAGGTCATGAGTATTTCGGCGGGTTTCATAATCTGGCCCGTTCTTTCTGGCGGCATTCCGTGGTGGTGGGCCGTATTGCCGAACTTCTTGCCGAGGTGATTCGGGTTCATGCCTATGAGGATATCTATCTGGCTGGATTATTCCATGATATCGGTATGCTCTCCCTCGATCTACAGGAGCCTGATTTTTATCCGCAATTGCAACGCCTGGGTTTCCTCGATGATATTTCTCTCTGTGAGGCCGAAAACCTGTACCTTGGTGCCGATCATTGCCAGGCCGGTTATTATTTGACTGAAAAGATGGGTCTGCCCAAGGCCTTTCTTGATGCCGCAAAATTTCATCATCATCCGGAGCAGGCCAAAGAACATCTCCTGGTGGTGGCCCTGGTTGCCTTGGCGGAACTCTTCGCCGTCCAGAGGGGAATAGTTGTCGGCTGTGTCGAAAACGCGAAAAAGTCCACCATTGCCGACTCGTTTGCCTGGATTCTGATCCGTGATGTCCAGAAGAACTTTGTGGATGTTGATGTGGGAGGTTTTGTTCAGGAGTTTGACCAGGAGCTCGATCGTTCCTGGCCCAATATTATCGGTAATATATGGCTGTGATGCTGTCGTAATTCTCCTCTTAATTTACCCCTTTTCAGGGATGCTGTTCCCTGGCAAGGGCACCTCCTTACTTTCGAGCCCCCATGTCGACCAAAAAGCTTATCTTGTCCCAGGAAGAAATTGCCCGCCGGGTGGCCCAGCTGGGTCAAGAAATCAGTGACTTCTATCAGCAGCGCCCCCTTGTCCTGGTCGGGGTCTTAAACGGGGCATTTATCTTCATGGCTGATCTGGTCCGTTCTCTCACCATTGATGTGGAGCTCGATTTTGTTCGGGTGTCCAGCTACGGGATGTCTTCCACCTCTTCCGGCGTCATTTCCCTGAGTAAGGATGTGGAGCTTGAGCTCCGGGGTAAGGACGTTCTTATTGTCGAGGATATTGTCGACACGGGGCGGACCCTGGTCTGGCTCAAGGATTTTTTTCATGATAAAGGTGCGGCCTCGGTGCGGATTTGCACCCTTATCGACAAGAAGGAACGGCGGCAAGTTGAGGTGGCTGTCGATTTCCTGGGGTTTACAATTGGTGAGGGTTTTCTGGTTGGCTACGGTCTGGACTGTGCGGAACAGTATCGAAATCTGGCGGCTGTTTACCATCTTGAAAATTCCTAAAGGTGCAGGTGGAAGTTCACTGTCACAAGGGGCAACCCCTCGACTTTCCATCACATTCAGCGTAGTCAAGCAGCGATAATCGAGTTTTGATAAGGTGAAATTGGTCATAAAAAATATGGTGTTGGCAATGGCTAAAAGGGTTCTGGCGGCCATATTGCCGTTTTTTTTTAGTCTCGCCCCGACCCTATTGCCTGCCGTTGCCGCCGAGCCTGGCTATCCTGCCGGTCATATCGGGAGTACTGAGCTCAATCAATTTTTTGATCTTGCTTACCTTATCGACTGTCGAAGCCGTCTGGAGTATGACATCCTTCATATGAAAAATGCGGCACATATTCCAGAGGGTACCATGGTGCGGGATGATCTTGAACGATTACGGATCAAGGATCCCACCAAGGCCATTGTCTTTTATGGTAATGGCGAGGATTGCCCGCAAAGCCGGGCCGCCTTTGAGAAAGCGGGGAAATTGGGGTATGAAAATATCTTTGTCTATCGCCCCGGAATTTTAAGATGGGCTAAGGAGCGCCCGGAAAGGGTTCTTTTTTTGGGCGCGATTCCAGGGCTTGATTCCCAGCGGCGGCTCTTTGCCACCGGTCACTACCTGGAAAAATGCCTGCCCCCCAGCCAGTTTGTTGCATCTACGCATCAGCCCGGCACCATGGTTGTTGATATTCGTGCGATGGCGGAACGTGAGAGCTTCTCTATAACCCTTCCCAACCTGCAATATTATTCCGTGGACAGGCTGGTGAAACTGATCAAAAGCGGGAGCCGGAAGGTGACGGGGAAAAAGATGTTTATCCTGGATAGCTGCGGGGGCCAATCACAATGGTTGCAATATATTCTTGATGACAACGGCATTGATCATGCCTTCTTAAAAGGGGGTGTTGCCGCCTGGCGTCAAGCTGGCCTGGACAGGTTTGGTAACCATGAGATCGGAGCTGGTCAGTGAGAAATATCCGTATCCAAGATAAGCTTTTTATAGCCTTTTTTGTTCTCGCCCTTGTTGGCGGTGTCACCTCCTTTATTAATCTGGGCAGTGCCAGGCACTTGGCAAAAGGGGTCTCCTCCATCGGTCATAACATGGATAAGGTGCAGTCCCTCATGGCTGCCCATGAGCATGTCCAGGCAATTATGGCCGGTGAGATGCGCCTGTTAAGCAGGGGGCTTTCCCGGGGCGCGAGGGAGGCCCAGTATCTGGCCCTGGAGGAAGGTTTCGTTGCCCTTGACGAGAAACTGCGTGCCGCTGAGGTGTTGGTGCAGGATCAGCAAGAAAAACAGCTTCTCGCCGTCCTTTATGATCAATGGCAGCAATGGCGCCAGGAGGGCGAAGCGTATCTTGATCTTTGTCGGCGCCTCGATAATACCGATATTTTTGACCCCAACCAGTTTCAAAACACCCTGTTTCACAAAAAAGAAGAGGCCTACCGTTGGCTGATGACCTTAAACGAGGCCATCAGCAATGAGGCCCCTTTTGCAGGGGCAATGAGTGAGAAGGAATCGGAACTCGGCATCTGGCTTTTTGGCCTCTCCTCAGAAAATAGCTCCCTGGCCATTGCCATCGGTAAGGCCCGGAAACCTTTAGGCAATCTCTATCATTCCGCTCGGAAGATTAATAGCCTTATCGCCTCTGACCGCTCAAAGGTTGGTGATCTGCTCAGCGCAGTTTTTGAAAGTGAGACCTTGCCTGCCAAGGAGGAACTCTTTGCAGCGCTGGATCTGATGATTGACGAGGCAAAGAAGGCGTCGGAGATCTACGGTCTTATGGGAGGCAAGGTGGAGGAATTGTCCCGGATTTTTTCCGAGATCAATGTAAATCTCAAGCTCCTCACCTCTCTAAACAGAGAGCAGGCAGATATGGTCATTGCCGGTGGCCACCAGGAGATGACCTTGAGCAACAGGGTATCCTTTGCCGCCTTGCCCGTTGGTCTGGCCGTCATATTTCTACTCGCTGTCTTATTGGGTAAAGTCATCACCCGGCCCCTTGTAAATCTTCATCAGGTCATTGACCATTTTCTGGAGACAGGTGATTTCTCCTGCAAAGTCGAGGTCGTGGGCAATGATGAGGTCGCCCAGGTCGGACGTTCCTTTAATGGCATGGTGGATCAACTCCATTTTTATTACCGTGAGCTTGAGGAAAAAAATGAGATCCTCAGCGCGTTTCAGGAGGAGCTGAGTCGGGCGAATGACGAACTGGCCCAGGCGAATAGCGAGCTTGAGTCCCGGAGCCATTCCCTTGAAGACAATGTCCAGACCCGGACCCGGGAGTTTGCTCACCAACAGGCGAAGATGGCTGAGTTGAATGCCCGGTTATGGGAAAGTAACGATAAGCTCTCTCTGAAAAATGAAGAGCACCGTACCATTCTTGCTGAGTTACAGGAGGCTAAAGAGGTTGCTGAGGCTGCGGATAAGACCAAGTCGGCCTTTCTTGCCAATATGAGCCATGAGATTCGGACGCCCATGAATGCCATCATTGGCCTCACCAGTCTGGCCCTCAAGCAGGAGGTGTCTGCCAAGGTCCATGATTACTTGAGTACGGTAAGAAAAGCGGCGCGGGGGCTCCTGGTTATTATTGATGATATTCTCGATTTTTCTAAAATTGAGGCAGGACATCTGGTGCTTGAAGAGATTAATTTCAACCTCGACGACGTCCTTGATAACCTGAGGACGCTGTTTGACCAGAGGGCTCTGGACAAGGATGTCGATTTTACTGTCCACATTCATGATGACGTCCCTCGCCAGCTTATTGGTGATCCTCTCCGGCTGGGCCAGATTTTGATCAATCTCATGGCCAACGCCCTGAAATTTACCCATGCGGGGCAGGTTACGGTTCAGGTTGCGGTTCAGGAGAGCAGGGGCAAGAACATTGAACTTCTCTTCACCGTTACCGACACGGGGATCGGCATTGATGAGAGCCAGCAGGAGCTCCTTTTTGAAGCTTTTTCCCAGGTTGATGAGTCCATATCGCGTCAGCATGGGGGGACAGGGCTTGGTCTGGCGATCAGCAAGAGGATCGTGGAGCGTTGTGGCGGCCATATCTGGGTTGAGAGCGTTCCCGGACGAGGGTCGGCCTTTCATTTCACCAGCCGTTTTGAACGGCAGGTTCAGGTTGAGCTTCCTGCCAAATTTAAAGGCATTTTTGTTGGCAGCAGGGTTCTTGTTATTGATGACAACAAGATGTTTCGCCACTTCATGGCCAAGATGTTCACCTCCTTTTGTTTTGAGGTGGAAACCGCTGAAAGCGGGGAGGATGCCTTGGCTACATTACGGGAGATGGCCAGCCTGCGGGCCTTGCCCCATGTTATTTTGCTTGACCAGATCATGCCCGGGATGGATGGCTTGAGCCTGGTCAAGATCCTTGGTCAGCAACCCGATTTTGCCGAAATTCCCATTGTTATGATCTCGTCCGATGGCCAGGATATTGATTTGCGTCGCCGAGCCGAGGCGTACGGCGTTAAAACAGTGTTAAATAAACCGGTAAAAAGAGAGCTTCTGCTCTCCTGCCTTGACATGTTGTTGCAGGATGATGATGCTCCAGCAGAGCCGAGAGAAAAAGCTCTAGAGGGCTCTAAGGAGATCCTGGCAGGCCATCGGGTTCTGTTGGTGGAAGATAACTCCATTAATAGGCAGGTCGCCTATGAGCTTTTGGTGAATGCCGGGGTTGAGGTGATCACGGCCATAGATGGGGAGGAAGCCCTGGTTAAGGTGGCAGAGGGGGTTGATGCGGTGCTGATGGATGTCCAGATGCCGAAGCTAAACGGTCTGGAAGCCACCCGGCAGATTCGGCAAAGGCCGGAATTTGCCGAATTACCCATTATTGCCATGACTGCCAGGGCCATGAGGGGTGATCGCGAAAAATGTCTGGCAGCCGGGATGAATGAGTATATCGCTAAACCCATTGAGCCGGAAATCCTGTATCAGGTTTTGCGTGATGCCCTCTCTAGGGGGGCGAAAGGGGGGGATTCTCCTGCTTTTTGTGCGGTGCCTTGCGCTGACGACGATTTGGCCATTGCCGGCATTGATGTGGACGGGACCCTCAAGCGGATAAATAATAATCGCACTCTTTTCAGGAAACTCCTTGGCGAATTTGCCAGGGACAATAAAAATGTAATCGAGGATCTGAATTTTTATTTCCAGGCTGGAGAGATAGAAAAGGTGGTGCATATCGTCCACACCTTAAAAGGTGTGGCGGGCAATCTGGGGGCGAGCTCTCTGCAGGAGGTTGCCCAGTCTGTTGAAGAGGGCCTGCGCAAGGATGGTAACATGGCGGTGGATCTTGTTGTCGGACTGGAAAAATGCCTCCATGAGGTGCTTGAAGGGGTGCAGGAATATACGGGGCAGGCCCCGGATGAAAACCACAAGATGAATGATGACAGGCTTTCGCCGCTGCCGGATGGCAAGAAACTGCAGACAATGTTCGCTACTTTGCTGACCCATATAGAGGCAAATACACCCAAGGCTGAAAAATACCTTCAGGAATTGCCTCGCTATGCCAATATTGATTTTGAGGAGGGTCGGCGCGAGATACAAACCTCTCTTGACCAGTTTGATTTTGAGGGGGCACGCTTTTCTCTCTTACGCCTGGCGTCACAGATAGGGGTTGTGCTCGATGGCAGGTGATCGGATGACTGAAACGGGGAAATACACCCTCTTGCTGGTTGATGATGTGCCGACCAACATCAAGGTTCTCATCGAGGCCCTGGAGGATAAGTATGAGATCATCATTGCCACGAGTGGTGAACGGGCCTTGCGTTGGGCTACCTCTGAAACGCCGCCGGATCTGATCTTGCTTGATATCATGATGCCGGAGATGGATGGCTATGAGGTGTGTCGCCGTTTAAAGGCGGATCCTGTCACCAGGGAAATCCCGATCATGTTCGTGACAGCGATCAATGAAGATGAGGAGGAGGCCAAGGGCCTCGCCATGGGGGCGGTGGATTATATCCATAAGCCCTATAGCCTCTCGATCATCAAGTCACGGATTGAGACGCAGTTGGCCCTGAAGGTTCAGCGCGACAGCCTTGCCCAGGCCAAGGCCGAGCTCAAGGAGGCCAATGCCCGGCTGGAAGAACGGGTGGCAGAGCGGACTGCGGATTTGCTTGCCACCAATGAACAGTTGCTGGAAGAGATTTTCGAGCATAAAAAGACCTCTGAGGCCCTGGAGCAGTCCAGGATTGCTGCGGGACAGGCAAGTAAAGCCAAGAGGGACTTCCTCGACAATATGAGCCATGAGATCCGGACCCCCATTAACGGCATCATCGGTTTTACCAGTCTCCTTGCCCTTGCTGAACTCACAGAGCGCCAGAAAACCTATGTGGAGATGATTACCTCTTCCAGCGAGCGCCTGCTTGATACCGTGGATAAGGTTCTTGATTTTGCCAAGATTGAATCGGAAAACCTGGAGCTTGCCGGCCGGGTTTTTCGGGTGGCGGATCTTCTCGATGTAACCTGTAGGGAGGCGGCGGATAAGGCCAGGCAAAAAGGGCTGACCATGCGCTGTCAGAAAAACATCGCTTTGTCGCAAAAAGTTATCGGCGACCCCTATCGCCTCCAGCAGATTTTGAACAATCTTCTGGGCAATGCCATCAAGTTTTCCCACCAGGGGGAAATAGTCCTCAGCGCCGAGATTGACGGCCATTTTGATGGCGGTGTTATTCTTCATTTTAAGGTGCAGGATCAAGGGGAGGGGATAGCCACGGGCAAACAGCGTCAGATTTTTGGTGCTTTTAACCAGGCCGACACCTCCAATACCAGAAAATATGAGGGGACCGGTTTGGGTTTGACCATCTCCGCTCTCCTGGTTCAGATGATGGGGGGGGAAATCTGGGTGGAGAGTAAACTCGGGACAGGCTCGACCTTTCATGTAACCGTCGGCCTGGATTTTGCCTCCGAAGCTGGGACACGCTTTGCGGCCTGGGAGGCCTCAGGGGTGATCGCCCAGGACTCCGGCAGTCAGAGTGAAAATCGTAGCGCCCGCATTCTTTTTGCCGAGGATGAGGATATCAATCGGTATCTGCTCCAGGATATTCTGACCGAACAAGGCTGGCAGGTGGAGGCCGTGGCAAATGGTAAGGAGGCCGTTGAAGCCTATAAGCAGGGGGGATTTGACCTTATTCTCATGGATATCCAGATGCCGGAGATGACCGGGCATCAGGCTGCCGCCGTCATCCGTGCCTTGGAAAGTAAGAGTGGCAACCATATCCCGATCATCGCGGTAACTGCCCACGCCATGGAGGGAGACCGCCAGAAATGCCTGGATATGGGAATGGATGATTATATTGCCAAGCCGGTGAAAACAGAGGTGCTTATCCAGGCCATCAGGCGACAGTTGAAGAAGCAGGCCTAGGGCTCTCGTTGCCTACCCCCTAATTCTTCATGGTATGACAGGTATAACAGCCGGTGCCTGCGCCGCTGGTAACCATGGGCATCCTATCCTGACTGTTATGCATGGTGTGGCAGTAGGAGCAGGGACCGGCAACCTTGGCCAGGGCAACATTACCGGACAGACAAAGTGCAAGAAGGAGTAACCCAGCAACGCCTGCCATGAATCCTCCCATACGTTTCACTCCCTGCTCGGCGCTGATAGCAGATTCTTTCATCTACGGTGAAGGTCCTGTAATGGATTGTATCTCTCAAGTCACTAGAGCCTAACAAGTAAAATTGCAATTTTCACGCCATGCTGTGGCGGGTAGCAAAGAAGGCCCGGCGAGAAAGGTTTTTCCTGCTCCTAAAGGGAAAATCGTTGACGAGCTCGGGAGGGGGGGAAGAATCGGATGGGGAAGAGATGGCCAGCGATTGGTGGCCTGGTTGGCAGAAACTGATTGTTTTGTTGCCGTTACGATGTTGTGGGCAGGATAGCCAAAGTAGAAACCAGGGGAATTCCGTATGCGCTGGATGAGCTATTCAGGCCATCAGATTTTTCCTGTCCCCTTCAAGATAGCCTGTCCAATGCCTTGAGTCGGCGCATTGATCTGGCGGCATTAGGCACGCTGAAAAACGAAGAACCTGTACGACTCGTTCAGCCCCTAGCCAGCGCCTTGATCTATATGCTTCCAAGTCGTGGCAGAACTGCCGCGGCGAAACTTAACACAAAAAAGAAGCCGCACATGTCGGTAACCGTGGTCAGCAAGGGGCTGGAGACCAGGGCGGGATCGAGCTTCAAGCGCTTGAGGACGAGGGGCAGCATGCCGCCAAGGGTGACGGAAACCAGGGTGTTGACCGCCAAGGCACCGCCCACCACCATACCGAGCCACGGGTTTCCCTTCCAGAAAAAGGCAACGCCGCCGAGCAGCACGCCCAGCACCAGGCCATTGAGGATGCCGATCTTGGCCTCCTTTGCCAGCACCCAGAGCAGTTCGCCCGGTCGGACCCGGCCAAGGGAGAGTTCACGCATGGAAACTGCCACGGCCTGATTGCCTGAACAGCCGCTCATGTCACTGACCATGGGCAAAAATACAGCCAGGGTGATGACAGCGGCAAGGGTGTCCTGATACAGGGCAATAACACTTGCGGCGATGATATTGAGGACAATATTCAAGCTCAGCCAGGACAGGCGGCGCCCGGAGCGGGTCAGTAGGGGCATGGTCCGGAATTCCTCGCCGCCGATGATCCCGCTCAGCCGCAGGAATGTTTTTGTTTTCTTCTGGTTGACCGCCTCTTCAATGGCATCCGGCAGCAACACCCCGACCAAGCGCCGCCCATCATCCACCACCGGCACTCCGAAAAAATGATGGTCATTGAAAAATTCCTCAAGCTCTTTAAGGGAGGCCTTGTCTGACACACTGAGAGGAGAAGGAATCATTACCTCGGTGAGCTGCTTCTCCCGGGCCGGGAAAAGCAGGTCATGTATGCGCAGTACGCCGGCCAGCTTGTCATCGTGGTCAACAACATAAAAATACTGGACATGGTAATCAACGTATTCGCTTCGATTGGCCTGGAGGTCATCAAGGACGTCCTGGATAGTATTGTCAATTTTATAGACCAGGAACTCGGAAATCATGAGGCCGCCGGCGCAGTCCGGGGCATACTCCAGCAGTAAGCGTGCTTCTTCAGCGTCTTCCCTGTCCATGTTGGCGAGAATTGCCTGACTGGCGTCGCTGCCCATTTCACCCAGGACATCAACAAGATGATCACTGGACAGCTCCTCCATAATAGCCGCTGCTTGCGCCGAGGGCATATCCTCCACCAGGTCAGCGGCTTGGGCTTCCGGGATGTCCTCAATCACATCGGCGGCATCCTCGGGGCTGAGAATGCTGAACAGGCGAAGTTGCTCTTCCCCTGACAGTCGGGAAATGACCCTGGCCGTCTCCGAAGAGCTGAGGGTATCGATGAATTTTGTCAATTGATCGCTGCTGTCAGCAGCGATCAATTCAGAAAGCGTTTGCCAGGGGGGAGTTGGGCTGCTCATCTAGGACCTCTCGACATTATCCTAATTAAAAGAAAATTCGCTCCGGCCTGGCCGGACTAGCGTTGCTGCAAGAACACCATTAGGCACAGACAATCCCAAGGCCTTAATATGCCAGATATAAAGGCAACACAAGAGCATGTGTATCCCATCAATGTAACGCATTGCTGATCCTCAGCTACGAATGAATGATGGATATATATGATAAGAAAGGGGTAAAAAAAGGTTGGCGGAGAGAGAGGGATTCGAACCCTCGGTGGCTTTAACACCACACTCACTTAGCAGGCGAGCACCATCGGCCTCTCGGTCATCTCTCCGTCCATGTTTGGGGATCAGCCTGTTGAAAAAGGCTGAACTATGTAAAAAAATGGCGGAGGAAGTAGGATTCGAACCCACGGAGCTTGCGCTCAACGGTTTTCAAGACCGCCGCCTTCGACCACTCGGCCATTCCTCCACACACTCCTGCAAGCAGGAAGTGGTTCTTGTACCATTTCAGAAAAAGGCTGTCAATATCATGCTGCTCATGGTCCCGGACTTTTCCACTATGCCCTTGTTGTGCGGCGACTGCTAGTGGGCATCAAAGTAGGCCAGGGCCTCCTGGAGGGAGGAAACGCCATGGACTTTGAGATTTTTGAGCGGGCTCCGCGGCATATTGCCCTTGGGGATGATCGCTTCGGTGAATCCGTGTTTAGCCGCCTCTTTCAGGCGTTCAATGCCATTGGTGACTGGCCGTATTTCCCCGGCCAGGCCCATCTCGCCAAAAACCACGAGGTGGCGAGGCAGGGCAAGGTCGCGCAGGCTGGAAACCATGGCCATGGTCAGGGCAAGGTCCACCGAGGTTTCGTTGACCCTGACTCCGCCCACCACATTGATAAAAACATCTTGGTTGGCAGTGGGAATGCTGCCATGCTTATGGAGGATGGCCAGGAGCATGGCCAGGCGGTTATGTTCAAGGCCAACAGTGATACGCCGGACATGCTCGGCAGAAGAGTCATCCACCAGGGCCTGGATCTCCACCAAGAGCGGTCTGCTGCCTTCCCAGACCACCATGACCACTGAGCCTGCCATATCCTCCTGTTCTCTAGAGAGAAAAATGGCGGAGGGGTTACTGATCTCCTTGAGGCCGGTGTCGGTCATGGCAAAGACACCAATCTCATTTACCGCCCCAAAGCGATTTTTCACCGCCCGCATGATACGAAAACGGCTGTCTTGGTTGCCCTCGATATAGCAGACGACATCAATGATGTGTTCCAGGACGCGGGGGCCGGCCAAGTCGCCTGATTTGGTGACATGGCCCACCAAAAAGATGGCGGTACCGCTCTGTTTGGCAAAATGGGTCAGCCGGGCCGCAGATTCCCGAACCTGGGAGACGGAGCCGGGGGTAGAGGCTGCCTGGGCGCTCTGCATGGTCTGGATGGAGTCAATAACCATCACCTCCGGTCTTTCCTTTTCGGCAATGGCACAGATTTGTTCCACCTGGGTTTCAGCCAGGAGGAGAAGGTGCTGGTCAGGCAGGCCAAGGCGTTTGGCCCGCATGGCAATCTGCTGCAGGGACTCCTCACCACTGACGTAGAGAACCTTGCGCTTCTCGCTGAGAAGGCAGCAGACCTGCAGCAAGCCAGTGGATTTGCCGACGCCGGGGTCACCGCCGATGAGGACCACGGAGCCACGCACCAGGCCGCCGCCCAGGACCCGGTCAAGCTCGGCCATGCCGGTCAGAATTCGGGGGGCAGATTGCAACTCAATGTCGCCCATGGCCTGTACTGATTGCAGGGCGCCGCTATAGCCGGCAAAGGCTGGAGACTGAATCAGCTGTTCGCTGATGGTGTCCCAGGCCTGACATCCAGAGCATTGGCCGGACCATTTGCCAAAGGACGCACCACACTGGCTGCAGGAGAAAAGGCGTTTAGGTTTAAGCATGGGGGTTAGTAGATCTTGAGCTTTTTTGCTTCTTTTTCAATAACGGTAAGCTGCTGCCTATAATACTTGAGGCATTTGTTGATATAGGTGTTGCGGGCGCTCTTGGTGTCGAGGCTGCCGGGCGCAAAAGGGGCATCCTTGCAGGCCAGAAGCAGGAGAGGGGGGGCAAGTTTCTTGTCTTCCAGGGTTTTTATCTTCCCTTCATAGTATGACTTATAGGTCTGGATCCTGGCCCTCTTCTGGGAACGGTTCATGCCGTCCTTCAGCAGGCCCTCTACTTTTTTTTTCTTATTGAAGAAACCAAACATGGGCGGCTCGTGGTGGTTATCGGTGGTCAAACAAAAATGAGAACATCAAAAAAAAAAGAGATGTTCAGACGGTTGATCTCATTGTCACCATATATTAAAAGAAAAAAAAGAATAAAGCCACGTTATTTTGGCAGGTTAGACTAGGTGTGCCAGGATTTGGTTGGCAACGGCGATGTAGTCGGGGGAAA
>JBFFNX010000063.1:0-13535 GCA_041562995.1 Desulfurivibrionaceae bacterium
CAACAAGGTTTTTGTCAAGGAGCAGGCCATTGGTAAGGACCACCACATGGTTGGCCGGCTCAGTGAGCAGGCCTTTGATGATGGCAGTGAATCCGGGATAGATAAAGGGTTCGCCGCCGGTAAAGAGAAAGAGGCGGCAGCCCAGCTCTTGGGCCTGGGCCAGGGCGCTGTCCAGTTCGGGCCGCGATAGGCTCTCCTGGCAGGCAGGGCCGGCAGCAAAGAGGCAATGGTCGCAGCAGAGGTTGCAGTGGTTGGTGATATGAAACCAGCACTCCTTAAGGCTCTCCAGGTGGAGATGA
Organism: Desulfurivibrionaceae bacterium; assembly: GCA_041562995.1. Lineage (GTDB taxonomy): Bacteria > Desulfobacterota > Desulfobulbia > Desulfobulbales > SURF-16 > BM506. The sequence continues at coordinate 300 of JBFFNX010000063.1, forward strand.
TTGGCCCGGCCTTTATAGTCAGATGCCGACGGCCTGCTGAGCTGGGAAAAGAGGGAGTGCTCGGCCAGGGTCTGGGGCGGGCTGCCGGTAAGCAGGCGATCAATAATAACCTCGGCCCCAGAGGTGGGGACCAGCCAGTCCGGGTTTTCAGGGAGGACATAGATAGGGCGGGCTGTGGATTGCAGGCGCTGCCAGGGGGGAAGAGAAGTCATAGGGTGTAAACGTTGAGATGAACCATAATGGCGAGGGAGGTTGCTTCGTGGAGACGCTTTCTTTGTATTTATATCTCACCAGAGAACAAGGACAAGGTTTTTATTCCCCTTGTCTTGCGGGTGATTAATAGATTGATTGCATTTCGAATGACGACGTTCCTGTTTCCTTTACTAAAGATGTCTGCTGCCCTGTGATGTTTGAAATGACGAGTTCTCTCTTCTGCGGTTCTCTTTGTTACCGGTCTGCAGGTTAATCATCGTCATCCGGGGCTTGCCTCCTCGAACTTCTTTATATTCTCGGGCCACCATGGTATGTTGGCCCCTCAAAAAAATAAGGGGAAATAAATACATGCGTTCATATGAAAGAAAAAATAACGAGCTGAGACCGGTCACTATTGAGCGGGGCTTTCAGCCCGGGGCCGATGCCTCGGTGCTGATCAAGATGGGCAATACCCATGTGCTCTGCGCCGTCACCATCGAAGAATCAGTGCCGCCTTTTTTACGCGACACGGGCAAGGGCTGGATTACCGCCGAGTACGGCATGCTGCCCTGTTCCACCAACAGCAGGATGCAGCGCGAGGCGGCCCGTGGCCGTTCCGGCCGCACCTATGAGATCCAACGCCTCATCGGTCGCGCCTTGCGGATGATGGTTGATCTTGACACCATTGGCGAACGGACCCTGCGCGTTGACTGCGATGTCCTTAATGCCGACGGCGGTACGCGCACCGCCGCCATTACCGGCGCCGCCCTGGCCATGAAAGACGCCTTTGCTAAGCTGGCTGGTGCCGGCACCCTGGCCATGCCGGCGCTCACCCCGGTGGCTGCCATCAGCGTCGGTATCGTCAAGGGCGAGGCCTGCCTTGATCTCGACTATATCGAGGACTCCGGTGCCGAGGCCGATGCCAATTTCGTGATGACCGGCGATGGCCGTATTATTGAGGCCCAGTCCACGGCCGAGGGCCAACCCTTTAGTCGGGCCCAGTTTGATCAGCTCCTTGATCTGGCAGAAAAAGGGGTGGCAGAGCTCTTGGAGCTTTGGCATAAATAATATTGGCTCTTCCTTGTCATTCCCGCCCACGCGGCAATGACTTTAGTGAGTGGCCGCAACATCCAATCGGTTATCAACATAAAATAATGTCCGCCTTTACCCTTCATTCCACCTCCAGCCAATGCCCGGCCCGCCGGGGTGAGGTGAAAACCGTCCACGGCACCTTCCAGACCCCCATCTTTATGCCGGTGGGCACCCAGGCCACGGTGAAGGCGGTGACCCCGGAGGACCTCCAGACCCTGGAGGCCCAGATCATTCTGGCCAACACCTATCATCTCTTTCTGCGGCCCGGTCACGAGCTGATCCGCGAATTGGGCGGCTTGCATCAATTTATGAACTGGCACGGCCCCATCCTCACCGACAGCGGCGGTTTTCAGATTTTCAGCCTTAAGGATCTGGCGAAGATCACCGAAGAGGGCGCCACCTTTAAGTCCCATATCGATGGCTCCAAGAAATTTATGAGCCCTGAGGATGCCGTGGCCATCCAGGAGGCCCTGGGCTCCGATATCATGATGGTCCTTGATACCTGTATCCCCTATCCGGCCACGGAAAAAGAGACCTTGGACGCCACCAAACTGACGAGCCGCTGGGCCAAGCGCTGCCGGGACGTCCAGAACCGTGGCACCGGCCAGCTGCTCTTCGGCATTGTCCAGGGCGGCATGTATCCTGCGTTGCGGGAGATGGCGGTGGAGGAGCTCCTGGAGATAGGTTTTGACGGCTACGCCCTGGGCGGTCTGTCAGTGGGTGAGCCTAGGGAGCAGATGTATGATCTCACCGAACATGGTGCCGCCCTCTTGCCCCATGATCACGCTAAATATGTAATGGGCGTTGGTACCCCCGAGGATTTGGTGGAGTGCGTCTTCCGCGGCGTTGACATGTTTGACTGTGTTATGCCCACCCGTAATGCCAGACATGGAATGCTCTTTACTTCCACAGGGAGGGTTGGTATAAAAAATGCGCGTTATCAACGGGACCCGCGGCCGGTGGATGAAAACTGCGGCTGTTACACCTGCCGTAACTATTCCCGGGCCTATCTGCGTCATCTCTTTATGACCCGGGAAATTTTGGCCTACCACCTAAATACCGTGCATAATCTCCATTATTTTGTAAATCTGATGACGGAGATCAGAAGGGCCATTGACGAGGATCGTTTTGTGGAGTTCAGAAAGGAGTTTTATGCCCAGCGGGCCTCCTGAAACCGTCTGCCAATAACAAGAAATTTAGAGAAATGTATTTCGCTTTTTAAGCAATAATAATTTGGAGGAAAACACATGTCTACCTTAGCATATGCAGCTGATGGTGCCACCGCTGCCGGTCCTTTCGGCAACCTGGGCAGTTTTGTGCCGATGATTCTTATCTTTGTTGTCTTCTACTTCCTGCTCATCCGTCCCCAGCAGAAAAAGGCCCGCCAGCAGCAGGACTTTTTAGGCGCCTTGAAAAAGGGTGACGAGGTGGTAACCAGCGGCGGTATCTACGGTAAGATCACTGGCCTCACCGATACCGTGGTTACCCTGGAGATCGCCGATGGTCTGCGGATCAAGGTATCCCGTTCTGCCATCTCCATGTCTGCCGCGGCAGCCCAGCAGCCCGCCTGTACGGCAAGCGGCTGAGGCACCAAGAAGTAAGATCGCCGGGTGCGATGAAGAATGAAAAAGGCCCGCTGACAGAAATGTCAGCGGGCCTTTTTTTGTGATTCATCAAGAGTTGAAGGGGTAAGATTTTCGTTCTTTTCTCGTAATATCGTTTTGTTCCTTTTTGCTTGTCCAAAAAGGAACCGAAAAAGGACACCCCCGCAGCCCTGGCCTTCGGCACCACTCGCCTTCCGCCGGGTAAGGGACATTGCGGAAACTCGCTTGCGCTCAAACATGCCGCAATGTTTTTCCCTTTCCCGGCTCCCTACTCGTTCAGTGCTGGATGGGGGAAGAAGGCTAGAGCTAACGTCGTGTCAGCGAACCCGTCGCACCAGAGCATACTGTTGCCAGTCTATCACTTTATCGACGATGACCTTGGCGGTGAGGCCGGGATTGGCCTGTTCGAGAGGGCTGTCATCCAGGGTGCGGACCTCTTTGACGACAAAGGGGATGTTCTCCAGGCCCGGGCCCATGTATTCCAGCTCGTCGCCGGGGCGGATGACGTTGCGGACCTCCATCAGTACCGGGCTTCCTGCCTTGGCGATGATGGCAGCCGGCACATAGTCCTGGGTGACCTTGGGACCGGTGTAGAGCATGTTGGCGGCATCCACCGAGCCATCGAAAAAATTCTCCGAATAGCCGCGGGAACCGAGCTTGAGCACCTCGGTCATGAACTCTGGTGGCATCACCACCGGGGCATTGGGCTCCGCGGCCCGGGCTGCGGCGATATAGTCGAGGGCGGCCCGGTAGATGCGGACGATGCCGCCGGCGTAATAGATGCCCTTCATCCTGCCCTCGAGCTTGATGGAGTCCACCCCGGCCGCCAGCAGCTCCGGCAGGCGGTTAAGCAGGCAGAGATCCTTGGAGTTAAAGATATAGACGCCGCGCTCATCCTCCACCACCGGGAAGTATTCGCCGGGCCGTTTCTCCTCTTCCAGCCGGTAGTTGTAGCGGCAGGGATGGGCGCAGGCCCCCTTGTTGGCATCGCGGCCAGTGAGATAATGGCTGAGCATGCAGCGCCCGGAGTAGGAGATGCACAGGGCGCCGTGGACAAAGACCTCCACCTTGGCGGCCAGGGCCTCTTTGACCTCGCGGATCTCGGCGAGCGACAGCTCCCGGGCCAGATTGACCCGGCTTGCCCCTTGATCCTGCCAGAACAGGGCGCTTTCCTTATTGGTGATATTGGCCTGGGTGGAGATATGGATGGTCATCTCCGGGACGATCTTCCTGGCCAGTCGAAAAATGCCGGGGTCGGCGATGATCAGGGCATCCACCTTAAGGGCGGCGAGCTCGCCAAGATAGGCGGGTAAAGCATCAAGGTCCCGGTTGTGGGCCATGATGTTGACGGTGACAAAGACACGGACGTTGCGGTCATGGGCAAAGCGGATGGCCGCTGCCAGTTCATCACTATCAAAATTAACCGCCTTGGCCCGCAGGCCAAAGGCCTTGCCGCCCAAATAGACGGCATCGGCGCCGTAATGGATGGCGGTTTTCAGTTTTTCAAGGCTGCCGGCCGGGGCCAGAAGTTCAGTGGGGCTGTTCATGCTGATGTATCCGGTTTAGTACGAAGACAGCCCGGGTATGAGGGCTGCAGACAAATTTTCAAAGGTGAGGTTGCCGGTCGTTTACTTTCCTGCAAACTTAAATCATAAATCTTAAAACTGAAATCTTAATCTCTTAACACGTCCGGCCAAATACAGTACAGTCTTGTCATGATGAGTGATTACCAAGACATAGCCGTAATCGGCGCTGGCAGCTGGGGTACAGCCCTGGCCAAGCTGCTGAGCGACAAGGGCCACCGTGTCGCCCTCTGGGGCCATGACAAGCTGCATGTCGAGGCCATCCAGGTTGACCGGGAGAACAAAAAATATCTGCCCGGCTTTACCCTGGCCGATACCCTCACCGCCAGCCACGACCTCAGGAAAACCGTTGCCGGCAAGCCGGTGATCCTCATGGTGGTGCCCTCCCACGTAACCCGGGAGGTGTTTCGCCAGGTGCTCGCCGAGATGACCAACGATGCCATAATCATCTCTGCCACCAAGGGTATTGAAAACGAAACGCTGCTCACCATGACCCAGGTGATGAGCCAAGAGCTTAAAAACGCCGGGAAAACCGGCAGGCTCGGCGTTTTGGCCGGGCCCAGTTTTGCCAAGGAAGTGGCCCAGCGCATCCCTACCGCCGTCAGTGTTGCCGGGCAGGACAAGGAGACGGCCCAGGCCATCCAGCACATCTTTTTTACGGACCGCTTCCGGGTCTATACCTCCACGGATCTTATTGGTCTTGAGTTAGGTGGTGCCCTGAAAAATCCCATTGCCATAGCCGCCGGCATCGCTGACGGAGCCGGCTATGGGACCAACACCAGGGCGGCGCTCATTACCCGCGGCCTGGCTGAAATCACCCGCCTGGGCGTCAAAATGGGGGCCTCACCCCTGACCTTTGCCGGTCTTGGCGGCCTTGGCGATCTGGTGCTCACCTGTACCGGCGATCTGTCCCGGAACCGCACGGTGGGTATCAAGCTGGGCCAGGGCCAAACGCTTACGGCCATTCTGGCTGAAATGGAGATGGTGGCAGAAGGGGTCAAGACCACCCGCTCGGCCTGGGACTTGGCCTGTCGGGAAGGGGTGGAGATGCCTATTTTGGAGCAGATGTACCAAGTTCTTTATGAGGATAAGCCCTGCGACGAGGCCGTCCATGAGCTTCTCACCCGTGATCAGAAGGACGAGGATGAGTTCAGCGCTGATTTAAATTAATTAGTTTTACGTGCGAAATTTTCTAGAGTTTCGTGCTTCCCGTGGCAAAAGAGAGCGGAACATCAAGCATTCTAAAAATATGATTAAACTGACCCAGACCGTTAAAGCCTCAGGTTGAGCGGCCAAAATAAGTCCGGGGGACCTGGACAATATTCTCTGTGGCCTGGACATGCCCACAGATCCTAATCTCATTGTCGGCGCCAGCGGCTATGATGATGCCGGGGTCTATCGTTTAAACGATGATACCGCCCTCATTCAGACCGTTGATTTTTTCACGCCCATTGTCGACGACCCCTATTATTTCGGCCAGATTGCCGCAGCCAATTCCCTGAGCGACGTCTATGCCATGGGCGGCAGGCCTATTCTGGCCATGAATATTGTCTGCTTTCCCATTAACGATATGAATAAGGAGATCCTCAAGGAGATCCTGGCCGGCGGCCTCGATAAGATCCGCGAGGCTGGCGCCCTGCTGGTGGGCGGCCACTCGGTGGAGGACGCGGAAACCAAGTATGGTCTTTCTGTCACCGGCGTTGTCCACCCCGATCAGGTGATGCTCAACTCCGGGGCCCGGGTTGGAGACCGCCTCCTGCTCACCAAGCCTATTGGCACTGGTATTCTCTCCACCGCCATCAAGGGTGGTCTGGCGGGTGAGGAGCTGGAGAAGGAGATCACGGCCTGCATGGCCTGCCTCAACAAGGCGGCGGGTGAGGCCATGGCCGGCTTGGCCCACGGGGCCACGGACATCACCGGTTTCGGCCTCCTCGGCCACACCCAGGAGATGGCAGCGGCCAGTAAGGTTGCCATCCGTCTTGATCTGGCCGCCATCCCCTTGTTAGCGCAGGTCGTGGATTTTGCCAATATGGGTATTATCCCGGAAGGGGGCCATAAGAACCTGAAATTTTACCGAAAATGTCTGACAAGCTCCCTGCCCGAGGGGGATGCCATGGAGCTTATCCTGGCTGATCCCCAGACCTCGGGCGGCCTGCTCATCTCTGCCAGTGCCGAGAACATCAGGGAAATTCAGCAAAAAATAGCAGCCAGTGGCTACCCCTACGAAACCGCTATCATCGGCGAGGTGGTGGCTGGGGAGCCCGGGACAATCACCATCTAGGAGAGGTTGTGAAGTAACAAGAAGGAAGGGGTCTTCATTAAGTAAACGACCCTCTTTACACATTTTTATTTCTCAGATTCTCAATTTCCCATAAAAAAAGGCCGGGACAGCTTTTGCTGTCCCGGCCTTTTTGTGTCCATGCTGTCCGCCTGTGTCTTAGGGGGCAAGTACCCCGATCAGGACATCAAGAAACAGGGCCCGGCCAATGACAAAGAGGATAATGGACAGGAGGGCGGCAATGGGCACGGTGATAAACCAGGAGCCGAAGATGTTTCTGGTCACATCGCGGTCGATACCGCCGAAACCGCGGGCCAGACCGATGCCCATGATGGCGCCCACCAGGGTATGGGTGGTTGAAACGGGGAGGGCCATGCGGGTGCAGATCAGTACCGTGGCTGTGGCGGCAATGTCAGCTGCCACGCCGCGGGAAGGGGTAATTTCGGTAATCTTGGTGCCCACCGTGGTCATAACCTTATGACCATAGCTGGCAAGACCCAGGACAATACCACCACCACCCAGGCAGAGAACCCAGGTGGGAACCCCCACCTTCATGGCCACATCACCGGTTTGCAGGATGTTGACAATGGCGGCAAAGGGGCCCACCGCATTGGCCACGTCATTGGCGCCATGGGCAAAGGCCACCGAGCAGGAGCTGATAATGACCAGGGGCACAAAAACCGACTCCACGGCCTCAAGCTGTTGGGAGATGGGCAAGTCCCGCTTATTCTGGAGCTTGGCCTTCACATAAAATCGTGAGACAAGGGCGCTGAAAAGAGCCAGGCCAACGGCTATCACCAGTGACACATCGTCGGTGAGCCAGGGGATGTTGCCGATGACATGCTTGAGGCCCTTATAAATGGTGGCCAGGCAAACAACAAAGATAAGGAGAAAGACAATGGCCGGGGTGTAGATAATGGCGGCCCTGGCTGGCCGGGTGCGACCAAGGATTTTGGCGGAGATGAATTTAAAGAGGATAAAGGCGCAGACACCGCCGACTAAGGGCGAGATAAACCAGGAGGCAACAATCTGACTCATCTTTGTCCAGTTCACCGCCTCAACCCCGGCGGCGACAATGCCGAAACCTGCCACGGCGCCGACAATGGAGTGGGTGGTGGAAACCGGCATGCCGATCAGGGTCGCTATATTAAGCCAGATAGCGGCGCAGAGCAGGGCAGCAGCCATGCCGATGACAATGATGGCAGCGGCCTCGCCCTCGCGCAGGCCCGGCAGGTTGACAATTATAGAGGGGTCAACGATCCCCTTCCGTACCGTATCAGTAACATGGGAGCCCACCAGCACGGCGCCGGCAAACTCGCAGATGCCGGCCAGGATAACGGCCTGTTTGATGCTGAGCGCCTTTGAGCCCACGGCATCGGCCATGGAGTTTGCCACATCATTGGCGCCAATATTCCAGGCCATGTAGAGGCCGATAAGGGCTGTTACCCCTATGATAAAAACAGTTATATCCATATAAAACTAAGGCTGAACACTCTCTCCCAAGCGCTCGACCCTCCTCCCTTCTCAATTAATTAAAACAGATGGTCGCGGTAGGCCGAATTCTACTTGCGCAGCATGGCCCTTAAAAAATCTCCGGCGTTTTCCGCCTCATTGGCAATGGCAGAGAGCTTGAGCAGCATCTTCTCGTAGAAGATGATATCAATGGTGCTCACCTTATTTTCCAGCTCGTAAATGGCGATGGAAAGTTGGCGGCCAAGTTTGTCCGCCTGCCACTCTTCCACGCCCAGATTGTTAATGAGCCCCAGCACCATCCGGGCCTCGGCCCCGGAAAAGGAGACCTCGGCCAGATTCTTGAATTCGACCGCGGCGGTGAGCAGGGTGCCGCTGACCTGGAAGACCTGGGTGACAAAGGCCATGAACTTTTCATGGAGATCTTCGTGCAGTTTGGTTTTGCGGATTGTGGCAATGACAGAAAAATCTTCGGCGTAATCGGCCATTTTTTCCTGGCATTGCAAAAAGCCGTCAAGCTCCTCGCGGTTCACCGGCAGAAAATAACGGCGGGGCAGATTATCGCGGATATCGTGCTTGAGCTTATCGGCCTCATACTCTGTTTTCGCCACCCGATCATGCAGCTCATTGAGCCACTCCCAATCCTCGGCAATCAAGGCCTCGATCATGGGCTTAATAAGCTCCACACATTCGTGCACCTTGCGGGCATGGTCAACAAGCTGACCTATGGGGGAGTTTCCCAGTAAATCTCCAATAATTGTCATGAACACACTCCTAAATTGTAATATTCGGTGACTGGTAAAGGGGGCAACACTACTTCAGCTCCAGATCAAAGTCAATATTGATTCATGTCGATGCAAGTTGTTGAAAAAGGGTATTTTTTGTTCGGTTGGGCGGCAACGGATAAAAAAAATATCAGGGGGATGATCTTTTTAATTATGTTAGCATAACATGGCGTAAAAAGTGTACAAGGTTTGTGAATGATTCTTTCTTCCACCCCAAAAAAATCCTGAAAGCTATGAAGCACTCCAACGCCCCGCTCCCCCCCTTTGCCGGTTGTCTGCAAATTGATGTGACCTTGCAGCCCGAGGTTAATTTCAAACAGGTACGGGATGGCCTGGCCCGCCTTGCCCCGCCGCTCGGCGCCCTTGTCGTCCTGCCGGAATTATGGCTGAACGGTTTTGATTACCGGACCTTGCCAGAGCAGGCCGGCCAGACGGCCCATGTTCTTAGTCAGCTTCGGGATTTGGCAGCAGAATATGACATCATTCTGGCCGGCTCCCTGCCGGAGCAGGAGCAGGACCAGATCTTTAATACCCTTTTCATTATTAATGAGCACGGCGTGGTGGGCCGCTACCGTAAGCAGCATCCCTTTGCCCCCATGCAGGAGAATAGGTATTTCAGCCCGGCGGATAGCCTGGAGGTGATGACGGATGACCATAGCCTCTTTGGCGGCCTGCTTTGCTATGATCTGCGCTTTCCGGAACTGGCCCGGGCCCAGGTCCAGCAGGGGGCCCAGATCCTTGTGGTCTGCGGCCAATGGCCCCAGGCCCGGATCAGCCATTGGCGCCTTCTTGTCCAGGCGCGGGCGGTGGAGAATCAGGTCTTTGTGGTGGCCTGTAATCGAATAGGCTCAAGCTCTGAAACCAGCTTTGGCGGCCACTCCATGATTGTTGGCCCTGATGGCACCATTCTCCAGGAGGCTGGAGAGCAAAGCGAGGTCATCGGCGCGGCCCTGGCTGCCGAGCTGCCTGGCCAGGTGCGCAGTCGGTTTAATAGCGTTGGGCCACGACCCTGGCGCCTGGCGGACAAAAAGAAGTTCTGCGATCTTGCTACTCTGGCCAAAACCGTCAGTATCTATAAGGAATGCGGCCAGCGGGTGGTTTTTACCAATGGCTGCTTTGACATCCTCCACGAGGGCCATGTCACCTATCTGGAGGCGGCCCGTAAGCAAGGCGATCGGCTCATTGTCGGGCTTAACAGCGATTCGTCCATCCAGGCCATCAAGGGGCCAAGCCGACCGGTGAACAAAGAATCCAGCCGGGCCCGGCTCCTGGCCGCCCTGGGCTGTGTGGACCATGTCGTCATCTTCTCCGACGACACCCCCTTAGGGCTTATCACCACCCTGATGCCCGATGTGCTGGTTAAGGGATCTGACTGGCCCATTGATCAGATTGTCGGCGCCAAGGAGGTGCTGGCGGCAGGAGGGGAAGTCACGACCATTGAATTTGTCGGGGATTTTTCCACCACCGGCCTTATCGAAAAGATTCGCCAGAAGTAGAATTGTTATTATTTGATGGCCCCTCTTTTTGGGTCTTTGTCAGCCGAATATCCTTGGGCGGTTAGGTTTTTTTTAATTTTTAAAAAAAAAATCGTTTCCGTCACTTGATTTTTCAAAAAGCCGTCCCTATTATATCGCCTCATGCAGGGAGAAAAGGTTGTGAAACCTGAGTCTTTTCCTTGCTTTTTTTTGTGCGGAAGACTGATCCCCCTTTCATTACAGATCAGCCATCTTTCGTGTTTAGTTATTCACATATCTAACAACTCTTTTACGGAGGCAGTACATGAAGATTCGTCCTTTAAACGATCGCATCCTGGTTAAACGTATGGCTAGTGAAGAAATGTCCGCTGGCGGCATCATCATTCCTGACAGCGCCAAGGAAAAGCCTGCTGAGGGTGAAATTGTTTCGATTGGCCCTGGCAAGCTCAACGACAAAGGTGAGCGTGTGGCCATGGATGTTAAAGCTGGCGATAAGGTTCTGTTTTCTAAGTATGGCGGCACCGACATCAAGCTTGATGGCGAGGATTTCCTGATCATGCGTGAAGACGATATCCTCGGCGTCGTAGAGTAAGACCTCTTGTTTCATGTGAGCAAACCTTCTGACTTTTATTAAAAATCCTCAAAAATCGGCATGTTGTTTTCGGGCCGATCTATGAAAAGGAGCATACAATACAATGGCTAAAGAAATTAAGTACAGTGTCAAGGGCCGGGAAGAAATTCTCGCCGGGGTTAATGCCCTGGCCAATGCCGTTAAGGTTACCCTCGGTCCCAAGGGCCGTAATGTCCTCATCGAAAAATCCTTTGGCGCCCCGATCATTACCAAGGACGGTGTGACCGTTGCCAAAGAGATCGAGCTTGAGAACAAGTTCGAAAATATGGGCGCTCAGATGGTCAAAGAGGTTGCCTCCAAGACCTCCGATGTCGCCGGTGACGGTACCACCACAGCCACCATCCTGGCCCAGGCCATCTACGCCGAAGGCTCCAAGATGGTAGCTGCCGGCACCAATCCCATGGAGCTCAAGCGCGGTATCGACAAAGCGGTCACCGTTGTTATTGAGGAGATTGCCAAGATTGCCAAGCCCACCAAGGAGCAGAAAGAGATTGCCCAGGTTGGTACCATCTCTGCCAACAACGACCCTACCATCGGTAATATCATTGCCGAGGCCATGGACAAGGTTGGTAAAGAGGGTGTTATCACCGTGGAAGAGGCCAAGTCCATGGAGACTTCCCTCGATGTGGTAGAGGGTATGCAGTTTGACCGCGGTTACCTCTCCCCCTATTTTGTCACTGATGCCGAGAAGATGCAGGTCAATATCGACGAGCCCCTTATCCTCATCAACGAGAAGAAGATCTCCAATATGAAGGACCTGCTGCCCATCCTTGAGCAGGTTGCCAAGCTTGGCAAGCCCCTGTTCATCATCGCTGAAGATGTGGATGGCGAGGCCCTGGCCACTCTGGTGGTCAACAAGCTGCGCGGCACCCTGAATATCTCTGCTGTCAAGGCCCCTGGTTTCGGCGACCGTCGTAAGGCCATGCTGGAAGATATCGCCATCCTCACCGGTGGTCAGGTGATCACCGAGGATCTCGGTATCAAACTCGAGAATGTTACCCTTGCCGATCTTGGTACTGCCAAGCGCGTTGTGGTTGACAAAGACACCACCACCATCATCGATGGTGCCGGTGACAAAGAGAAGCTCACCGCCCGTGTTAAGCAGATCCGGGCTCAGTCTGAGGAATCAACCTCCGACTATGACCGCGAGAAGCTCCAGGAGCGTCTGGCCAAGCTTATCGGCGGTGTAGCGGTAATCAATGTCGGTGCTGCCACCGAGATTGAAATGAAAGAGAAAAAGGCCCGCGTTGAGGATGCTCTGAACGCTACCCGTGCTGCCGTTGAGGAAGGTATTGTTCCCGGCGGCGGTGTGGCTTATATCCGTTGTCTCAAGGCCCTTGAGGCCCTTAAGCTGCCCGGTGAGCAGGATCTGGGACGTAAGATTGTTATGCGTGCCATTGAAGAGCCTGTTCGTCAGATTGCTGGCAATGCCGGCCGTGAAGGTTCCGTTATTGTTGAGCATGTTAAGGACATGGAAGGCCCCAATGGCTTCAACGCTGACACTGAGATCTATGAAGACCTTATTGCTGCCGGTGTTATTGACCCTGCCAAGGTGACCCGAACAGCCCTGCAGAACGCTGCTTCTGTTTCCGGTCTGCTGCTCACCACTGAGTGCATGATCGCTGACAAGCCTGAAGAAGGCGGCGCTGGCGGCGGTATGCCTCCCGGTATGGGCGGCATGGGCGGCATGGGTGGTATGGGCGGCATGATGTAAGCCAACCTCTCTCCTCTGGCCTGAGGTAAAGGGTTGAGTGAAATCAGCCCTTTGCCCCGCAAGCCATGGAAAAGGAATCCCGGCCAGAAGGTCTGGATTCCTTTTTTTATTGACATTAGGTCAAAAATTTACAATATAGTGGCTTCGTTTTACCTAGGCGATGTAGCTCAGTCGGTTAGAGCATACGGCTCATATCCGTAGTGTCCGGGGTTCGATTCCCTGCATCGCCACCAAAATACAATCCGGCTCGTTCCGGTTTAGCCTATAGCCCCGAATCCCCTAAAAGGATTCGGGGCTTTTTTGTGCCTGCTGTCAGCCAAGGTGTTCAGGGGGGCAGGTGAAAAAGTTGACCGGCTAGGGCGCATAGCGTAATGTTTCAGATGCTAGCGGGGCATTATCAATTTCAAACATG
>JBFFNX010000064.1:0-13445 GCA_041562995.1 Desulfurivibrionaceae bacterium
CAACCTCATTGATGAGGCAATGGCGATGATCAAGGCCGCCAAAAAACCGGTGATCCTGGCCGGCAACGGCACCATCCGCCTGCGGGCCTCTGAGGCCCTGCGCCTCTTCACCGAACTGACCCACATCCCGGTGACCAACACCTTCATGGGCAAGGGCGCGGTGAGCCGCCACTCCGAGCATTGCCTCTTCACCATCGGCCTCCAGTCCCAGGACCACATCCTCTGCAGCCTGCAGCAGGCCGATCTGGTCATCACCCTGGGCTACGACACGGTGGAATACGCGCCCCATCTCTGGAGCCGTCATTTCAACGAAAAGGAGGGCCAAAAGCTCATCCACATCGACTGCGTACCGGCCGAGTCTGACGAATATTACGCAGTGGATCTGGAGATCATCGGCGATGTGGCCCAGACCCTGGAACTCCTCAACAAGAAATTCAAAAAGCATGTGCCCCATATCAACGAAGAGTATATCCACACCATCCGTGAGCGCCAGTTGGCAGACTTCATGACCCATAAGGATGATGACACCAGGGGCACCATCCGCCCCCAGAAGATTCTCTGGGATGTGCGCCAGGTCATGGGCCCTGATGATATCCTGCTTTCCGACGTCGGGGCCCACAAGATGTGGATTGCCCGCTATTACCAATGTGACGAGCCCAACACCTGCCTGATCTCAAACGGGTTTTGCTCCATGGGCTTTGCCCTGCCCGCCGCCATTGGCGCCAAGATCGTCCACCCGGAACGCAAGGTGCTGGCCATCTGCGGCGATGGTGGTTTTCTGATGAATGTCCAGGAGCTGGAAACGGCGCGGCGGATCGGCGCCAATATCGTGGTGATGATCTGGGATGACCAGGGCTACGGCCTCATCGAGTGGAAGCAGCAAAACACCTTTGGCCGCCACACCGATCTTCACTTCAACAACCCCGACTTCATCAAGCTGGCCGAGGCCTTTGGCTGCAAGGGGATGCGGGTGGAAAACAGCGCCGACCTCCACGACGCCCTCAAGGAGGCCTTCAAACAGGAGGTGCCGGTGCTGCTCTCCGTGCCGGTGGATTACCGGGAGAATCTCAAACTCACCCAGCGCCTCGGCAATATCGCTTGCCCTATTTAATGCGGGGTGGGCCTCGTCGAGGTCAGGGAAAGGCTCTTTATGAAACACAAAGGCCCAGAGGGTTTCTTCATACAATCCCTCTGGGCCTTTGTGCCTTTGTGTTTAGGAGAATGGTTAGATACCACGTTTGCAGGCTAACCTCTTTGCACCTTATGCTCATTATGCCAGCCATTCTGCAGCAGAAAAAGCATTGCCGACAATCAGCGCCAATCCCAAAATTACCAGGACACGGCCTTGGTGCTGCCCCGTTTACCGATCAGGGTTTCCCCCTCCCAGATGGCCAGGCCTGACTTGATTTTGGTGATGGTCAGCTGAAAATAATATTCGGCCTGCTGCTCTTTCTTGTCGAGGCGGATATTGCGCTGAATGATTTTACCGGACAGACTGAGATCAGGGGCCAGCAACTGGCCCTTATCCGCCACGGAGCCGCGGTTAAACTCATCATCCTGACGAAGTTCGCGGGCCTGAAAATTCATGGCGTCCTCAGGGCCACCTGCCCCCACGGCCGTGGTTACATACACCCGGCCTGAACGTAACAACTCCACCCGCATTTTTTTAATGAGCTGGTCGGTATCAAAATGCTGCATGGTGTCATTGGTGATCCTGGAAATGGCGAGCACATAGCGTTCGCCGCGGGGGTGATCCAGAGAACCGGAGCGCAGAATGTCATGAACCGCCTCGCGGGCCGCATCCTGGAAATCCCGGTAGTCGAGGCCCATGACATCACCGGCCTGATCATTATCTTGATCAATCTTTGTCGTTTTAGGGGCGCTGCAGCCGGTCAGCATAACCACCAACAAGGCTACCCAAAAGCAGGTAGAGCAAATACGTCTGTCCATGATCAATTCTCCTGTTTACGGATGATGATTTTAAAGTCAACCGCCCTGGGGTGGGGGGCCACAGCGGTTATATAAAATTCAGCATCCTCAAAAATCGGGAAGGGTGTCCAGGTCGAAAGCAGGGAATCAAGGGGAAAACCTGACTCATCAAACCAGACAATCCGGTATTCGGACTTAAAATATTTCCCGGCATCGTTATCGCCGCGGATATGCACTTCCATAAACCCGGCATGATTACGCAGCATCTTCACTTCACTGACATCAAGATCCCCATCGACATTATCATTCAGGAACACGCGCTTATCAGCACAACCGCAAAGAGAGATACCTGCAATGAGAAGCAGGATGCAAAAAAGTTTCTTCATGGCTCTTCTCCTTTAAGAAAAGGGATTAAAGACAAAAACGCGGGTCACGGGACTGACATCTTTATCAGGAATTGTAATATAAATAATGGCGGATTGACAGGGTGGCAATTGAATTTCCTGCCCGCGGTGGCCAGGAACCAGCAAGGTAAGGCGCTGGTCAGCAGGCATGGCGAGCCGGCCCAGTTGAAAACTTGCCGGCAGTCCCGTCCATGACCGAAGGTCTGCGGCGGTGGTGGCTACCTGAAAGACGCCAGTAACAATGAGCCCGGCTAAACCAAGTTCCTTTTCCGCCTGATACTGCAAGGTGGTCTTCATCATTGCCGAAAGCATGGCCCGTGTCACAATGGACCAATAAATGTCCTTAAATTCCGTCTGCATGACCTTGTCCATGCTGGCAAGCGGCAGAGTGGTGCTCAGTTTACCATCCGCCCGTAAGCCAATATTGTGGACAGCCTCTTCTCCCCGCACCAGCATGGGCAGGGCGATTCCAGTATAGACTAGACGCTGACTCACCAGAAAAAGGGGCACATCAAGACGTATTTCACGGCGCTGGGCAGCGCGGCCGTTTTCAACGATCACCCACACGCCACCTGCTATCGGCTGGCCGCGATCAAGGGCCTCCTCCACCATCGCCAGGTCGGCAAGCAGCAGTTCATTTTCAGGCACCATGGCTGCCGCCTCTTTCAGGAAGGATGACGCCTTGCTGTAATCGCCACTTAAGGCGAAAAAAAGGCCGGCGCTGTATGTGGTAAAAGGGTTGATAAAATTGGGATAGACCCCGAACTCACTGAAATTTGAATAGCGGTTCCGGGTCAGTTCAGAAAGGTGGTCGCGGTCCAAGGAGCGCTCAAGGTCAAAACCCTGTTGTCCAGAGCGTTGGTTTTCCTGGCGCTGCCGCAGGGCAATGGCCTGGCGCTGCTTGGCGATGGCGTTCTGGAAACGTTCCTTGGCTCGGCGTTGCCGGTCAAGGGCCCTGTTAAACTCCACCCTTGCCTGATCGGGGCGATCCAGGGCGAGATAGTTGAAGGCCTTATAGGTGTTGACCATGATCCCCTCATACTCAGAGGGCTGATAATCCCGGGCGCTGTCATTGATCAGCATGCTGCTCAGACTCTCGGTCACCGAACTCCCGGCATTTTTAAGATCATATTTTTTAATCAACTCCTCGGCCTGATCAAAAAACGTGTTACTGGCTTGGTAATCCTGGCTATGTCGAGCTGCGAGTCCGGCCTGCAGGCTCCAGAGCAGTTGGTTGCGATTTTTTTTTCCCGCCCTGACATCGGCAAACCGGGTAGCCTCTTCGAAACTGCCGTTACGCAGCTGACGATCATACCTCTCCAGATCGCCTCGCATCAGGGCACAGCCACTGAGCAGCAAAAACAGGGCCGAACAAAATAGGATATGAGCGCCCGAAATTAGGGTGTGAGAAAACCAACGCCTTGAAACTCCTGGCACAGGAACTGTCTTCCTGCCGCCATAGCCCTCCTTTGGGGCATAATTTTGCCCTGCCGCCAGCGCGTACCAAGGGGGTAAATGGTGTTGATTACCGCATCGATGGTCCATAATTTCCAACTAGAATCTTCCCACTGGAAACAGGGCAGCTGCCTCTGCCCTTGAACTCACTGGGGTATTGTGCCTATTGACCATTAAGATATCCACGAGGTGTTATTGCTTTGTCTCTAGAGGGACAGTACACATTTTACCATAGGCATTTTGGCATACTTTGTCATCGAATCCATTGGTGCGTTGAATTAATAGGAATGCTGACAGGGCATGGGGAATATCCCTGGCCCCTCTTGAAGATATCTCATAAAGCCCAGAAGCGCCCTCCTGCGGCGAGACGCTTATCCCCTTGTTCCACCTTAGCCGCTCTGGTAAAGAGTGCCCTTGTAGTGTTGTTTTTCGACAAACTTGAGCCAGTGATGCACCTTATATGAAGAAAATTGAATGCAAACAATGCGGAACATGCTGCATCAAGGGTGGCCCGGTTCTGCATAGCGACGACCTGCCGCTTCTCACAAAGAAGGTTATCCAGCCAGACCAGCTGGTGGTGATCAGACAGGGGGAACCAGCCTACAACCCGACGTCAGATGCGGTGGAACCAGCCTCCTGCGAGATGTTGAAAATCCAGGGTAAAGCTGGCAGCTGGCAATGCCTCTTTTACGATGCCGCGCTGAAGAGCTGCACCATCCATGACAGCCGGCCCCTGGAATGCCGTGTTCTGCAATGCCGGGATACCACTGCAATCCTGGCCGTTAGCGGCCAAGATTGCCTGCAGCGCCAGGATATACTGGCCGACAATGATCCGCTCATCCCCTATCTCCAGGCCATGACGGAGTGCTCCTGGGAGAAAATAAACGCCCTGCTCATCACCCCGAGCACCGAGGCAATCGAGGCCGCCGAAAAAATCCTCTGCGAGGATCTCCGCCTCCGCGAACAGGCGATCACCCAGCTCCACCTCACCCTGGCCCAGGAATTCTTCTATTTCGGGCGCCCCATGTTTCAGGCCTGGAACCACCCCGGTGTAATGATCTCCCTTGAAAAGGGTATGCCCCGACTCCGGCTCCGCTCTTGTGAAATACCCAAGTAATTTTGCATAAAAAAAGAGGCGACCGCCATGAGCGATCGCCTCTTTTTTTATGTTATATCATCTTGAATTCTTTAAAAATCTTCGAATTCCTCCTCATCAAAAGGAATTGTCTCCTCGGCAGTCTTTTGCGCCACCTTTTTACCCTTTGCAGAATCGACTCGCATGGGAGGAGGCAGGGCAGGTGTCTTGCCTATTCTCCCCGAGGGACCTGATCCCTGCGGCCTGGTATGGGAAGTGTGCTGATGAGCAGCCTTCCCCCCCTTAATCAAACCTATGAGCTCCTGAACATAGCCTTCAAGGTACTCGGATTGAGAACTCAACTCTTCAGAGGCACTGGCCGCCTCTTCCGAGTTAGCTGCGGTCTGCTGGGTAACCTGATCAATTTCTGTCATGGCAGAATTGACCTCATCCAGGCCGGAATTCTGCTCCCCGGAAGCCACGGCAATCTCATTGATCAAGGTCCCCACCTTGGCAGCCCTTTCTGAGACCTTGCTGAAGTTCGCATTGGTCTGGCGCGCAAGTTCCTCACCCTCCTTGACCTTGGCCACCGTACCATCAATCAACCCAGCTGTATCCTTGGCCGCAGCCGCAGCCCGCATGGCAAGATTACGGACCTCGTCGGCCACCACCGCAAAGCCGGCCCCAGCCTCACCGGCCCGGGCAGCTTCCACAGCTGCATTTAAGGCGAGGAGATTGGTTTGAAAGGCAATCTCGTCAATGGTCTTGACGATTTTCTGGGTTTCAGAACTGGCCTTGGAAATTTCCTCCATTGCCACATTTTGAGCCTCCATGGAAGTACTGGCCTTTGCCACCACATCATTGACCTCCTGCATCAGGGTATTGCACTGGGAGGCATTTCCAGCATTACGCTTGGTCATGGAAGAGACCTCTTCCAATGAAGAAGAGGTCTCCTCCAGAGAAGCCGCACCGCGGGAAGCACCATCAGCCAACTGCTGACTAGCACCGGCCAATTGCCCGGAGGAAGCTTTTACCCGCACCGCACTCTCGTTAACGCCATCGACGACCTTCATCACCGGCTTGATAACAAAGAGATTCAGACTGAAATAAATAGCGCCACATAAAACAAAGACTATGATACCCATGGCCAAAACAATAATCCAGCCCAGGCGCCAAGCATCAGCCTTCAGATCTACATTGGCCTGTGTTACCAGTTGATTGATGCGACCGGTCAACTCGCCCACTGATTTACTGACCGAATCCAAGGTCAAACTAACCTCAACAGCGCCAAGAACCTCACCGTCCAAAATAAGATCATTTTTGACACTCTTGTCAGCGGCCTGATTACTTTTAGACTCAGCCAGTACCGTACCGTCCTTGCCTCTATAAACAACCCCTACGACATCGGCGTCCTTCAGGGTCGCCGCCCCAAGGTTAAGAAGGCCTTCAAAATCATAGCCAACCACCATGACGGCACCGGTCTGTGCCAACAGGGCGGCCAGAGACTCGCCTTTTCTGGTCAAACTTTCGGCCAGCAAGTTTTCCTGCTGTTGCTGTTCAGACTTCAGGGTGGCAATAAAGCCATCGGCCTGCTGGCGTTGGGTCTTATAGGCGGTAGAAATAACGACCACCGCCAATAACACAAGCAGGACTTGAGTCACCCCGGACACAGCTAGAATAAACTTGACGGCAATACCTTTTTTATTAAACATTGCGTCCCCTTATTAATTAGCAAAGACCCCATACTTGATGGCTTTCAGACAATCACGCACCGGGGCGTAATCAGCAGCAGGCGCCCAGCCAACTACCTTGGCATCTTTAGCAGCCTGATCACCAGCGGTCATGGCCTGAAGGGCAGCGCCAAGCTTGGCAGCTTTAGCGGCATCAACATGGTCCAGGGCGGCCAGCGGCCATTCCGGATAGAGGATGGTGGAATGAACAAAGGGGAAATCATCCTTCACCTGATTAATGACCCGGAAATCAGCCATATTAATTTTACCCTCAGCAGCCATGCGTTCCAGGGTATCTGAGCGGACAGTACCGGCATCCATCACCCCGTTTTTCACTGCCAGAACCACATTATCATGCTTACCGCCTTCGGCAAAGACAGCAAAATCCTTCTTGGGATCAATGCCATTTTCAAGGAGGAGACGCCAGGCCATCTGGGCGCCGCCAAAGGAGGAGTACTTGACACACATGAACTTCTTACCCTTAATGTCGGCGAGGGACTTAATCGGGCTATCGGCCTTAACGAGAATAACGCCGCCGAACTCCTTAAGGGCCTTACCATCCATCGAGTTAATCAGAGTAGCCACAGCCTTAACACCATATTTCTTCTCCATCTCCACAAAGAAAGCGGAGTTAGCCAGCACAAAATCAATCTTGCCGTCCTTGACCATGGGCTCAATGGCGACAAATTTCAAGGGGATGATCGTGACTTGTTCGCCAAGCTTAGCGGTCAAATAGTCGCCGGTTGCCTTCCATTTGGCCATAGCAGTAGTGGCTCCACGTTTAGCAAGGACACCAATCTTGATTTCGGCCTGCGCCGAGCTGGCGAAAGCTACCAACAGCATCAATCCGAGTAACACGGCTCCTATTTTTTTCATTTCCACTCCTTACAGGTTAAATAGCTTATGAAAATTTCATTGCGCAGGTTCTGTCACAGAGCTGACTAAAAAAACTCACCAGTCAGCGACAGCCCCTGTTTCCATGAATGCGTAGTGTAAGCCTATAATTTTGGAGTTATTATGGTCAAAGTTTTCTTTCCGCCATTATTGCCGGGCAGAAAAAAAGGCGGGGGAAAAAATTATATCTATCTGTAATAGTTTAACTATTCAACAGATTGACACAAAAAATACTTTTGGTTTTTTTATTCCGACCAGTACAATTACTTCAAAAAAACTCATACTACAAGACAGGCATAACCGAAAAAAACCAGTAAACATACCTACACAAATCCCCCCCACCTCACCGCGCCAACAAGAAATATTATTTTATTATTTCAAGTAGTTATTCAGAACAAAGGCGATTTTTTCGACGGATAACACCACGAAATGGTTGGGGACTTTTCAGCAAGCCCATAACAGAGATGCAAGAAGATTGAGAGGGGTGGCAATAGAGCCTATTGCGTTGCTGATGATTAAGGAGCTGAACCATGATTTTGCTGTCGTTAAGAAAATAACAGATGCTGCTTGATTTCAGCAGCAAGCGCATAAGCGCCCCATCATTCAGGAAAGGACAGCATAAAAACGCTTTCCTTAGAACAAAGCGCCCCTAGCCGACAATCACCTTGTTACTCAGCTCATTGGTGTCATCATCTTTAATGGGGAAGTGGGTGGCCAGCACCTCGCCTACCCGGCGGATCTCCTCACAGAGCATGGTGACAGCCTTGCCCTGCTTGACTCCCTGCGCCACCAAGGAGGCGTAGTCCTGCAGTTCTGCCGGGCTGATCTTGCTATAAATCCCGGAATCAGCCAGAACCCAAACCCGATGCTCGAGAAGGGAGATAAAAAAGAGAACGCCGGTATCATCCCTGGTCTTATACAACCCCTTTTCATAAAAGGCCTGCAGGGCCCGATCCTGAACCCTGGTCTCCATACGCTGACCAGATCCCATCAGCCGAATGAGAAAGGGCAGAAAGCGGCTGAGCACCCCGATCGCCGTCGCGAACAGAACGACAAGGGGCAGAAAAGCCCAGAGGGATTCGCCAAAAAATAGCTCTGTTATGGCAAGGGAAAGCCCGGTGCCAAAGATAATTCCGGCGAAGATCTGGGCCTCCGGATAGCTGTCGCTCTGATCAACCACCATCACGGCCACTTCGCCGGCGGTCTTTGTTTCCACCTCGGCAATGGCAGCCTCAATGGCCCCTTTATCCTGCTCAGAAAAAAAAGTCTCTGCCTTCATATCACCACCCTCCTGAGGCGCCGCCGCCCCCGAAACCACCACCACCAAAGCCGCCAAAACCGCCGCCGCCCCCGAACCCGCCACCTCGACCCATTCCACCGCCGTAGCCGCCATAATAGGAACGGCTACTGCCAATAGCGCTTAGGACAAAGGGCAAGAGCAGGCCGGCCAGGGCACCGATCGGCAAGAGCACCAGCAGCAGCAAAAAACCCACCGCCGGCAAACCGGCCCAGACCACAAAGGGAAAAAGAAGCGTTCCGGCAACAACACCGGCGCGCCGCGAGGCCCCGCCAACAAAGCCAATAAAGATAGCGGCCAGAAAGATATAGACAACAACCGGCGGCGGCGCATCATCCCTGGAGCGTCGCCTGCCAGAACCAGGAGCAGCGACAAACTCGCCACGCACGGTCTGAACGATGGCCACGATTCCGGCCTTGAACCCCTGATCAAAACGGGCGCCTTTAAAGTGGGGGGTAATAATCTGATCAATGATCCGGCCGGCCTGGAGATCGGTCATAACTCCTTCAAGACCTTGCCCCACCTCGATGCGAACCTTGCGCTCTTGTTTGGCGACCAAAAGGAGCAATCCATTATCCTCAGCCTTCTGACCGATCTTCCACTTGTCCACCGTGCGGATACTGAAGCCCTCGATATCCTCCCCTTCCAAAGAAGGAATGGTCAGGATAGCGATCTGGGTCGAGTCCGTTTGATCAATGGCCTGCAAGACTTGGGTGAGCTCCTGCTTAGTGGCCGGCGACATCATATTGGCCAGATCGGTGATATAGCCGGCATAGGCCGGCACCTCAAGGGCCCGGGCCTGACTGGTAAGTCCCAGCCCAAGCATGGCAATCACCACCAGACTTATGACAAACTGTTTTTTAGAGGCAATAAAGGGCAAAATTATTCTCCTGGCTGATCAGAACTTAACGGTAGGCGCTGTACTGGCCCCTTCGTCGGCCTTGAATGGTTCGCGGCGCGGCAGCTTGAGCAGAAAATTATTGGTCAGATTATTGGGGAAGGTGCGGATGGAGGTATTAAAGATCCGCACCGCATCGTTGTAACGCACCCGCGCCACGTTAATTCTGTTCTCGGTGCCTTCCAGCTGGTGCTGGAGATCAGCGAAATTCTGATTGGCCTTGAGATCAGGATATTTTTCCACCACCACCATCAGGCGCGACAGGGCGGAAGTCAAGCCACCCTGGGCATTTTGAAACTGGGCCATGGCCTGCGGGTTGTTTAGGACATCGGCACCCAACTTCACCTGGCTCACCTTTGATCTGGCCTCGACAACCGCCGTCAGGGTCTCTTTCTCGTGGCCGGCATAGGCCTTGACCGTTTCCACCAGGTTGGGGATCAGATCGGCGCGCCGCTGATAGGAGGCCTCGACATCACCCCAAGAGGCAATCACCGCCTCGTCATTTTGCTGAATACTGTTATAGCCGCAGCCGGAAAGGCCTAAAGCCAGGACAAGAAACAACAGACTTAATTTTTGATTCATGGATATACTCCTGTTGAACGTTTCATGAAACATAGGCGACATCTTTGTCAAAAACACACTGTAACCTATCAAGATCATTGCCCCATTACAATGGGATTTACTCATCCCCATACATATTCCACCTCCCGGCGACCAGTAAAGCTCTCTCCCTGTTGCACTTCGCAGTAAAAGGCTGGTAAGATTTAGGGGTCGATTGCTCTCCGTGGCCCATCCCTTGTCGGATAGCGCCCGGGAGGAAACTTTTTTTAGCTCACTCAGCCGCGGGTATCTATCATGCCGAGAATCTATCCTTACTACCTGGCCAATGAGGCCGTGTTTGCCAATGAAGATCTGGACGTTATAGATAAATTCAGCGGCGAGGTGGTCTACAAGGTGGCCATGGCCGACGAGGATGCCATTGACCAGGCCATTGCCCAGGCCGTGGCCGCGGAGCACGCAATGGCTGCCATGCCGGCCTGGCAGCGCCAGGAGATCTTGGCCCATTGCGTAGCCCGCTTTCAAGAACGGGCCGAGGAACTGGCCCAAGCGCTTTGCATAGAGGCGGGCAAGCCCATTAATGACAGCCGCGGCGAGGTCACCCGCCTGATTGAGACCTTTAAGATCGCCGCTGAAGAGGCGGTACGTTTCGGCGGCGAGTACATGCCGCTCGACCGCAGCCCCCGCACCACTGGCTATACTTCCATCACCAAACGGGTCCCGGTGGGGGCCTGCTCCTTTATCTCGCCCTTTAATTTTCCCCTCAACCTGGCAGCCCACAAGGTAGCGCCGGCCATTGCCGCCGGCTGCCCCTTTGTCCTGAAACCGGCCAGCCTCACCCCCATTGGCGCCCTGATCATCGGCGAGACCCTGGCCGAGTGCGACCTGCCCAAGGGCGCCTTTTCCATCCTACCCTGCCGGCGCGACGGGGCCAGGCTCTTCAGCGAGGACGAACGGCTCAAACTCCTCTCCTTCACCGGTTCACCCCAGGTGGGCTGGGCCCTGAAGGCCATGGCCGGCAAGAAAAAGGTGGTGCTGGAACTCGGCGGTAATGCCGCCTGCCTGGTCGATGAGGATAGCGATCTGGATGATGCCGTCAAGCGCATCGTCATCGGCGCCTTCTACCAGTCGGGCCAGAGCTGCATCGGGGTGCAGCGCATTCTCATCCATGAAAAAATCTATGCCGCGTTTCGCGACAAGCTGGTCAGCGCCACCAAGAAACTACAGATGGGCGACCCCAAAGAAGAAAAGACCTTTATCGGCCCGTTGATCACGGAAAAGGAGGCCATCCGCCTGGAAGAATGGATTTCTTCAGCCCTGGATAAGGGTGCTACTCTGCTCTGCGGCGGCAGACGAAACGGCGCGCTTCTTGAGGCCACCCTCCTTGAAAAGGTAGATAAGGAGGCAGATATCTGCCGCCTTGAGGCCTTTGGGCCGGTGGCGGTGCTCGCACCGTTCAGCGATTTCAAGGAGGCTTTGGCCGACATCAACGACAGCAGTTTTGGTCTCCAGGCCGGCATCTTCACCCGTGATCTCTACAAGGCGCAACTGGCCTGGGATACTTTGGAGGTAGGCGGCGTGGTCATCGGCGACATCCCCTCCTGGCGGGCCGACCAGATGCCCTACGGTGGCATCAAGGATTCGGGCCTGGGCCGCGAGGGCATCCGCTACGCCATGGAGGACATGAGTGAAATCAGGCTTCTGGTCGTGCGCCAGCTGCCGGTGTAATTTATGTTCACCCTGGGGTCTCCCACCTCTACCAATGAAACATGAGCCCACTGGGCTGCCCCCCATAGTCCTGATTCGCCACGGGTATTGGCACCAAAAACAGTAAGGCCCCACAACATTTTTGGTGCAGGGCCTTTTTTCTTGTCCTGCCCTGGTCTTTGTCGAAGCTCAGGGCAATGCACAACTAATGCGCTAAAATTCAGACAACTGGTTACTTTTGTAGATTATATCAAACTGGCTTGCAGCTTCTTTGAAGGCCGCGAGTACTGCCGGATCAAAATGATGGGGCATGGTTCGGCCATCTCCAACGGTAATGATCCGACAGGCCTTTTCGTGGTCAAAGGGGGGCTTGTAGCATCTGACGTTGCGCAAGGCGTCATACTGGTCGACGAGATGGACAATCCGTGCCGGGAAAGGAATATCCTCACCTCTCAAACCATAGGGGTAACCGCTGCCGTCCCACCTTTCGTGGTGGGACATGGCGATCTCTGTTGCCATGGCAAGGCGCACATGATCACCAAGAATACGTGCGCCATGGGTGGTGTGTTGCTGAATAATATGACACTCTTCCAGGGTGAGTTTGCCGGTCTTGCGCAGGATATAGGGAGGGGTATGGATCTTGCCCACATCATGCATCTGGGCCTGGAGGCTGATGATATTGATAAACTTATCGGACATTCCCATATTTTTGGCCAGAAGCATACTATAGGCGCCGACCCGAATGATATGATTGCCGGTATCTTCGTCATTCACCTCAGATGCCCGGGCCAGGGCATTAACCATGTAGGAAAAGGAGTTGTCCAGCTCCTGCACCTGGCTGGCGATGGATTTCAGGAAAAGACTCTGGGCGACAAGGCCATCAAGCACAGTGGCGTCATATTCGCTGACTTCTCGGCCATAGTTGATGGCAGCAAGGCAGAAATCCTGGCGTAAATAACAGACCATGTTGGAAACAGGTCTGTTGGTCGGCTTCAGTTTCTGGGCAAAATATTGAAATGCCGGCTCGTCACATTCGTGTTCATTATAAAAGCACAGAGGTTTCAAAAAACGTTCCGCATGACAACAAGAACCTATATCGTGGCCTATCAATTCTCTCTTGATTCCAGCTGGGCCGGATGTGTAGAGATAGACCCTATTGCCTCCGGTCGCCACCATAACCTGAACAATGACCATTTCGGCTCCCTTGCTCTGGTTGCTGCTGCGGATAATGGGGCTAATCAGAGCGTCCAGGCTGCGCATAAAATCAAAATTCAAGGGGTCGAATTGGTCGATAAATTTGCGGCCGAAGCTGCTGAGGGTCGTCAGTTTGGAGTACGCCTGTCCCAGCTTGTCATGGAGGGACTTAATCCTGAGGAGCATCTTAATCCGGGCTAACAGTTCGTCCTGATCAAAGGGTTTGCTGATAAAATCCTCTGCCCCGGCCTCAATACCCCGAATCCTGTCCTCCTTTGAGCGCAGAGCGGTAATCATGATCACC
>JBFFNX010000065.1:0-13383 GCA_041562995.1 Desulfurivibrionaceae bacterium
GGTCGCCGCTCCCATCTTTGACACCCTCACCTATGCCCCCCTGGGGGCGGAAATACCCGCCGTTGGGGTCCGTGTCCTTGTCCCCTTGGGACGGCGCCGGATCACAGGCTATGTGCTGGGGACGACCCCGGATGTCAAAACTGAATACACCATCCGCCCCATCCTCGACATCTTGGACAGGGAGCCTCTTTTTGGGGCCGACATGGTGCCCTTTTTCACTTGGATTGCCGACTATTATCAATACCCCATCGGCGAGGTGATTAAATGCGCCCTGCCCGGCGGCCTTACCAGCCAATCCGGTCGCCAGGTAACCTTGACCAAGCTGGGCCAAGAGAGTCTTTCACCCCTTCTCACCTCGCCACCGCCCGGTGCAGGTGCATGGTTTACGGATCTCATCAACAACAACGCTCTTTCCAGGGCAGCCTGCGCGGCTATCTGGCGTGGCAAGGGCAAGAAACTGCTGCTCGCCTGGCAGGACCAGGGCCTTATCACCATTGACGAGGTACTGCAGGACGCCACCACCAAGGCCAAGACCGAAGTCTGCCTCAAGCTGACAGAGCCGCCGCCGGCCATCACTCTCAAAAAATCGGAAGAAAAGACCCTGCAACTCATCAAAGAGCAGCAGAGCCAGCATCTGGCTGTGGTGAGCAAAAGGGATATTACCACGCTTTACTCCGGGGCAGCCAAGGCCATTACCTCCCTGGCTCAGCAGGGTGTTCTGACCCTGTTCGACAAACAGGTTTACCGCGATCCCTTTGGCGAACAGCCCCTCTTCTACCCGCGCCCGGAAAACCTCACCCCTGAACAGGGTGCGGTCCTTGAGCAGATCCTGCCAAAAATTGAGGCGCACACCTTCACGCCCTTCCTCATCCACGGCGTTACCGGCTGCGGCAAGACAGAGGTCTACCTGCAGGCTGCCGAGACCACCCTGGCCCAGGGCCGTACCGTGTTGGTCCTGGTGCCGGAGATCGCCCTGGCCACCCAGATCGAAGGCCATTTCTTCTCCCGATTCGGCGACAAGATCGCCCTGCTCCACAGCGGCCTCACCACGGGCGAACGATTTGATCAATGGCAGAAAATCGCCAGAAATCAGGCCCCAATCGTCATCGGGGCCCGCTCCGCCATCTTTGCCCCCCTTGTCAACCTGGGGCTGATCATTGTTGATGAGGAGCATGATCCTGCCTATAAGCAGGATGACAATCTCCGCTACAATGCCAGGGATCTGGCGGTGCTCAGGGGCAGGGAGAACAACGCCGTGGTTCTGCTCGGCTCGGCAACGCCTTCGGTGACCAGCTATTACAATGGCCTGCATGGTAAATTCACCACCCTCACCCTCCGTAAACGAATTTTTGACCGCCCCCTGCCCGAGGTGGAAATCGTTGACCTCAAAAAAGTACCCACGGTCACCGAGCAATCCCCCCTTTTTTCCCCAAACCTGCGCCGGGCCCTGCAGGCCAATTTTGCCAAAGGCGATCAATCCCTTGTCTTTTTAAATAGACGCGGCTTTGCCAATCTTCTCCTCTGCCAGGACTGCGGCCACTCCATCTCCTGCCCCCATTGCGAGGTGACCCTCACCCTCCATAAGCAAAAAAAACGGCTGATCTGTCATTATTGCGGTTTTCAGGCGGCCAGCGCCGCCCTCTGCCCCCATTGCCGATCAGCCGATGTCCGCGAATGCGGTTTCGGCACTGAACGCATTGAGGAAGAACTGCGGGCCATGGTGCCCAAGGCCACCATAGCCCGCCTGGACCGCGACACAACGAGCTCGGACCGTAAGAATTTCATCAAGATCCTCCAAGCTGTGCGGACCAGGGAAACGGACATCCTGGTGGGCACCCAGATGATTACCAAGGGCCACCATTTCCCCCACGTCACCCTGGTTGGCATCATCTGGGCCGATACCGGCCTCACCCTGCCCGACTACAAGGCCGCCGAACGCACCTTCCAGCTCCTCTCCCAGGTAACGGGCCGGGCTGGTCGTGGCGAGAAGCCCGGCAAGGTCATCATCCAGACCTTTCAGCCCGACCATTACGCTGTGGTGGCCGCCAAGGAGCATGACTACCAAAGTTTTTACGACCGGGAAGTTTCCCTGCGCCACGCCTTGAGCTATCCGCCCTACAGTCGCCTGGTCAATGTCAAATTCTCCGGAGACAGGGAAGAACTGGTACGCCAGGCCGCCCTGGAATGTGCCGCCCTGGCCAGAAAAAGCAAAAACGCCGCACGCGTTGAAATCCTCGGCCCTGCCCCGGCCCCTTTGTCCAAATTGCGTAACCGCTACCGCTGGCAGCTTCTGCTAAAGGGCCAGGGCCTGCCCAGCCTGACAAGCCTCGCCCATTTTTTAAGAACCAAGCCACCGGCCCAGGTCCGCAACAATAAGGTCCGCATGACCCTGGATATTGACCCGGACAGTATGCTGTAAAAAAATACGCCGTTTATCTGTACGTTGCCCCGCCCGACAAGAACCAGGGAACTCTTCCCCCCTTGTCGTGCTCTTTGCAATAAGGCACTGGAAAAATTTCAGTGTTTCTGCTACATAGTGTGCAGACAAAAATCGCTTTTATTTTTCATTATCCACCACTCAATCATGGCAATACGCGAAATTTTAAAATACCCCAACCCGGTCCTCCGCAAAAAGGCGGCAAAGGTTACCGAGTTTGACGACTCCTTGGAGGAGCTGGTGGCAGACATGGCCGAGACCATGTATGACGCCCCCGGCGTTGGCCTGGCAGCCCCACAGGTTGGTGTCTCCCTGCAACTTCTGGTTATGGACATCACCTATAAAGATGAAGAGCCTGAGCTCATTATTCTTGCCAACCCGGAGATCTCTGAAGGGGAAGGTTCTGAAAGTGATGAAGAGGGTTGCCTGAGCGTGGTGGATCTCACGGCCAAGGTCAGCCGCTTTACGAAGATCAGGGTCAAGGCCCAGGATATTGAGGGCAACCCTCTCGATTTTATTGCCGAAGACTGGTTTGCCAGGGTTATCCAGCACGAGGTGGACCATTTAAACGGCACCCTGTTTATTGATCGCCTCAGCAGCCTGAAACGGGCCATGTACAAGAAGAAGCGAAAAAAACAGCTGGCCGAAGAACAGGCGTGATAGATTTAAAAATCACACCCTCATCAGGGTATCGTCCTTCACCCGTTCCCCGACCGGAAAATTATGGCTGAAATCAAGCGCATCATCTTCATGGGTACCCCTGAGTTCGCCGTGCCCACCCTGCAGGCCATGCTGGATCATGGCGAAAATGTCGTGGCTGTTGTCTGCCAGCCCGACCGCCCCAAAGGCCGGGGCCGCAAGGTGCAGCCGCCGCCGGTAAAAATCCTGGCTGAAAGCCGTGGCATCCCTGTTCTCCAGCCCACCAAGATACGAACCCCGGAATATCTCACCGAGCTTGCCAGTTTTAAGGCCGATCTCTTTGTGGTCACCGCCTATGGCCGTATCCTCCCCGGCACCATCCTCAACCTTCCCCCCTTGGGCACCATCAATGTCCACGGCTCCCTGCTTCCCAAATACCGGGGGGCAGCCCCTGTCCAGCGCGCCATTCTTGAGGGCGATACCGTCACCGGCATCACTATCATGCAGATGGACGAAGGCATGGATACCGGCGATATCCTCCTGCCCGGTAGTCTGGACATCGACCCGGATGACACCGCCACCACCCTGGCCGTCAAGATGGCTGCCTTGGGCGGCGCACTGCTGGTCAAGGCCCTGGATCTGCTGCGCCAGGACAACCTGCCTCCCCAGAAGCAGGATGACGCCCTGGCCACGGATGCCCCCATGCTGAGCAAGGATGAGGCCCCCATTGACTGGCAGAGGTCGGCCAGCCACATAAGTTGCCAGATCCGCGGCCTCGACCCCTGGCCCAAGGCCCATACCTACCTGGAAGGTAAATGGCTGCGTCCCTTCCGCCCCCTGGTGTTGCCGGGGAAGGTAAAGGAAGTGCCGGGAACCCTGGCCCGCATCGACAAAGAAGGCCTGGTCATTGCCACCGGCCAGGGCTATCTTCTGGTCCGGGAGCTCCAGCTGGAGGGCAAGAAAAGCATGCCTGTGGACGCTTTTTTACGGGGCCATACCCTGAAAGCCGGAGTTATATTTTCGTAAGGTTCCTCCATTCCGTTGCGGGCGATTGCTTACCTCGCACCGCCCTTCAACCCAATAATACAAAACCATGACCATAGCCTATCTTGACTGTTTTTCCGGTATCAGCGGCGACATGCTCCTTGGCAGTTTCCTTGATGCCGGCCTCGACATTGCCCTTGTTGAAAAAAATTTCCAGCTTCTTCCCCTGGCAGGCTACGAGGTCAGTCACCGCAAGATCACCACCAACGGCCTGAGCGCCAGCAAGGTGGAAATCACGGTTCAAGAAGGCCAGCCCCAGCGCAGCTACCAGGACATCCAGCAGGTTCTCCAGGTCAGCCACCTAGCCGCAGACATCAAGGAAAACTCCCTGGCCGTCTTTGCCGCCCTGGCTGAGGCCGAGGCCAAGGTGCACGGCGTCGAGGTTGCCAAAGTCCATTTCCATGAGGTGGGCGCGGTTGATTCCATCCTCGATATTGTCGGCGCTGCTGTTGGCTTTTCCTTTTTTGGCATCGACAGCCTCATCTGCTCGCCACTGCCCATGGGCCATGGTTGGGTTGACTGTGAACATGGCCGGCTTCCCCTGCCCGCCCCGGCCGTGGTGGAGCTGTGCAAAGAGATGGAGATCTATGGCGTCGATCTTGACCAGGAATTGGTCACCCCCACTGGCGCTGCCATTGTCAAGGCCCTGGCCGACAAGTTCGGCCCCCTGCCCTCCCTCAACCTAAGCCATACAGGCTATGGAGCCGGTAATCATGTCCTGACCGATCACCGCCCCAATGTGCTGCGCCTCTTTATTGGTGAGGAAACCGAGATCATCGAGGCCCAGGAGGTGGAGGTCATCGACTGCCATCTTGACGATTGGGCCCCGGAGACTTACCCCTATCTCTGCGAGCGCCTTTTGGCGGCCCAGGCCCTGGATGTCAGCCTCATTCCCATTCAGATGAAAAAGGGGCGGCCCGGCTTTCTTCTCCGTGTCCTTGCCGAGGCGTCCCATGCCCATCAATGCAAACGCCTCATCCTTGACGAAACCACGGCCATCGGCCTCCGGTTCAGAACGGAGCGGCGCTGGACCCTGCCCCGCCGTGCCAAGACCATCAAAACCAGGTTTGGCCAGATAGTGGTCAAGGAGGTTGACACCCCTTCCGGCACCAGAATCTATCCAGAATATGAGGAGTGTCGGCGCCTGGCTGAAGAACAGGGCGTGGCCATTCAGCTCATCTACCACGAGATCCTGGCTTACAACGCCAAGTGATAACCTTGCCAGGGGTAAAAAACCTTGTTTTCCGGTGTACATCTCCTTGGCGCTGGTGTAAGAGACCACCAGGAAAATTACTAAAAAATCATCTTGCCCGAGCTGAAAAATGGATAAACTTGTCATGGCTATTGCCACCGGTTTTTATACCGGCTACACCCCAAAGGCCCCCGGCTCCATGGGTACCCTGGTGGCCTTTCCCATCCATTTTCTCATTATTCTGCTGCCAGGCTCCGGTTACTTTCTGGCCCTGTTCGCTATCTTGGTCTTGGCAATTATTACCGCCGGCATGGCCGAGAAGATCATTGACCGCCAGGATCCGGGCATGGTGGTGATCGATGAAATCATTGGCATGCTGATCGGGCTCATCGGCGCCCCCCTCACCCTGCCCGCCCTGGTGGTCGCCTTTGTCCTGTTCCGGATTTTTGATATCTGGAAGCCCTTTCCCGTGAGCTGGTTTGATGACCATCTCCATGGCGGCACCGGCATTGTCCTTGATGATGTTATGGCCGGCATCTACACCCTGGCTTGCATGCAGGGCCTCACCTTCTTTTCCATCCTCTAGCAGATTGTGGGCAAACGCCTTAGCTAACCAGGAACAAACCTCCCTCCAGTCAGTCTCTGACGCCTCCACCCTGCCTTTCGTGATTTCCAGGATCGTGTTACTCCTACCCCCAGACCAACAACCCCCTGAAAAAACGTTCTTCCTCAAGCTATTTAATGAATTAATAGTTTAGTTAAGACCTTGGCACCCTTCTTGCCTGCTAAACCCAGCAAAACCTAAGAAATTCAGATGGTTCCATCATGACCCATTTTTTACACCGGTGGGGAGCCACAAAAAAAAATCCGCCAGAAAAAGGCGGAGAGGAGCTTAACTGTGAAAGGAAAACTCTTTGCATCACTGGTGTGGGGCGCAGCAACGCTGATGAACGCACCCGCCTTTGCCACCACGAACAGTCCAGCTGGCCACGAACAGGGCAACATCTATGATAAATGCTCAATGAAATGTAACGAATTTGCAAACAGCAAGGCCTGCCAGAAATTCCGCCAGGACAATCTGATCTGCACTGAAAAGAAAGTGAGCAGTGGGCCAATGTATACGGCCCAGCAGCTCGAAGAATTGGAGCGCTAAACAATCTTTGTTTTCCCTAGGTCAGCAAAAAACCTCCCTCGGTTTTAGCCGGCTGACCTTGGGAAAACACTTTTAAGCGCCAGGAAACAGAGGTGGGGCAGGAAAAACCTAGCCAACTGCCTCGGCAATCTCATCCTGCATGGCGGCAATAACATCCAGAGGTTTCTCAGCCTTGGTAATGGGCCGCCCCACCACGACATGATCGGCACCGCCAAGGAGGGCCTGCTTGGCCGTCATAATGCGGGTCTGGTCATCGCTGCCATCAAGAATATTAGCGCCGGGCCGGATTCCCGGGGTCACCAGAATAAGTTTGTCCCCTAAGCCCTCGCGCAGCCGAGGTGCCTCCAGCCCTGAACAGACAACACCGTCACACCCCAGTTCCAGGGCCCGTTTGGCCCGAAAATAAACAAGGTCGGCAATGGACTGGGTCATGCCCATGGCCCGCAGATCCTCTTCGCCAAAACTCGTCAGCACCGTGACGGCCAGGATTTGCAGGTCGCCGCGCTCGGTGAGCGCCGCCCTGATGATCGGATCATTGCCGTGGATAGTTGCCATGGAGACGCCATGCTCGCGGATCTGGGCCACCGCCAGCTTCACGGTTTCCGGGATATCAAAAAATTTCAGATCGAGCATGACCTTGTGGCCCCGGTCGATGATCCAGTCCACCGTATCAAACCAGCCGGCCAGAAAGAGTTGGAGGCCAACCTTATAATAGCCGATCTTGGCCTCGGTCTGCCTGACCCATTCCTTGGCCATTTCTGGATGTTCCACATCAAGGGCCAGGATAATTCGTTCATTTAAGGGAATATTTTTTGCCATTTTCCGACTCTACCTTGTTATTATAAAGAGAATTGAATATGAGAGATTATGAGGGGTTATGGTAAATTCATGGTCATAAATGCCTACACCAACTTCTACCATCAGAAACTGATGACCGCAAATCAAATGCAAGGAATAGCGTATGGGGAAATTACTTCGGCCTGACAGTTATGCCCGTCACACCCTGGAAAGATACACCGGCTCCTCGGTTGAAGATTTCCGGTCGAATATTCTCCTGTGTAATTTTGAAAGGTATGTCCAAAGTTTTGCCGAGCATACCGGCAACGAGATCCAGTCCGGTTACTGGGACGTGGTCCACGACGCAGAGCGCGACGTCACCATCATCAATCATGGTGTTGGTTCCCCCACCGCCGGCATTGTCATGCATTGTCTCTCCTTTCTTGACAATATCAACTCTGTGCTCATGCTCGGCATGTGCGGCGGAATTAAAGATGATTGTGAGGTGGGAGATCTCATCGTTCCCACCGCCAGCATCCGCGACGAGGGCACCAGCCGCCATTACCTACCGCAGAACGTGCCGGCCATCCCCTGTGTCGAGTTGACCCGCATCTGCGAGGAGGTCGTCCTGAAATCCACTAACAAAAGAGCTAAATCTGGCATTATGCTTACCACTGATTATCGAATGTGGGAGTTTGACCAAGAGTTCATCGATTATATCTATAAACACCGGATTATCGCCGTAGATATGGAGATCGCGACTCTCTTTTCTGTGGGCTATGCCCTTGGCGTACCCACAGCAGCACTTATGCTTGTCTCTGACCTGCCCTTGCGCACCGGCGGCATCAAGAGCAAGATCAGCGCCCAGGACATCTTCACCGCCTATGCCAATGAGCACCTAAAGATGGGAGTCCGTATCAGTGAAGAACTGACCCATAAAAAAGAGCTTTTTTCCACCTCTAGCTTCAAGCCACCCTGTGGCTAATCGTAAGCGGTTGCACGCCCCTAACCCTGCCATGCGCTGCATTGATTTTCACACCCACATCTTCCCTGACCACCTGGCACCCACCACTATTGCTGCCCTGGCCAAGGTCGGCAATGTCACCCCGGCGTCAGACGGCACTGCGGCCGGGTTGCTGGCCTCCATGGACCGGGCCGGCATTGAGGCCTCGGTAATCTGTTCCATTGCCACCAAGCCCAGTCAATTTTCATCGATCCTTGACTGGTCGCTCAGCTTCCGCTCCCCGCGTCTCATCCCCTTTGTCTCCCTTCATCCCGACGCCGACAATCTCGGTAAAGAGATCAGACGCATTGCAGCGGCAGGCCTAAAGGGCATTAAGCTCCACCCCTATTACCAGGCCTTTTATCTGGATGAAAAACGGCTGCGGCCCCTCTTTGAACAGATCGCCGACCAGGGCCTCATTGTCATCCTGCACAGCGGCTACGACATAGGATTTCCCCACGAAGACAGAGCCGACCCAGCCAAGATCAAAGAACTGATCAGAGAGATCCCCCACCTCAAACTGGTGGCGGCTCATCTCGGCGCTTGGCAGCAATGGCAAGAGGTGGAAGAGTTTCTGGTGGGAGAGGATATCTATCTTGATATCGCCTTTGCCCTGGAGTTTCTGGAACGAGAACAGGCCTGCCGGATCCTCAAAGAACACCGGCCCGATCGCCTGCTCTTTGGTTCTGACTCACCCTGGGCCGACCAGGAAGCAGTCAAGAATCTCCTGCTTGATTTGGATTTGGGGGATGATTTGACCGCAAAGATTCTCGGTGCAAATGGCGCCGAACTCCTGGGTCTAAGTTAAGGAGATGGGAAAGAAGAAGGTCTGTGGTACTTAAAATCCTCCCTTCTCCTTATTTCCCAACTCCTCCAATTCTTATTTCTGATTTCTTGTTATTTCTCAGAAAAGCCCATGTCACAGATCACACTGCCACCGACCCGGAAGGCACCGGAGCGCAGATTGTACATCATGGAGTTGCCGCGGATCACAGTATTATCGGACGCAAAAAGGACGGGGGTGGCTGTTTTGGCCACCTTGTACAGGGTGAAATAACGCAGGGCGTCGGTTTTAATTCGGTATTTGCCGTCACCGGTCACCACGAACACATCATCTATAATGGTAATAACATTCTTGTCCGTGGCAAAAAGGGCCTCTCCGCCCCGGATCAGGGTGGGGCGCCCCTGGTCATCATAGAGTGAGCAATCAATTTTTTCAAAGTGATATTCGACACCGCCCTTATCTCCGGTGGCCACAGAATCGGCCTTAAGCACCATTTCCAGCTTGTCACCGGTGCTTTGTGACATGGTAATGCCATACAGGTGGAGATTGCGGTCATCCTGGTTTGCGCTCTTTTGGGCAACGACGACTTTACTCTCCCGAGGGGCAAGGAATCTGGCTGCGAGAGGCTGCCAGAGGGGATAGGCCACAATGGTCAGCAGCGGCAAAATCCACATCTTGTTACGGGAAAAATTCATCCTAGGAACGCTCCAGATATTCCGTCAGGAGTCCTTCATACCTTCCCTTGGCCTCAACGATGAGATCACAGACCTCGCGTACCCCGCCCTGGCCGCCGTTAAAGCGGGAGGTAAAATCAACGACATCCTTGACCTCGGAAACGGCATCAGCCACGGTGGCGGCAAATCCCACCTTGGTAAGGAGCGGCAGATCCAGCCAGTCATCACCCATATAAGCAACCTCCTCAGCCCCAAGTCCAAGCTCGGCAATAATCTCCTGAAAGGCTTCCACCTTATTGCGCCGCCCCTGGTAGAGATGGTCAATCTTCAGGTCCTGGCAGCGCCTGATCAAGGCATTGGAGCTGCGGGCCGTGATAATCCCCACCTCCACCCCGGACTTACGTAACAGGTTGAGGCCAAAGCCATCCTTGGAGTTGAAGGTCTTCAGCTCAATGCCCTCATCGCTATAGGTGATGGAACCATCGGTGAGCACGCCATCCACATCAAGAAGGAGCATCTTCACCTTCTTGGCCTTGGCCAGGCAGTTCTTCCAGGCATAGCCCCGGCTTGATGCCGTGCGGGCTGCCGCCTTTTTGAGCAAGGCCTGGGTAAACTCGCAGTCGCCGGGATACGCACCATCAGTGGGGATGGGACACGACTCATCCATGCACCACCTCGTGAATCTGGATTAATTTCCGCAACAGCTCCTCAACCTCGTTAAGGGGCATGGAGTTGGGGCCGTCACACAGGGCCTTGTCCGGGTCGGGATGGATCTCCATGAAGAGCCCGTCAATCCCCGCAGCCACAGCGGCCCGGGTGAGGGGCGGGATAAATTCGCGCTGACCGCCGGAACTGCCGCCGGCACCGCCCGGCAACTGCACGGAATGGGTGGCATCATAGATCACCGGACACCCTAAGCTCCGCATCACCGGCAAGGCACGCATATCCACCACCAGATTATTATAGCCGTACATAATACCGCGCTCGGTGAGCATGATCTGGTCGTTGCCGCTGTCCCGCACCTTGGTAACGACATTTTCCATGTCCCAGGGTGACAGGAACTGCCCCTTCTTGATACTGAGTGGCTTACCGGTGTGCGCCGCCGCCACCAGGAGATCGGTTTGGCGGCAGAGGAAAGCCGGGATCTGGATAATATCAAGAACCTTGGCGGCCTCGGCGGCCTGAGACGGCTCGTGGATATCAGAAATCACCGGCACGTCGAACTCCTCCTTGATCCTGGCCAGGAGATCCAGGCCACGGACAAGGCCAGGGCCTCGGTAGGATGAGATTGAGGTCCGGTTGGCCTTGTCAAAGGAGGCCTTAAACACATAGGGGATCCCCAGCCGAGTGGTGATTTCCTTAAGTCCGGCCACGGTCTCGCGGATTATCTCCTCACTCTCAATAACGCAGGGACCGCCGATAAGAACCAGGGGATTGCCCGGCCCGATCTTTATTTTTCCAGCAATGGTGACTTCCATAAGTACTCGCTCTTTTTATTGTGCTTAAAACCACAGAGGCACAGAGTATTTCATCTCTGTGCCTCTGTGGTTTCTTGTTTTTCAAGCCGGTGTGTCGATTGCTATTCTTTAACCTGTTTCAGGCTGGCCTTGATAAACTCCCGGAAAAGGGGATGGGGCGCCATGGGCTTTGACTTAAATTCCGGATGGAACTGGCAGCCCAGGAACCAAGGGTGATCTTTAAGTTCAACAATCTCAACCAGGTTGTTATCCGGCGAGGTGCCGCTGATAACAAGACCCGCCTTTTCCAGGTCTTTACGAAACATGGGATTAAACTCAAACCGGTGACGATGGCGCTCATCAATATTCTTTTCACCATAGGCCTGGGCGGCAAAGGTCTTATCCGCCAGGGTACAGGGATAGCTACCCAATCGCAGGGTGCCACCCATCTCGGAACCCTCATCACGGATATGGGTCTGACCGGTGCGCGGGTCATACCATTCCTTCATGAGATAGATGACATTATGCTTGGTGGCAGGGGAAAACTCATTGGAATTGGCATCCTTCATGCCGGCAATATTGCGGGCAAACTCCACCACGGCCAACTGCATACCGAGACAGATGCCGAAAAAGGGGATCTTGTTCTCCCGGGCATAGGTGATGGCGTTAATCTTACCCTCAATGCCCCGCTGACCAAAGCCGCCGGGCACCAAAATACCGTGACATCCGGCCAGCACAGGCGCCACATCGACACCCTCCAACTCTTCGGAGTTAATATATTTCAGATCCACCCGGGTGTCGTTGGCAACGCCGCCATGAACAAGGGACTCATTGAGACTCTTATAGGCCTCCACCAGGTCAACATATTTGCCGATAACGCCAATGGTCACCTTGTGGGTGGGGTTCTTGACCTTATCAACCAACTCACGCCAGGGCTCGATACGGGGAGCCCTGGTCCAGACATTAAGTTGCTCTAAGATGAGCTCGTCCAGACGCTCCTCGTGGAAACAGAGGGGCACCTCATAGATATTATCAACATCCTTGGCGGTGATAACCGCCTCGGTGGGCACATTACAAAAGAGGGAAATTTTCTTTTTCAGACCGATATCAAGGTCAACGGCAGTACGGCACAGCAGGATGTCGGGCTGAATACCGATGGCCCGCAACTCCTTCACCGAGTGCTGGGTGGGCTTGGTTTTCACCTCACCGGCCGTGGCCAGATAGGGTACCCAGGTCACGTGGATAAAGAGCGATTGGTCCCGGCCCACATCAAGACGGAACTGGCGGATGGCCTCCAAAAAGGGCAGGCTCTCAATATCGCCGATGGTACCGCCGACCTCGACAATGGCAACGTCGGCGTCACCCTCCAGGCTATGAATGGCCTTCTTGATCTCATCGGTGATATGGGGGATCACCTGTACCGTGCCGCCCAGATACTCGCCGCGCCGCTCCTTGGAAATAACGGAGTGGTAAATGCGACCGGAGGTGTAATTATTTTTCTGGCCCAGCTTGGCGTTGGTGTAGCGTTCGTAATGGCCCAGGTCAAGATCGGTCTCGGCACCATCGTCAGTGACAAAAACCTCGCCATGCTGAAAGGGGTTCATGGTGCCGGGATCAACATTGATATAGGGGTCAAGCTTCTGCATGGTAATGGTCAGCCCCCGGCTTTCCAGCAGGGCGCCGATGGCTGCTGCTGCTAACCCTTTACCCAGGGAAGAAAGGACACCGCCGGTGATAAAAATAAACTTTGTGGATTTGGTGGACTTGTTTGGTTTTTCCATGGATATCGTATTGAGAAATGGTTTGATGGAGGGGGGCCACAGGCATTGATTGAGCAGCTCAATCACCTCTGACGCAGATGTAAGAAGCAGGGCATAAGGCGGGAGCTTTAAACACTTTTTTGCCAGGCTGTCTTAACGACGAGTTACTATATCTCAAGAGCCTCCTCTTTTCCAGCCATTTTCCTTTTTTCCTGCCTGCCTTTTTTTATTTTTCCCATCCTGGTTCCCGGTAGGCCCTTAACCTTCCATCTCCTTGCAATGCTTCTAAATCTTGGGTATTTTCTTTAGTTGATCTTCCCTGCGTCAAACTCGACGGCAGACAACCCTCCTCTGCACAAAAGAACACCATGATAAAACCTCTTCTTTTCTCCGCCTTACTCATCCTGCTCCTTGCCTCCGGCTGCTCCCAGGACAAGGGTGAAGAGGAGGTTCCGTCACCGCA
>JBFFNX010000066.1:0-13326 GCA_041562995.1 Desulfurivibrionaceae bacterium
TGACCTGCCGGGATCGAAATGTCCTCGGCCTCCAGTCACAGATCATGGGCGCCCATCTCTTAGGAATCAGCGGCATTCTTGCCATTACCGGCGACCCCGCCACCTCCAGTGATCAACCCGGCACCAGCGGCGTCTTTGATGTCAAATCCTTCGGCCTGATCCGGATGATCGATCACTTTAATCAGGGCCATAATCTGGCAGGCAAGGCCATGAAGGCGAGCACCAATTTTTCCATTGGCGGCGCCTTCTCCTTTCGGCCCTCGCGGCCCGATGTCCAGATCAGACGCCTGGAGCGTAAGGCCGAACTGGGCCTGAAATTTGTGATGACCCAGCCCATCTTTGACGCCGGTGAAATCGAACAGATGATGGAGGCGGTTAACCATCTCGACCTGCTGGTCCTGCCCGGTATCTTCCCGCTGATCTCAGCGCGCAATGCCGACTTCCTCCATAATGAGGTGCCTGGCATCTCCATTCCAGAGGCCCTACGCAAAAAGATCTGGCAGTATGAAAAGGTGGAGGATCAACGGAAATGCGCCCTGGACTACACCAGGCAGCTGATGAATGATGTCTCTGCTTTTGTTGATGGGCTCTACCTGATCAGCCCCTTGAACAAGTGGGAGGTGACGGCCGAGCTGACCAGGGAAATTCGTGATGCCGGCTGGCAGGGCAGCGGCAGAGTGAAAAAATTCATTAAGCAGGATTCAGAAGTCAGAATTCAGAAATAAGGAGAGCAAAGTCTCAAGAGCACAACCTGCCATCTTCTGAATTCTTATTTCTGACTTCTTAATTGCCCTCGTTAATCCAGCCAGCCTTGCAGCGCCTCAATAATCTTGCGGGCCTGATCAGGGCTGGAGATATTGAATTTTGCCTTCTTCTGATACTCACCGTTTCTTTTTTGATAGCGCTGGATGCGATACATATCCGCCCCATACGCCTCTTTTTTCTTGTCCCATTGCTGGTAACGAAAAAGAATAGTGGTCCAGGCCCCTTTGGAAAGGACAACCTTGTCAATTTCCTTGCAGGTCAGGATGCCATCTTCTTCCCAGTCAATGGTCAACTCATCAATGGTTTCAGCCATTTTCTTTCCTTTGTCCTTTTTTTATCCTTAAAGACGCCCACACACCGCGACTTCGTCTCATAAAACCAGCCCCACCATACAAAATACCAACAAAAAAGCCAGGGCAAAATGCCCCGGCTTTTTTTCTTCTTAGTACTCAGCCCTGCCACATCGACCAACAAGAAGTCGAAAAAACAAATAGTTACGAGCTGCTCCTTTCCTCATCCGTGGAATTGTCCGCCACCCCTTTAGCCTCAAACCGGCCGCCCCGCCATGAGGCTTTAGCGTTCCAGCCTTACCCTTAAACCCTACCTACCCTTTTTTGATATCGTGCTTGCCCATCTTATAGCGCAGCACCCGTTCGCTGATGCCAAGGGCCTCTGCCGCCCGGGTCTGCACCCAGTCGTGCTGGTTCAGGGCCTCAAAAATCATCTCCCGCTCAACCTCGTCAAGACGTGAGCTGAGATCCCCATCCCCTGCGCCTTGATGCATGCGAATTTCCCGGGGCAGGTCGACAGGCATGATCTTTGTGGAGCGGGTCAGGGCCACCACCCGCTGGATGAGATGTTCAAGCTCCCTGATATTGCCGGGGAAGGGATATTTCACCAGGGCATCCAAGGCATCCCGGCTTATGGTGACCGGCTGGGAGGCGTACTTGTTGAGGAAAAAATCCACCAG
The DNA here is from genome assembly GCA_041562995.1 of Desulfurivibrionaceae bacterium. Classification (GTDB taxonomy): domain Bacteria; phylum Desulfobacterota; class Desulfobulbia; order Desulfobulbales; family SURF-16; genus BM506. Next base: position 1,736 of record JBFFNX010000066.1, read on the forward strand.
GGCCGGAATATCTTCCCGGCGCCGGCGCAGGGGAGGAATTTCGAGGTCAAGGACGTTAAGACGATAAAAGAGATCCTCCCGAAACTCGCCGTTGGCCACCATCATCTTGAGATCACGGTTGGTGGCAGCCACCACCCGGACATCCACCTCGATATCCTGCTCGCTGCCCACCCGACTGATCCTGTTTTCCTGGAGGGCACGCAAGAGTTTGGCCTGCAGGTTCAGGGGCAATTCACCCACCTCGTCAAGAAAGAGGGTGCCGCCCTGGGCCAGCTCAAAGCGGCCCTTGCGCCGGCTGTCAGCCCCGGTAAAGGCCCCCTTTTCATGGCCAAAGAGTTCCGACTCAAAGAGATTTTCAGGTACTGCCGCACAGTTAAGCTCGACAAAGGGGCCAGAGTGCCGGGGACTTAAAGTGTGGAGAAGACGGCCGACAAGCTCCTTGCCGGTACCGGTCTCCCCACGCAGCAGGACCGTCCACGGCGTCCGTGCCATGCGCCGCACCAACGACAGCAGCTCCTTCATGGCCTGGCTCTCACCAATAACCTGAAGGGGTAACTCCTGCTCGGCCAGGACCGCAACAATCTCTCCGGCATCCTCCTCCACAGCAAGCTGGGAAGCAATGGCCTCAATCTTGTCAAGCAGGACACGCAGATCCACCGGTTTTTCAAGGAAATCATCGGCACCCAGACGCATGACCTTCACTGCCGTATCGACACTGGCATAGGCGGTGATCATGATGGCGCGGACCAGGGGGTTCTTCTTTTTCAACAAAAAGAGGAGCTCATCACCGCTCATCCCACCCATTTTTTGATCAAGGAGGGCGAGATCAATGGCCGCATGGTCAAAAATAACCAGGGCCTCCTCGCCAGAGGCCGCACTGAGAACCTGGTGCCCCTGTTTTTCCAGAAACCCCCCCAGCATATCACGCTGCATCTCTTCGTCATCAACAATCAGAATCTTCATCTCTCGCTCTCTACAAAGGCCTGCCCTTGCATTTAAAAACAAGCTGTATTTTTAAAAAAATGACGCCACATCACTTTCAATTTGAACTTAAGGATTTTTTCCAGCTATACTTAAAAAAGACAAAACAACTCGCCTCTGCCAGAAGTCACGTTTCATCATAACATCTTTTCCCCCTTGCAACGTTTAACAATGATGTCCAGGAGCCCAGCCTTATGGCGTATCAGTCTCTCAATTTCCAGGATGACGCAGAGTCCCTGATCCAGGACACCGAACAATGCCTGCTTGCCCTGGAGAAAAACCCTGGCGAGCAGGATCTTATCTGTACCTGCGCAAACTCCCTGCGCACCATTCGCGGCGTGGCAAATCTTTTCAACCTCGACAACATAACGAGACTGACCGCCCTGACTGCTGACAGCCTCGACACCACCTGCAAAAGAAAGCAACAGGTGGACAGCAAGCTTATCAGCGCCGCCCTTGAGCTCATTGACCTCCTGCGCCACACCGGCACGAATGATCTTGAAGGCCGTGCCACCCATAATCTCACCGCTACCCTGGCCCCTTTTGCCACCAAGAATTTACGGGATCTTGCCCCCGACCGCACCGCCTCTGACACGAAAATCCTGGTTGTTGATGATGAGGCGGTAAACCGGGTCTTGCTGCAAGAATTTATCAAAACCTTTAATAAGGAAATCCAGATCACCGCCGTGGATTCAGCCGCGGAAGCAATCTTTTACTATCTCACCGAAGAATTTGACCTTGTCTTTCTCGATATCATGATGCCCGATGTTGACGGCAACCATTTCATTTCCATTGTCGAAAAAAACAGAGAGGCCCATAATTTGAGCCAAGAAGCCAATATCGTGGTGCAGACCGCTGTCCAATCTTTGGAAGAACTCCTCAGCATCGTCCGCAAAGATTGCGTCTTGGAGGTAATCCGCAAACCGATTATGAGGAAACGTATCTACACCTGTATTGAAAGGTACTGCCCGGCTTTTCGCCAGTAACCCACTCACCCAGCCCACCTACCATTCCATCCTTTTTCCCTTAGTAAGGTTAAAAAAATCCTTGGAGAACAACCTTATGGCATATCAATCCCTCAATTTTCAGGATGATGCCGAAGCGCTTATACGAGACACGGAACGATACCTGCTTTCCCTGGAGAAAAACCCTGCCGAGAAAGCTACCATCGATGACTGCGCAAACTCCCTGAGTACTATCCGGGGGGTGGCAAATCTCTTCAACCTTGACAATGTAACCAGACTGACGGCCCTGGCTGCTGACGGCCTGGACACCGCCGGAAAACTTAAGCAAAAGGTTGACCCCAAACTCATCATCGCCTCTTTCGAGCTCCTTGCCCTCCTGCGCCACACCGGCTCGAATGACCTGGAGGGCCGCGCTACCCATAATCTCACCGCTACCCTGGCCCCTTTTGCCACCAAGAATCTACGGGATCTTGCCCCCAACCGCAGGCCGGCTGACACAAAAATCCTGGTTGTTGACGATGAGGCGATCAACCAGATCTTACTGGAAGAATATATCAGAAGCTTCCACAAGGATATCCAGATCACCGCCGCTGATTCAGGCGCTGAAGCAATCTTTTACTATCTCACCGAAGAATTTGACCTTGTCTTTCTCGATATCATGATGCCCGATGTTGACGGCAACCATTTCATTTCCATTGTCGAAAAAAACAGAGAGGCCCATAATATGAGCGGAAAAGCCAATATCGTGGTGCAGACCGCTATCCAATCCTTGGAAGGACTCCTCAGCATCGTCCGCAAAGATTGCGTCTTGGAGGTAATCCGCAAACCGATCATGAGAGAACGTATCTCTACCTGTATCGAAAGGTACTGCCCGGCCTTCCGCCAGTAATGATCGCGCCACCCGGGTCATCATTCGCCACCCACAGGGAGCCAAACCCTGACCTGGAGCACACCCTTCCGCACCTCTTCAAAGCTGAGGAGGCCCTGATGTGATTCGACAATCTTGGCACACACGGCAAGGCCCAGACCGCTGCCCCTGGTTTTGCCGGTAAAATAGGGTTCTGCCAACCTGGCAAGGTCCTCCGCCTTCACAAAGCCGTCATTCTCGAAGGTTACCACCACCCCTCCCTCCTGGCGGCTGCTGACAACTTTAAGCCATCCGCCTTCTGGCTGGGCCTCAATGCCATTTTTGATTATATTATCAAAAAGCTGGGCCAGCAGATCAGCATCGGCCTTGATCTCTCCCTGAAAACCGGGGGAAAAATCAACCTTGATATTTTCTTGAGCGCATTGGGGGTCACGCAGGAGGAGCTGCTGGGCCAGAAGTTTATCCACGTCCACAGCTGTGAAACGCAGGGCAATAGGCCGGGAGTAGCGCAGCAACCCTTCAACGATGGTGTTGGTCCTCTGCATGGCCTTGCCCATGGCCGTCAGCAAGGCCTTATGCTCGCCATCAAGATTTGTTTCAAGATCAATCCGTTGCAGGCCAAGGCCAATGGCATTTAAGGGGTTTCGCACCTCATGGGCAATGGTGGCAGCGGCCCGCCCCAAGGCAGCATCCTCCTGCTCCCGGGCAAGTTCCCGTTCATAATTGGTAATCTCAGCGATATGCTGCTGCTGAAAGCGATAGAGGACAAGGGTAAGGAGCAGGCCAAATCCGGCAAAGAAAGAGGCCGAAAGAATAAAATTCTGCCAGATCCGCCATACCCGCTCCCGGTAACGCCGGGTATCAAAACCAATCACCACCTCCTGGTCTTGGATATGGATACTCTCCGCCGCCACATCAGGGCCGAGAGAGGTGTAGTCTTGATTGGGATCCGCAATCTCGAGAAAGACAATTTCCGGCGACGATGCCAAAAAGGCGAGGATGGAGGCGAGAGAGAACTGTTCCTGTACTTTCTGCAGCTGCCGGTCAGGATAGCCAATAAGCACGCAGCCCCCTTGGGGAGCGGGCCAGGAAAGGAGATAGATCCCTGATTCCTTGCGCAACAAATCGCCATTGCCCGCGCACCTCTCGGTGCTGGCCAGCCATCCTTGCGGGCCACTGACCCGGGCTTGACCAGGCCCGACAATCGCCACCCCTGCCAAGCCATTTTCATCGGCAAAGCTGGCGAGCTCCTGATCCTCAAAGGGTTCAATTTCGTGCAGAAAATTCAGAAAACGGGCCGTATTACCCAAGAAGAGCAGAATAGTATCATTGAGGGCAGCTTCGGCAAGGGAACCGAGCTCTGTCTGGCGGTCGACGGCCGCAACCACCATTTGCCGATTATCGCGGAGATGGTTTTTAAGGGTCTGGCGCAGATAATAAACCTGGCCGAGGGAATAGAGTAAAGCCGCGACAGTTACCAGGCCAAAGGCCACGAGGTTCATCTTCCAGGACCATGCCTTGCTGCTCGGCTTCCTCTTAGTCATGCATTGCTTCCCCCCTTGGGCGCATCATCTGTCTCCGGTGGTGCTGAAAGCGGGAGCGCACCCCGGTGGGGTCATGACCACCGCGTCGGCGGCAGGGAAAAACGTCTTCCGCCTCAAAGAGATCTGAACGATCCGGCGCAAATTGGCCCCGGGCATAAACCTGGGCGCCTTTGCCAAGACAACGGGGGAACCAGGCGGCCTTGACAAGGACACTCCGCGCTTTTTCGGTGGGCACCCTGCCTTCCTTGGCAATGCTTGCATCAGCGCTGTCAAGATGGCACTGGCCGTTTTCAGAGAGCATGATTTCAACCTCCCCCCGGTCGCGATCAATGCGCACCACCGTGCCTTGCAGATATTCTGCCATGGCCGGCGTTGCCGGCGCAATGAGGGAAAAGCAGATGAGGAAGAAAGAGAGAGGTCTCATAATACGCTCTAAGCAACCAAGAGGCAAGGCGACCAGGCCGTGCCTCTTGGTCATGGAGAGGGGGGAAAAAACGTGTTTACGGTGCTACTTGCTAGCATCAGCACCCTTGCCGTTGTCGGGATGGTGATCGCAGATACCGTCACCGTCCTTGTCGACGAATCCGCCGCGACCCTGACCAGGTCCAGGACCGTTGCAGTTGCGATACTGACCGCGACAGGGCCCACGGCCCTGACCAGGACCGTAACAAGGCACGGCACCATTGCCGTCCTGATTCATCATCTGACGACCGGCGCCAGGTACCGGGCCCGTGCCGTCCCCGCCTGCGGCGCCGGCGATGGGCATGCTGAGTAGAGCGACAAGGGCAAAGGCAGCTGCACCGGCAGCAATTTTCGATAAGGTGTTCATGGCAATCCTCCTTAACTACAAAATGATAAGCGTGTGTCCCCTTCTTTTCCAGAGCAGCCTCGAAAAAGAAGGTTCCGTTCTTGTAATCACTTCTATTTGCAGTGGCCGTGCCACCGGCACCATAGTAATTGAATTTTCCGCCAAAACACCCATAACATATCAATATAAAAAGATTGTTAACACTATCAGCTCGCCATCTTCAAAACAAAAGAGGCCGGTTGCCACCCTGAGTTTCGACAATCTACTGCCATCTCTCGACAATTTCGTCGAGAGATGGCACCTTGACACAGGGCCGGCTCTTCACTATAAAAAAGGGCATGAACCAAGGAGAAACCATGCCGGCACCACGCCCCAACATCCTCTTCCTCTGTACAGGAAACTCCTGCCGCAGCCAGATGGCTGAGGGCTGGGCCCGCTTTCTCTGGCCAGGTCGCCTCAACGCCTTTTCGGCCGGCGTGGAAACCCATGGTCTAAACCCTCTGGCCGTTCAAGCCATGGCAGATCGGGGCGTCGATATCAGCAGCCAGCGCTCAAAGCTGCTTGCCGAGCTTGACCACATCGCCTTTGATCTGGTGATTACCGTCTGTGATCACGCCGCCGAGGCCTGCCCCCTCTTTCCAGGCACCGCCAAGGTCATTCATCATCAGTTTCCGGATCCGCCCCGCCTGGCCCAGGGCAAATCTAATCAGGAGAGCCTTGCCATCTATGGCCGGGTCTGCGAGGAGATTAAAGAGTTCATCGCTCATCTCCCTGAGCTTGCCGCCTTTCCCCACTAAGACCTGCCAAGGCCCGGTCATGCCCCTTTCCTAAAAGAAGCAGAGCGGCAATAGCCCCCACCAGGGCCAGAAACATATCCCACTGGGTGTCCCAGACATCCCCCTGGCTCCCCAGAAAATCCTGGGACACGCCATCATCAAGCAGCGCCACCCACCACTCGACAAACTCATAAAAGGCGCTGAAGGCCAGGCAGACGCACAGCACGAGAAAAAAAAGCCATTTCCCCTTCTGCAGCGGCGAGCGGCGCAGCAAGATTTCCCGGGTGAGGATGGCGGGAATGAAACCCTGGGCCAGGTGACCAAGGCGGTCATAATGATTACGACTCAGGTCAAAGATATCCTGTACCCAGAAACCAAGGGGGACCCGGGCATAGGCATAATGGCCACCGACGATGAGCAGCAGGGCATGGAGGGCGAGCAAACGGTAGAGCAGGAGGGTGAGAGGAAAAGAGCGGCGGGTTCCGACCAGCAGCGCAGCACCGATGATCACCGGCGCAACCTCCAGGAACCAGATCTGAAAACTATAGGGCTTGATGGCCGACAGCATAAAGGCCAGGGCAACCACCGCAAAGAGGAGAGCGGGCTCCCAACGCCTCCACGACGGGCCTGACCCTGGCTGGTTAGAAGCGATCATCATCTATCCCCACCTCTTCATGGTATGGGCTGACTCCCCCACTCGTTCAGGGAGGAGCACGCCCGAAATATTCCCGTATCTGACTCAATTCTCAACAATCAGTATAATCTTAGCTGACTTGGAGTTGTTAGCAGATTTTATTTACATCTTTTTTGATATGCAACCGCAGCTCTCAGTCAGGGCAGCACCGCTGCCGACAGCTCAGTTCTTGGTTACTCCACGCCAGAAAATGGCGGGTTGCAGAGCCCATACCACGGCATACAGCAAAAAAATTACCTATGATACCAAGACGTTAACAAATAAATCCTGCTTGGCCTTAATTTTGCTTATGCAAGAGGAGAGGATAAGGTTCAGGGCACATTTATCTTGTTGTTTTGGCAATTATTACAGTGAAACAAAAGGTTAGCCCCTCATAGGCTGCTGCCGGCAGCGGAAAGGCCGACATGAGTTTTGGGGATCTGGCCACATTTGCATTGGTTATTTGGCCAAAGAGGGCCGGCGGCAGCCATTAAGGTTGAGCGTCTTTCCCCACAGACGTACCAATGCCCAACAAAATCATTACTGGGAGCTTATGAAAAAGAAAGATGAGCGTCGCCAATTCACGAGAATGCCCTTCAGCCTCAGCTTGCGCCTCCGTGAAAGCCTGAGCAACCTTACCTTTCCAGCCATTAGTACAGATATACATGCCGCAGGCATCCAGATAGAAACTGATGCGCCCATTTCTCCCACCATGGCCATTGAAATATGGCCTGAAGATTACGGCCTTGATGCCCATTACGCCCATGGCGAGATTTGCTGGGTTAAACCACCGATAAACAGCACCAGGAAAAATCGTTTCGGCATCAGCTTTAAACGCCAGATTGACTGGCCCATCCCCCTCCCTATTTTGACCCAAAGATATTCCACCTATAAGGGCGAAATAGCCCCCCCGAAATTCATTCTGGACAGTATTGTTGACGGCATCTTCACCGTTGACCAGAATAAAAGGATTACCTCCTTTAACAAGGCGGCCGAACTGCTGACCGGCTGGTCGGAAAAAGACGCCATGGGCAAGACGTGCAGCGAGGTATTCAAGTCAGACTGCTGTGACACAAAATGCGTTCTGGCGGAAAGCATACGCACCCAGAGGGCCGTGGAAAACCGCACCGTCTTTATCACCCATGCCAACGGTAAACGTATTGGCGCCACAATCAGTGCCACCCCGCTCTTTGACGAGGACAATAATGTGGTGGGCGGCGTCCAGGTTTTTCGCAGCGTCCAGTCGTTGCTTGACCGTGCGGTTATCCTCGACAATATCACTGATGGCGTCTTCACCGTTGACACCGAATGGAAGGTAACCTCCTTTAATCGGGCGGCTGAGCAGATTACCGGGCGCGCCAGTGCTGACGTCATTGGCCAGCCCTGCCATGAAATTTTCCAGGCCAGTATCTGCGGCAAATCCTGCGCCATCGCGGCCAGTATCAATAGCGGCAAGCCCGACAAGAACCGCTGCATCCACATCAAAAATATCGATAATGTCAAGATTCCGATAAGCATCTGTGCCGCACCCATGTACGACAACGGCGGCAACCTCATCGGCGGCGTGGAAACATTCAGGGATCTCCGTCCCTCTACGGCCCTGCATACCCATCAGTACCGACAGCGCCGGATCGGCGACATTATCACCAAGAGCCCGGCCATGAACAAGGTCTTTGACCTCCTCCCCGCCATTGCCGAAAAAGAACAAAACGTCCTGATCGTCGGCGAATCAGGCACCGGAAAACAGCTGATGAGCAGGGCAATCTATAACCTGAGCTCAAGGAGAGACGGCCCCTTAGTTATCGTTAAATGCGGTGACCTTGCCGACCCGGTTCTTAAAGAACAGCTGTTTGGGCCTTCAATCCAGAAAAACGGCGGCGCCGTCCCTGAGGGAGGAGCTTTGTTTCATTCCGCCCGGGGAGGCATTCTTTATCTCGATCAAATTGGCAAGCCCCCCCTCACTATCCAGGTCAAATTACTGCATCTCATGGCCCATGATACCACGGAGACAAATGTCCGTATCATTGCCACCTCAGCAACGGGTAGCGAGGACAAATCATTTTACAAGCTCAACGTCGCCAAATTAGAGATGCCCCCCCTGCGGGCACGTATCGACGACATCCAGCTGCTGATCGAACATTTCCTGGAGGAAGTCAATCGCGAGAAAAAAAGGGATGTCTGGGGGATTTCCGAGGAGGCGTTACACATCCTCATGACTTATGATTTTCCAGGAAATATCAGAGAGTTACAAAATATCGTCGAGTACGCATCCATCCTCTGCGGCAGCGGTATGATCCTCAGTCAGCACCTCCCCCCCTCCCTTATCGCCGACCAATAGGGGCGCACGGGGCATACTCAGCATCTCATCGCCCAAAAAACAAAAGCGCCCTTGATCAAGGGCGCTTTGCCACCAAGAGTTCTAGGTCAGGGCACTCTTGTCACCGTGCACAACAGCACTGAAATGCACCTGTCTAGGGCGCCGGAAACGCATCCCGCACCTCGCCGTCCTCGCTAAACTTGCAGGCCAGGGTGTCTGGATCGTGGTAGAAGAGAAACCAGGCGTCCTTGGCTGCAGCCTGGGCCAGGATTTGTTCCTTGGCGTCCACCGAGTCCAGGGGGAAATTGTCATAGGCCGTAATCCACAAAGGATTGGTATAGGCCGTGTTGGGCAGCAGATCGCCGCAATGGATGGCTGTTTCCGACCCTGAACCCAGCCAGACCACCTGATGGCCGCGGGTATGACCGCCGCTGAGCACACAGCGCACACCGGGCAGGATCTCGGCCTCGCCAGCAATGAGATTTAAATTCCTGCCTTCTTCCAGTCCCTGAAAATTCACCGGCCAATAGGTGCTAAGTGTACGTCGGTGCGGATGGCAGACGTCCTGCCACTCCTTGGCCTGGATATGATGGATGGCGGCTGGAAAGGTAAGTTCCACCTCACCCTCCTCGTTATGCATGGTAATGCCGGCGGCATGGTCGAAATCACAGTGGGTGAGGATGACATGATGGACATCCTCGCGGCTTAAGCCCAGCCGGTTGAGCTCCGCCGGGATGTCCCACTCCGTACCAAGACGAAAGATCTTTTTTTGCTTGGCGCTCAGCTTATTGCCGAGCCCCGTTTCAATCAAAACATTGCCCTCCGGGGTCTGCACCAGGATGGCCGAGTCCGCCAGGGTCACATAATTATCAGCGCTACAGACGCATTTTTTGGACCACAGCACCTTGGGCACCACGCCAAACATGGAGCCGCCGTCAATTTCAAACCTGCCCCCCTCCAGCCAGTGCACCTTGAAATCACCAAGCCTGAAAACCTCTGTCATCACTCCCCCCCTTTAATGTTACAATGACCCATAACGCCGAACACACCATACCCGAAAACCGCAGACGCCGGCAACAGGATGATTGACTTCCTGCCAGGCCTGTGGGACATAGATGAAGGCCTGCTGACCCGCCTTGCCCAAAACAAATTAACCGTAAACCACGGCTTGTTTCCTATGAAAACCGATTCCTCCATAGCGGCCATCTACGGCCTGGACCAAAAAACCCGCGTGGTACGCCCCCTTTTTTCCTGTGGCGTCTCCGCAGGCTTTCCCTCCCCGGCCGATGACTATATCGACCGCCGGCTGGATCTTAACGAGCTGCTCATCAGCAATCCAGCCGCCACCTTTTTTGTGCGGACGGCCGGGGATTCGATGACCGGCGCCGGCATCAACAATGACGACATTCTCATCGTTGACAGGTCGCTGCCCCCAACCAGCGGCAAGATTGTTATTGCTGTTATTGACGGCGAGCTCACCGTTAAACGCCTGGTGCAGACAACCACCTCCTGCACCCTGGTGGCTGAGAATCCGGACTACCCGGCCCTGGAAATCAACGAGGACGCCGATTTCCAGGTCTGGGGGGTGGTTACCTCGGTTATCCATCAATTTTAAACGCCTGCCCTTGGCATAAAGGCTCCCCGATGTCCACTGCAAAAATCATCGAACTCATTGTCATGGAAGGCACGGCCCTGCTGCTTTTTATCTTTGCCTATCTTATCGGGGTCAAGGGCAGGATGGAGCTCATTGCCGGCTACAACAAAAAGTCGGCCGCGCATGTCACCGACAAAACGGGCCTCAAGCGCTTAATCACCCGACTCTGCCTCCTGCTGGCCGTGGGCTCAGCCCTGATGCCAATCCTTACCTCGGCGATGGCACATATCGCCCATGGCCTGGCCTACGCCATTGGCGGCTATAGCGGCTTTATCCTTGGCCTTGTCGGCATGGTCATTCTCCAGTCCCGCGACTACACCTCTTAAAATTGCCACCGAAACCGCATGCCGCTGCCATGAAAAAACTCTTTGCCCTTGTGGACTGCAATAATTTCTACGTCTCCTGCGAACGGCTGTTCCGGCCGGAGCTGCGGAACCGTCCCGTGGTGGTTCTGTCCAATAACGACGGCTGTATTATTGCCCGCTCCAACGAGGCCAAGGCCTTGGGCATTGCTATGGCCGCCCCCTATTTCAAGACCAAGGAGCTGATCCGCCGTCACAAGGTCCAGGTCTTCTCGTCAAACTATGCCCTTTATGGTGATCTTTCCAACAGGGTGATGACGACCCTGCAAGACATGGAGGGTACGGTGGAGATCTACTCCATTGACGAGGCCTTTATTGCCCTGCCCGTGAGCAGCACCTTTGATATTGCTGGCTATGCCGCCCAGATACGGGAGAGGATCTTTCAGAATGTCGGGATTTCGGTATCCATCGGTATGGGCACCACCAAGACCCTGGCCAAGATTGCCAACCGGCTTGCCAAGAAAGAGCCCTGCCATCAGGGGGTCTTTATGTTTCCCCCCGGCAACCAGGGCGACCGTTTGCTGGAGCGCCTCGAGGTTGGCGATGTCTGGGGCATCGGCCGCCGTTCCACCGACAAACTCGCCAGATATGGCATCAAGAGCGCTTTGCACCTCAAGAATGCCGACCAGAAATGGGTCCGTAA
>JBFFNX010000067.1:0-13120 GCA_041562995.1 Desulfurivibrionaceae bacterium
ATTCTACCACAGGGAAAGAAGAGTCTATGTGTGAATTTTGTACAAAACATGGTGATGGCAAGGTCTGGTTTAAGAATGCGGCCAATTACGGCAGGGACCTGATCTCTGATCTTGGGCGGCGCGGCTATATCAAGGGTTTTTTCACCACTACCATTGAGGAGGGCCTTGTCTCCCTGGGCCGTCTGGAGACCCTGTACCAGAAAAAGAAGCAGCTGCCGGCCCGGCTGGTTAAGGCCATGGTGGATAAGGCCAAGGACGAGCATTTTGGCCAGGTGGTAACTATTGAGGATATCCGCGAGATGGTGGGTAAGGCCGCCACCGTGGTCCGCTTGCCCTGCGCCTGTCGCTGGGCCTCCATGAAGACGGAGAACCGCTGCTGTTACAGTGTGAGTTATAGCCCGGACGCCTGGTATGATGAACTGGACATGGGTTATTTTGGTCTGGCCCAGGATGAGGGGTTGGAGAGGGTAAGGCCGGAAGAGGCGATCAGCCAGATGGAGGAATTGGAAAAGCATGGCGCCGTCCACACCATCTGGACCATGATGACCCCCTTTGTCGGCGCCATCTGCAATTGCCAGCCTGGCGACTGCCTGGGCTTGCGCACCCTGGCCCTCGATGTGGAGACCATGTTCCGCGGCGAGCAGGTGGCTGTGGTGGATGAGGAGAAGTGCAGCGGTTGTGGAAGTTGCGAGGATCTCTGCCAGTTTCAGGCCATCGGCAGCCGCCATGTGAGTGGTGGGCAGGTGGCCGTGGTCAGCCCCGAGCAATGCTTCGGCTGCGGCCTGTGCCGCAACGCCTGCCCGGAAGAGGCCCTTGCCATGGCAGGGCGCTAGCAGTTTTCACGCCCCTCACGCCACCCCTTCTGAGCTCCCTGTGGTCGCATACCTCTCCAGGGGGAGAGGGTGAGGGCTAAAAAAAAATCGGCCTGGAATTTAAAGAAGATGACAGAAAAAAAGAGTAAGCAGATTCCCGCCCGGGCAACAGGACTAAAAAGAATCATGCGGGCGGCGGGCTACTCCTGGGCTGGCCTGCGCTATACCTTTAAAAGCGAGGCAGCCTTCCGCCAGGAGAGTTTTCTGTGCCTCGTCCTGGCGCCGCTGATCATCCTGCTGCCCCTCACCCTGCTTGCCAAGCTCTACCTGGCCGGCTGCCTTGCCCTGGTACTGATCTGCGAGCTTGCCAACACCGGCCTTGAGGTCATCATTAATGAGATCTCCCCCGAGTATAGTGAGGCGGCCAAGAACGGCAAGGATATTGGCAGCGGTCTGGTCTTTGTCAGCCTGGTCAATCTGGCCCTCGCCTTTCTGGTGCTGATGGCACCTCTTGTTCCGCCTTTCTGGCAGGGCTAAGGAGAAAACGGGGCATGGGTATTTTACTCGTCGAAGATGATCTCAAAATTGCCTCGCTGATCAAGAAGGGGCTCAATCAGGCCGGTTTTACAGTGGATCATGCCGTTGACGGTGAGGAGGGTTTAGAAAAGGCCCTTGATAGGGAATTTGACGCCGCCATCATCGATATAATGTTGCCCGGCCTGGATGGCCTTGCTCTTATCCAGCAAATGAGGATGGCGAAAATCACCATCCCGGTCATTGTCTTGAGTGCCAAACGGACCGTTGATGACCGCATTAAAGGCCTGCAGATGGGTGGGGATGATTACCTGACCAAGCCCTTTGCCTTTTCCGAACTTCTTGCCCGCCTGCAGGCCCTTCTGCGCCGCAGTGCCGGGAAGAGTGAGCCTGTGGTTCTCCACTATGACAAGCTCACCGTTGACTTGATCAGCCACCAGGTGGCCTGCGGCAACGACATTCTGGATATCCAGCCCCGGGAATTTGATCTTCTCGCCTACCTGGTCAGAAATGCCGAAAGGGTGGTGTCAAAAACCATGATTATGGAGCATGTCTGGGGTTATAATTTTGATCCGCAGACCAATGTGGTCGAGGCCCGGATGTGTCGCCTCCGCAATAAAATAGATAAGCCCTGCGGGAAAAGGCTTATCCATACCATCCGCGGGGTTGGCTATGTCCTTAAAAAATCTCCTTGACTCCCGCCATACCCTGGCTTTTCGCCTCACCCTCTGGTACGGCTTCTTTTTTGTCGTCTCCGCCCTGGTCACCTTTCAGGTCTTTTTTGTGATGACCTCCTCCTATAATCGGGCCAGTACCGATAATGAGTTGATCATGGAGTACGAGGAGTTTTCCGCGCTCTTGGACCACGGTGGCGTTGCCGCCTTAAAAAAGGTGATTGATCTGGAGGTCAAGCTGGAGGGCGCGGATCGTTTCTTTTTCCGCCTCTTTGGTCCTGGCGGCGAGGAGGAGATTGTCACCGATAAGACATCCTGGCAGGTATTGCTCCCGGGTTGGGCTGAAATTGAAAAGTTACGGCCCGCCAGCGGCTATGCTCTTTATCCCCTCCCCTATGAGGGATACCGCCATGGCGCCCATGTCCTTTATGGCAGCATGGGGCAGGATACCACCTGCCAGATCGTCATCTCCAGGGAGAAGGGCGAGCGGTTTTTAGATGCCCTGCGCCATGTCTTTGGTATGGTTGTTGTTGTCGTGGTCTTTCTTGCCGGGGCTACCGGCCTCTTTATGGCCAGCCGGGCCTTGGCCGGGGTTAAAGAGATCACCAGGACGGCCCAGGAGATAGCCGGAGGCGCCTTGGAGAGGCGGGTTGCCATTGTGACCGGCGGCAGGGAGATTACCGAGCTTGCCGCCACCTTTAACACCATGCTTGATCGGCTCAACCTGCTTATCAAGGGCATGGGCGAGATGACCGATAATATCGCCCACGATCTGAAAAGCCCGGTGACCAGGATGCGGGCCATGGCTGAGATGGCCCTTGTTGACGACAGGGATGGCCTCGACAGACAGGGCCTTGCCGCTGATATTGTTGAGCAATGCGACATGCTCCTTGAGCTGGTCAACACCATGTTGCTCATCTCTGAAGCAGAGGCGGGGGTCGCTGTTTTTCCAAAAAACAGGGTGGACATGGCCGCGGTCATCCAGGATGCCTGTGAGCTTTTTATGCCCCTGGCTGAAGATAAAAAGATAGTTCTGGAAATGGCACTGCCCGATCAGTGTCCGGTGGAGGGCAACCTCAACCTCCTGCAGAGAATGGTGGCGAATTTACTGGACAATGCCCTGAAATACAGCGGTGAAGGGGGCGTTGTTGCGGTTTCCCTGACCAGCGACCAGGGCCAGGCAGTGCTGCGGTTTGAGGACAACGGTATGGGTATGAGCGCAGAGGACATTCCCCATATCTTTGAGCGGTTTTACCGCTGTGACCAGAGTAGGACTAAGCCTGGCAGCGGTCTGGGACTCAGTCTGGCCCGGGCCATTATCGTCTCCCATGGCGGCTCGATCAGCGTTGAAAGTAACCCTCGTCAGGGCACTATTTTTACAGTCATCCTCCCCCTGCCGCCCTCGGCCCAGCAGTAAAAAGATGTAGGGCCATGCCCCCAGATTACCAAATGGTCATCTGGCGGTCATCTTCCGGCAATATTTCCCCGGTACAATGTGAATTTTTAGAGGTAAAGCTTCCTGTCTTAGGCCCTTGCGGCTAGGGCGGGGGATCATCTGAAATATAACGTTTCTCATAACAAGAGAGGAACGAGGAAAAAGGACAGGCATGCTTCAGGCTGACCAGCGTTCTCATCTGCTTAACCATTATTTTTTTGTTTCTTATCTCGTTATTATCGCCCTCTCCTACGGCTTTCTCGATCGCGTTGTCATCAATGACCTGCGCACCGGTTTTTTTGTGGCAGCCACCCTGCTGAGTTCAAGTTTTTTCTATCTTCTGCCGGCAATTATTATCAGCAAGGCGGTTCATTTTCTGCTCGCCTCGCGGTTGGCCGGCTTGTGGAAAAGGGTGGCGAGGTGGGCGCCTGTTGTTGACTTTGCTGTGGCCATCGGCGCTGTGGTGGTCATGGAGCTCTTGGTCTTTGCCGACCTGACAGTCTTTGGCCTCTTTGGTTTTCATATCAACGGCTTTGTCGTCAACCTGGTAACCACCCCGGGGGGCATGGAATCCATGGGGGCGGGCAGCTCGGCAATGGTGGTTGGTTTTGTGGGCTTTGTCGCTCTCGTATCAGCTCAGATCCTCCTGCTATGGCTGATACACAGGGTGATGGTCCGGGTTAAGCATCACACCTTATCCTGGCCGGCCAGAATCTATTCCTACGGTCTGCTGGTTATTGTCCTGCTCGGCGTCTCGGGAAAGGCGACCTATGGCATGAGTCATCTTCAAGATTTTAAGAAGGTGTTGGTGGCAGCCCATGCCTTTCCTTTGTACCAGCCCTTAACCATCCGCTCCCTGGCCAAAAAACTGGGAGTCGAGGTCAAACGCCAGGAAGGCATGGAGATAGACAACCAGATAAGCACTCTCTCCTATCCTGCCCAGCCCTTACAGGTAACAGTCCCGGACAAACCCCTCAATCTCGTCTGGCTGGTTGCCGAGTCGTGGCGGGCCGATATGCTTGATCCGGAGATCATGCCGGCAACCTCGAAATTTGCCCGCCAAGGTCAGCGCTTCAACAACCATTATAGCGGCGGCAACGGTACCAGGATGGGCCTCTTTTCCATGTTTTATGGAGTGTATGGTCCCTACTGGTTTTCCTTTCTCGCTGAGCGCCGCCAGCCGGTTATTATGGATGTTCTCCAGGACCAAGGTTATCAGCTTGGCCTCTATACCAGCGCCAAGTTCTCCTATCCTGAGTTTGATAAAACAATCTTTGCCGGTGTGCCCCAGGAGGAACTCCATTCTCATCAGGAGTCACAGGGCTGGCGGGCTGACCGTCATAATGTTGGGGAGATGCTTGGCTTTATCGAGGGCCGCGACCGGTCCCGCCCTTTCATGACCTTTATGTTTTTTGAGTCTCCCCACGCCAGTTATTACTTCCCCGAAGAGAGTGTCATCCGCCAGCCCTATCTTGAGGATTTTAATTACGCAACCATGTCCCTGGATAAAGACATCGGGCTCATCTTCAATCGCTATGTCAATTCCTCCCATCATCTAGACAGTCAGTTTGCCCGTGTTTTTTCCTATCTTGAAGAGAACGATCTCCTGGAAAATACCGTGGTTGTCGTTACCGGCGACCATGGTGAGGAGTTTATGGAAAAGGGGCGCTGGGGCCATAATTCAGCATTTCACGAGGAGCAGGTAAAGGTCCCCCTTGTCATCTGGTTGCCTGGCAAGGGGGCTGGTGAAACTGCCAGAATGACCAGTCATCTCGATATTGCTGCCACCCTGCTGCCGCTGTTAGGGGTGAAGAATAACAGCAGCGATTATAGCCAGGGCTTTGATTTGCTGGGCCCTGGGCGCCGGCAATTTACGATTATTAGCGACTGGTCCCGGGTCTGTTACGTCGACGAAAAGTATAAGGAGGTGATCCCCCTGAAGGCCAGTAGTATGATGGGTGGCTCGACATCCGCTCGTGATGACATGCCCTTGGCGGACCCGGCCCTTTTTCAGAAAACACACCTGGATTTTCTGCAGGAGGTGATGAGTGGTCTCGGGAAATTCAAACGGGGCTCGGCATCGTGACAGGCAAGGCGTCTGATGATGGCGGCGATGGGTCTGGTGGCAAACCGCAGCAAATTGCCGCCGCTGTGCCAGGCCGGCATACGAGCGCCACTTCGGTCACTATTGGCACATCGGCGCTCAGCGTAAGCCTTGCCCTTTTTTTTACCCTCTTTGCCAACAGTTCGTTCTGGGGGGCCCTGGGCGGTATCTTTAAGGGGCCTTCTTCCGGAAATATAGTTTTCTTTTGCTCTGTTTTTGTGGCGTTAACGGCGCTGTTGACCATGTTGATCTCTGTGGTCAGTTTCCGCTATGTGCTGAAGCCGGCTGTTATTATGCTCCTGCTGACCGCAGCCCTGGCCGGATATTTTATGGATTCCTACGGGGTCATGCTCGATCGGAAGATGATCCAGAACGTGGTGGAGACCGATCCTGCCGAGGTTTGGGAATTACTCAATGGCAGCCTGTTCTATCATCTTGTCCTGCTGGGCATTCTGCCCTCTCTTTTCCTGTGGCGGACAGAGATTCGTTTTGAACCCTTTGTAAAAGAACTGTCTAAAAAAATGGCGCTGGTTGTCCTCTGCGGGATCGTGACCGTGGCCAGTGTTGCGCCCTTTTATAAAGAGTATATGTCGCTCGGCCGTAATAATGGCCATATCCGTTATCTTATCAATCCCACGAGTTACGTCTATGCCTTCTGGTCGACCTTCCAGCGCTCGCTCCGTTCTGGTCCAGTCGCCCTGGTGCCGGTTGGCCTCGATGCCAAGCTGGCAGGACATGTGAACCCGAATGGCAAAAAGAAGCTGGTTGTCCTGGTGGTGGGTGAGGCGGCCCGGGCCACTGAATTTTCCTTAAACGGCTATGGGCAGCAAACCAACCCCATCTTGGCCGGCGAGGATATCATTAATTATGACAATTTTTATTCCTGCGGGACATCCACCGCCGTCTCAGTGCCCTGCATGTTTTCCCTCCTTGAACGTGATTCGTACAGTGATGCCAAGGCCAAAAAACAGGAAAACCTGCTGGACGTCTTGACCCATGCCGGCATAGATGTGTTATGGCGGGACAATAACTCTGGCTGTAAGGGCGTGTGCCAAAGGGTGGCGACGGAAAAGCTGTCCCACCGTAAGGTGGCAGATCTTTGTGGCGAGGCAGAGTGTTATGATGAGATATTGCTCTATCATCTCGAGCAGTTTGTCGACAGCATGGAGCATGACGGCCTCATTGTCCTGCACCAGAAAGGCAGCCACGGCCCGGCCTATTCTCTCCGTCATCCCCCTGGTTTTACCGAGTTTTCTCCGGAATGCACCACCAGCGAACTGCAGGAATGCAGCCAGGCTGAAATTGCCAATGCCTATGATAATACCATCCTCTACACCGATTATTTCCTGGGGCAGGTGATTGACTTTCTGCAGAAGAACGAGGACCGTTTTAACACGGCCATGGTGTATGTCTCAGACCATGGGCAGTCCCTGGGGGAAAACAATCTCTATCTCCATGGCCTGCCCTATATGATCGCCCCGGATGAGCAGAAACATATTCCGTTCATCCTCTGGCTGTCCCGTGGTTTTGCAGCAGGCAGCGCTATTGATCCCAGCTGTCTCCGTCAGCACAGCAACGGCTCCTACTCCCACGATAATCTTTTTCATTCTATTTTGGGCTTGATGGGAGTGGAAACAGAGAGTTACGATCGCGACCTCGATATGTTTGCGCAATGTACATAAAAACACCTTTACGCCCAACACAATATGGCGTGAACTAGCTTGTCGCTACCACCGGGCAGGGTTTGGGATGCCTTATGCGTAGGGTTTTTCCGTTTGGCTGTGGCTGTTGCTGTCAACATAGTACCAGCGGCCCCTTTCTTTGGTAAAACGACTTATCTCATGCAGGGTAAAGGATTTGCCGTGGCTTATATAATGGGCCTTGAACTCCACTATCCCCTTGTCATCATTCTCCTCGCCCCCTTTTGTGGCGAGGATCTCCATCCCGCACCAGGTAGCCGACGTTTCAATATCCAACTCCTTGGGGACGGTGTCTGGGTGCCAGGATCTCCGGATGTAGGAGGCGTTGCCCAGGGCAAAGGCGCTGTAGCGCGAGCGCATCAGCACTTCGGCAGTGGGGGGCAGTTTGCCCCGTTCAAGGTAGGGGTTGCAGCAGGATTGGTAATTTGGGCTATTGCCGCAGGGGCAGGGTGTGGTTTCCGGTATGTTCAAGAAATTCCTCCTGCCCTGGCGATAAGGGCTTTTTTTTGTGCCGCACTCATCTGCTTAATGGCGTATTCACGCTTGCTTGCTGCCGAGCGTGACCCTGTTTCTTCAAGATAAACCAGGCTGACAGGCCGCCGGGAGCGCGTATATTTGGCACCGGTTGTCCTGCTGTTGTGGGCTATGAGGCGCTTGCTTGGGTCAGTGGTGATGCCGGTGTACAGGGTCTGGTCCTCACATCTGACAATATAGACAAACCAGTTTGGCGCCATTTTACCTCAATGTATCTTTTCTTCGCTGAGACAGTCAGGCTGATTGTATCATTTTGCTGTCGGAATTGAAGCAGAAAGAATCGGCAAACAGGATGTTTTGGTCGGCAGGAGACCCCGGCCCGGCCCGCCCTGCTGTTTTTTATGGCAAAATGGGCATAGAAATTAAGCACTTCTCGTCTCTGGACGTCACTTCTTTTATGATAACGAGGATAGCGATTTTTCTTCCCCCTTGGGGCCATGATCCAATACTATTCAAAAAAAATGTCGTTTAGGCTTTCTTCTTACCCTGGTGCCGGTGGTGGCCCTCTGTCATCGGCAGACCGCTATTTTGGGAGCCTTTGAGTCCACGGCCTCTGATCTGCCTTTTCGCTTTGGCCGCGCTCCTATCGCCCCGCCATTACCCCTCCCTGCCCGGCAATTTTCCGGCGCCGGGGGAGAGGTATTTCTTCATCACGTACCCGCCGATCTTGCTGTGGGGCATCCTGGCCGCTAAATCCCCTCCATACTACCCCTTATGTAGAGCCGTTTCTCTGCGCCGCCACTCTAGAATGTGGCCTCAATTTTCGCCTGAAAACAGCGCCTCGGTGATTCTTTCAGGCTTTTCTGGTTGTCCTCCTTTTTAAGTGGTCGAAAGGTAAAATGTTTTATTGACCTGGGCGGGCGTTGCCAATAGAGTGTGTTTTACTTACTAAGGTAACACCTTGATTTTACGAATATAAACAAACAGCTTGTTAGGTTGGCAGGTGTTTAAGGGGGCTTGACGGTTTGGGCGATTGGCTGAAGGAGGATATCAGGCGACTTGCCTATCTGATTCAATACAATCCCAATACCATCATTTTCACCAATCCCGCCGGCAAGATTGAATATGTGAACGCTGTTTTTACTTCCCACACCGGCTATCGGGCTGATGAGGTGGTGGGGAGGCCCATTGATGCGCTGGGCCTTGATGATTTAAGCTCCATCACCAAGGCCTATGTCTGGCAGGATATTCTTGATGGCTATGTCTGGGAAGGCGAGCTGGTCAGCATTAAGAAGGATGGCAGTCATTTCCCGGAACAGGTTTTTGTCTTACCGATTACCGATGAGCACGATACCGTGACCTCGGTGGCCTTTATCAAGAGGGACATCAGCGAAAGAAAGCTGGCTGAACACGGTCTGGTGGCCCTTACCGACACCCTGGAGTTGCGGGTGGTCGAACGGACCAGCGAACTTGATGCCTCCAATCAGGAGCTCAAGGACACCTTACAACGGCTGCAACGCATGCAGGACCATCTGGTCCAGACCGAAAAAATGGCCTCCCTGGGCGGCCTTATTGCCGGGGTGGCCCACGAGATTAATACACCGGTGGGCATTGCCTATACCGCCTCCACCCATCTGCGCCAAAACGCCCGCGATATTGGGGCGCGCTATGAACGCGGCGAGATGAAGCGCAGTGATCTTGAGGAGTTTTTGGGTGTGTGCATGGAGTCCACCCAGCTGCTGATCTCCAACCTGGATCGGGCCAGTGAACTGATCCGCAGTTTTAAGCAGGTGGCCATTGATCAGTCCGGTGAGGGGACCCGGCGTTTTTATCTGCGGGAGTACATCGCCGAGGTTCTCCTCAGTCTGCGGCCGATGTTGAAAAAAACCAGTCATGTGGTGGCGGTGGCCGGTGATAAGGATCTCGTTTTGCACAGTTTTCCCGGGGCCTTTTCGCAGATCTTGACCAACCTGATCACAAACTCCCTTATCCACGCCTATGATGACGGCGAGGCCGGCCGGCTGGAAATTTCCTTCAGAAAGGATGACGGTCAGCTTTTTCTGACCTATAGCGATGACGGCAAGGGTATTGCCAACAAGAATATTGACCATATTTTTGCCCCCTTTTTCACCACGAACCGGGAAAAGGGGGGCAGTGGCTTAGGGCTCCACATTGTCTATAATATTGTCAGCCAGCGGTTGCACGGAACCATTAGCTGCGAGAGCAAGCCGGGGAGGGGTACCATTTTTATAATTACCCTGCCCCTTGCTCAGGAAGGAGAAAATCTAGATGCGTGATGACGACGCCATAATCTTTGCAGCTGAAGATCCTTTACAGGCTGATGACTCCCACCGCCCGGTCTATAACGAACCGTGGAAGATCCTGGTCGTTGATGACGATGAGGAGGTCCATACCATCACCACCCTGGTCCTCCGCCAGTTCCGTTATGAAGGTAGTCCCCTGCATTTCCTCCATGCCTATAACGGTGAAGATGCCAAAAGGCTGATTGCCGAAAATCCGGATGTCGCAGTCATCCTCCTTGATGTGGTCATGGAAAGGGAGGATGCCGGCCTCGAGGTCGTGGAGTACGTCCGCAAGGTGCTGAAAAACATCTTTGTCCGCATCATTCTCCGTACCGGACAACCGGGACAGGCTCCAGAGGAGAAGATCATCGTTGAATATGACATCAACGATTACAAGGAAAAGACCGAGCTCTCCTCCCAGAAGCTCTTTACGGTGATGCTCTCCTCCCTGCGTACCTATCGCCATCTGCTGACCATTGACGCCAACCGGGAAGGCCTCAAAAATATCATTGAGGCCTCAGCCTCGCTTTTTGAGCAGCGCTCTGTCAAACTCCTGGCCTCCGGCGTCCTGACCCAGCTTGTTGCCATCCTTGGCATGAGCCCAGATGCCATGGTCTGCCAGGTTGCGGCTATCTCCGATGAAATTACCCTGGACAATGTTGAGGTGCTGGCTGGTTCCGGCTGTTATGAGAACCTGGTGCAGAGTGCGGTGACCAGGGAGCTGCCGATCCATCTTATTAATGACCTCAAAAAGGCCTGGGAGAAAAAAAGCTGTCTCTGTCTTGAGGACCGTTTTGTCGGGTTTTTCCCTTCAGACTCCGGGGTTGGGGTCCTTCTCTACTGTGAAGGCTGGAATGGCCTCGATGACCTGAGCAAGTCCCTGGTGGAGGTTTACTGTACCAATGTCCATGCCGCCTTTGAAAATGTCATGCTCAACCAGGAGATTGAAGATACCCAGAAGGAGATCATCTATACCCTGGGCGAGATTGCTGAGGCCCGGTCTCTGGAAACAGGCACCCATGTCAAACGGGTGTCCAGTATCTCCCGCATGCTCGGTAAAAATTTTGGACTTTCTCCGGCTGAGGTTGAGATGCTGCGCCTGGCCGCCCCCATGCACGATATCGGTAAGGTGGCTATTCCCGATGGTATTCTCAACAATCCTGGTAAGCTGAGCGCCGAGGATTTTGCCACCATGCAGCATCATACCGACATTGGCGCGGTGATGCTGAGTTCCTCGCCGCGGGCCATTATGAAGGCGGCTGCCATCATCGCCGGCCAGCATCACGAGAAGTATGACGGCACCGGTTATCCTGAAGGGCTGAAGGGCGATGATATCCATATCTTTGCCCGGATCGTGGCCCTTGCCGATGTCTATGATGCCCTTAGTAACGACCGGGTTTACCGCAAGGCCTTTAAGCCTGATGATGTGCTGGCCTATATCAAGGAGGAGCGTGGTTGCCATTTTGATCCGGCCCTGGTGGACGTCTTTTTTGACAACCTGGAGGATATCCAGAATATCCAGTAGGGCTGCCGGGAAAATTGATCAAGGCGGCAAAGCTATAAGGTAACCACCGAGGTAAATGTTTTTTTGCTCTGCCTCTTGAGTGAGAAGAGTATCAGCCTCTCATAAAATGAGCTGCCCCAAAGCGGATGTCCAGGACCTGGGAACGCCTTTCTGTCCGAAAATTCCTGATGTGCTATCCTCGACGCTCGCGAGCCTTTTGGGTTTGTTGGCGATTATGCAAATGATGAAAGAGCAGGAGGTTGTATGCATATTGTCTGTCCGGAGTGTGGTAAGGATCATGAGGTGGCGGATGAAAAGCTGCCGGGCCAGAAGTTTAATGCCATCTGCCGCGGATGTGCGGCGCGATTTATTGTCGAGATAGACAGCTGTCTGGCCTGCGGTGCCCAAAAACAACAGGGGTATCCCTGCCCCTGCACTGAGGGTGGCCAGGAACAAATCCTCGAAGTCCTTGAGGCTGGCGAAGGACAACAGGTTTCTTCTGTCCCATCAGCCGCTGAAGAAAAGCTTGAGGAGGCTGGCGCCGGTCAGCACGAACCGCAGTTGCGGCCGGAATTTGTGCAGGTGCGGGACGAACACCCCCTGCATTTTACCGGCACCGGTCGGGAGTTTTTTCGGATCTGGATTGTTAATCTCTTTCTGACCATAATCACCCTGGGGATCTATGCGGCCTGGGCCAAGGTGCGAACCAGGCAATATTTTTACAGCCACACCTCCTGTGCCGGGGAGCCTTTTGACTATCTGGCCGATCCCATGATTATTCTGCGCGGCAATCTGATTATCGGCGGCGGCTTTCTCATCTACTCACTGACCAACGTCTTTACCCCGCTTCTCAGCTCCGTGGTGCTCCTGGCCTTTGGCCTGTTCTTTCCCCTCCTTGTTTACAAATCCCTCCGATTTTACGCCCGCAACTCGGCCTATCGCAATATCCGGTTCCATTTTCTGGGCTCTGTTGAGGAGAGTTATATCACCTATCTCCTCCTGCCCTTTCTGTTGCCCTTTACCTTGGGTCTGATCTTTCCCTACTGGGCCTACCGCCGGAAAAAGTATTTTTTTGACAATTTTGCCTTTGGCAATAGGCGGAACACCTTTACCGGGGTGGCTGCTGATTTCTACAAGATATATATCAAGGCCCTGGTTGTTATTGTGCTGCCTGTGGTTGTTGTCTTGGTTGTTGCGGCGGTTATAATCGCCATGACCACGGGAGTGAACGGTTTCTCGACCCAAGGCATGTCTGGCGGCCTTGGGGCCTTTCTTTTTGTCATTGGCTACCTCGCCTTCTTTTTGGTCACGATCTTTGCCCAGCAATATATCTATGCCAAGGTGACGAACTACTGCTGGCGTTATTCGTCCCTGGGCGCCGTGAAGTTCCGTTCCAGTCTGGATGCCGGTACATTAATGTGGATTAGAATGACCAACATCATCGCCCTTGTCCTGTCTGCTGGCCTCCTCTTTCCCTGGACCAAGGTTAGGCATAGTAAATATATCCTGGAAAATCTGACGGTGATCACCTATCAGGGCCTTGATGATTTTACCGCTGGGGAACAGGATGCTGAAAATGC
>JBFFNX010000068.1:0-13072 GCA_041562995.1 Desulfurivibrionaceae bacterium
GTATGAACACTATTGCCTTTGCCCCTCCACACGACCTTTAGCCATACTTTGGGGTCAGGGACTTCTCGCCTTTCTCAAGAAATGGCTTCCCAGCCACATCATGAAGGTGGACAACCATTACAGCTCCTGCTGTCACCAAACGACATTTTGGGAGCATGACCGACAATAGGTGTTCACCATGGTCACATCACAGACGGCCTTACGGCAGCTATATCTGACCTGCTGAAATTAACTGCGCCGGCAACGAACAATTTTCGACAAGGAGAGCGGACAATGCTAAACTGGGGCCATGGAACATGTCACCCTCGCCTTTGCCATTCTTCTTGCTGCCGGCCTTGCTGTTTCGTATCTGGGAAAACACCTCAAACTTCCCTCTGTCACCGGCTACATCCTGGCCGGCCTCCTTCTCGGGCCATCAGGATTTGGCCTTATTTCCGAGGACCTGGTGGGCCACCGCCTCAGCCATTTTACGGAAATTGCCCTCATGCTCATCGCCTTTGGTGTTGGCGAGCATATTGAATTCAAGGAGGTCAAAAAGGTGGCCCGCTCTGTGGGCTATATTGCCCTGGCCGAAACCACCGCCACCTTTATCCTGGTCTCAATCGCCTGTTTCCTTGCCACCCTGTTTACCCAGGCCGACAACCCCTTCTGGCAATTTCCCCAGCTCCTCTCCTTGGCCCTCCTTCTTGCCGCCGTGGCCGTGGCCACGGCCCCGGCCAGCACCCTGCATGTCGTCCGGGAATTAGAGGCCCGCGGTCCGCTGACCTCCAGCCTCCTTGCGGTGGTAGCCATCAACAATAGCCTGGCTATTATGGCCTTTGGGGTGGCCATGGCCACGGCCGGCAACCTGCTGGCCAGCACCGAGGGTTCCTTTGTCGCCACGGTCTTTATGAGCTGCCGGGAAATATTCCTCGCCTTGCTCCTCGGCGTGCTTACCGGCCTGGTGATTGACTTTGTCCTCCACAAGCTCAAGCAGCGCGGCGAGATGCTTTCCGCCGGCCTGGCCCTGCTTCTGCTCTGCGGCGAATCGGCCCGCCTCCTCCATCTCTCTCCTCTCTTGGCCGGTATGGCCGCGGGTTGCGCCCTGATAAACCGTGACAAGCGAGACGTCCGTCTCTTCCGCGCCCTCCACGATTTCGAGCCACCCATCTACATCCTTTTCTTTGCCCTGGCCGGTTCCCAGCTCCATATTTCCGCCCTGGGCGCCTCCGGCATCATCGGCCTATGCTATTTCTTCGTCAGGCTGACGGGCAAAATTATCGGGGCCCGCCTAGGGGCCAAGGCGGCCCACTCGCCCCTCGCGGTTCAGCGTTACCTTGGCTATGCCCTGGCCCCCCAGGCCGGTGTGGCCATCGGGCTTATCTTTCTTATTTCCGCCACCCCCAGCCTGGCTGAGCTTGCCGCCATCATCACGCCGGTGGTGCTTACCGGCGTGGTGCTTTCCGAGCTCTGTGGTCCCTTACTGGCCCGTTACGCCCTGGTAAAGGCAGGGGAGGTGGGGAGTACCGAACGCACCATGAAACCCATGCCCGGCTATGAGGGCCTTTCTGCCAAAGAATGCACTGAAAAGCTGCGCTCCACCGCGGGCATCACTATCCTACCCTGGATCTGGAAAAAACTAGAACCCCCTGCAAAAAGAGAGGGGGTGGTGATGTTCGGCGCCGCCCACCACGCCACGGTTACTGGTCTCGCCCGCTTGGCCACCATCTTTGCCCATCATTTAGGGGCCGAACCCATGGCGGTGCGGGTAATCCCCCCTGCCCAAAAGGTGCCGGACGAAAACGCCCTTTTCGCCAGAGAGGAAGAAGAGGTGCGCGCCATGGGCTACCCCCTTCAGAAAAAACTGGTGCGCGGTGATGATGTGGCCCAGGCCCTTTCCCTCACCGTTGTCCGCAACCCGACCAAGGGCATGATCATCGGCTATCCCATTGAGGGCACCATCCACGGCTTTCAGAAGGTGGTGGAGCAGGTGGCAGAGATAGCGGTATGCCCGGTTATTGTGGTCCGCTTTTTCGGGGTCTTACACACCGAGAGAATTCTGGTGCCGCTGGTCTCTCTTGACCAGCTCGATGAGGTGAGCTCGGTGGTCAAGGCCCTTTCCAAGGTGGGCGAGCATTCTATCACCCTTCTTCACCTCCTGCCCTATGACCAGCCGATCCAGGATATGGAGAAGAAGGAAAAGGAGCTGGAGGCCTGGTTGACCATGCACCAGATCAAGACCCGGCACGGCTTTAAGTGCAAGGTGGTCAACTCGGAATCACGCATGGAAACCATCCACAAGGAGGCGGAGTCCCACGACCTGGTGGTCATGGGCGCCCCTCGGCGCAGCTCGTTTCAACGGATGATCTTCGGCTCCCTGGCCGATGCGGTGTGCCAGAACTGCCAGAAACCGATGCTCATTGTCCATATCCCCCCCACCGATTAATCTGGGCTCAAGGCGATTACCAAAAATCCGATTGCTGAATCGTGCTTCTGGCTTGGGGCCGGACCTGTTTTTTTAGCCATCTTTGCCAGCTGTTGATCCCCAGGCTTTTCTCTTTGCCGGTAGAATACATTTGACAAGCGCTCCTCTATTGCAGAAAATAAGAGACTTTCTTCAATTTTTTCCGGGGGTTTACCATTTTAGTTCTTGGCGTTGGCGATCTTGGGGCCTCAAAAAATCCAGCAGAGCTCATTAAGACCTATGCTCTTGGATCCTGTGTCGCCGTTATCCTCATCCATCCGAAGGCGCGGATCGTTGGCATGGTCCATGTTGCCCTTCCCGACTCCTCCATCAATCCAGCCAAAGCCCAAAGTAAACCTGGTTATTTTGCCGACACCGGCATCCCGGCCCTGATCAGGGACATGATGGCCCTGGGCTGTACTGGCGGCCCCAAACAGATGGTCGCCAAAATCACCGGTGGCGCCCAAATCATGGATCCCAATAATGTCTTTAATATCGGCACCAGAAATGTCCTGGCCATTAAGAAAATTCTCTGGAAATACGGAGTCAGCCCCCGCACCGAAGATGTGGGTGGCAATATGAGCCGGACCGTGACCGTCAATGCTAAAAACGGCAGGGTTATCCTCTCTTCACCCGGCAGAGAAGACTGGAGAATATAAAATGGCAGCAATCAAAAACAACATCCTCAAGATTGTCGAGGAGATAAAACTCCTCTCGCCGTACGCGACACAACTTCTGGAGGTCGCCAGCCGGAAAAATCATGATCTGAAGGATATTGTCAGGGTTATCAAGTATGATGCCGCACTCACCGCCAAGACCCTTAAACTTGTCAACTCCGCCGCCTTCGCCCCGCACAGCAAGATTACCGATCTTGAACGCGCCATTGCCTATGCCGGTGAAAACTTCCTGGTTTCTCTGGTCATGACAGAGGCGGCCGACATGATTTATGACTGCGATCTGGCAGGCTACGACGGTCACAAGGGTGATTTATGGGACCACAATATGCTCACCGCTCTGGCCTCCAAACGGATTGCCTCGTTAAGCAAAGAGCCGCTCAACACCAACATCGCCTTTACCTGCGGTCTTCTCCACGACCTCGGCAAGGCGATAATTTCCGATTTCCTGATTGGCTCCTCGACCAGTGTCCTCGACTCCCTGGACAGGGGAGAGGTGGATGATTACGCCTCTGCAGAGGAAAAACTCCTGGGCATGGACCATACCCAGGCCGGTTATGCCTTAGCCCTCCACTGGAACCTGCCGGAGCCACTGCCCTCAGCCATCCGCTATCACCATGACCCGGCCACGGCGCCTGAGGAGTACCGCTCCCTGGTCTATGCCGTTCACCTCGGCGACATGGTGGCCATGATGACCGGTCGGGGTACCGGCGCTGATGCCCTGCGCTATCAGCTCGCCAGCAACTACGGTGATTATATCAACCTCACCGAGAACGACCTGGCCCAGATCATCCTGGAAACAGACAGCGACTTTTGCAAACTTAAAGAATCCATGAACGAGTAAATGGTTATGCCCATGCGAATCCTCATTGTTGATGACACCACCACCGCCCGCATCTTTGCCCAAAAATGCCTGGCAAATATAGGGTTCCACGATGCCGTGTTTGTCCAGGCGGTGCACGGTCTTGATGCCCTGCAAAAAACAAGGGAAATGCCCCCTGATCTTATTCTCACCGACCTGATGATGCCGGAAATGGATGGTGAAACGTTTTTGCAGGAACTCAAGGCAGACCCTGCCTTGCAGCACATCCCAGTCCTGGTTGTCTCCAGCGCCGGTAATCTGGCGCGCAAGGACATCCTGCTGGCCATGGGCGCCCTTGATGTCCTGCCAAAACCCTTTTCCACCACGCAATTATATGATGTCTTAAAGATATTTTTAGAAGAGGGGGAGGGCGACGATGGCTGGGGAGAATAATCTTTTTTTCATAGCACCGGGCCAACAACGGCCCCAGGAAGAGGCCTTGGCCAGGGTGGTGGCATCCACCTTCGACAAAATGGGCTTTATGGAGGCCCAGCTCACCGATAAGGAACCCGCACCAACGAACTCCATTACGGCGGTGATGGAAATTCGTTCACCAGTCCGCGCTCGGATGTTTTTTTCCGCCCCCCAGCATCTGGGCTGGTCCATTGCCGAAAATCTCTACGGCCTTGAGGACTTAACCATGGAGGCGGTGGGCGACATGATGGGTGAGCTTCTCAATACCATAACCGGTAGCCTGCTGAGCGAAATCATGCCGGATCAGCAGTTCACCCTTTCCATCCCCAGGCTCTGTGAGGATATCCCGGCCGACCAGGGCACGTCATACCTCTATCACTTCAATATTGACAATAGGGCAATCATCACCATTGTATTAAATGATAATGATTCCTGAAAAAGTCAGCTTTTCTGTTCTTACCCTGTTCACCCTCATCCTCTTTAGCCCTGGTATCGCCATGGATTCTGTTGCCCACGCCTCCACATCATCTGAATTTGTCAAACAGCAACTGGCAGCCGGCAAACAGCCAAACAGCCTTATTAACGAAAAAAGCCCCTACCTCCTGCAGCATGCCTTTAATCCGGTGCACTGGCTGGCTTGGGGTGATGAGGCCTTCAGGCGGGCCGAGCGGGAAGACAAACCCATCTTCCTTTCCATCGGCTACTCAACCTGTCATTGGTGCCATGTCATGGCCCACGAATCCTTTGAGGATGAGGTGGTGGCCGCCTTTTTGAACGAGCATTTTATCGCCATCAAGGTCGACCGGGAGGAGCGCCCGGATCTCGATCAGATCTACATGGCCGCCACCCAAGCCATTGCCGGCAGCGGCGGCTGGCCCATGTCGGTTTTCCTGCTGCCTGATCGGCGCCCCTTTTATGCCGGCACCTATTTCCCGCCCGAATCAGGCTATGGCCGCCCCGGCTTCCTTGATCTGCTCAAGCAGCTCAATGTCATCTGGCAGGAGGACCGCTCCAAACTGAGCGCTAACGCCACGGTGATCACCGACAGGCTGCAAACCGAAGCCGCTGGTAAGATGACAGCACAACCTCTCTCAGAAGAACTGCTCCATCTCTGCTTCCAACAGGCGGCCCAGAGCTTTGATGGTGAATTTGGCGGTTTTGGCTCCGCCCCGAAATTTCCGCGCCCGGTCATTTTTGACCAGCTCCTGCGCTTTGACGCCTGGCATAAAAATGATCAGGCCCGGGAAATGGTGCTGGTGAGCTTACGGAAAATGGCCAAGGGCGGCATGTATGATCAACTGGGCGGCGGCTTTCACCGGTACAGTGTTGATGGCCAGTGGCGGGTGCCCCATTTTGAAAAAATGCTCTACGACCAGGGCCAGCTGGCCGCCCTCTATTTCGATGCCTTTCTGGTGAGCAAGGACCCCTTCTACCGCGATATCGGCACCGCAATCCTCGACTACGTGCTGCGCGACATGACTGATGCGCAAGGGGGCTTCTACTCAGCTGAGGATGCGGACAGTGTTGCCGAGGATGATCGCAGCAAGCACGGCGAGGGTCTTTTTTATCTGTGGACCGAGGCTGATATTGTCAAGCTCCTCGGCACCGACAATGGCGCCATCTTCAACTCCTTCTACGGGGTGGAGCCTGGCGGCAATGCCCTGGCTGATCCGATGGCTGAGTTTGGCGGCAAAAACATCCTCCACGCCAACAGCAGCCTGGCTGCCACTGCCAAGAAATTCGGCAAGGGCGAAGAGGAAATCCTCACCATCCTCGCCTCGGGCATGGAAACCCTTTTTGCGGCCCGTGAAAAAAGGCCGCGACCCCATCTGGACGACAAGATCATCACCGCCTGGAATGGCTTGATGATCTCGGCCCTGGCCAAGGGTTTCAAGGTCACCGGCGACGCCAGATATCTGCGCGCTGCCACCGATTCAGCAACCTTTTTAGAAAAAAATCTTGTTGAAAATGGTGATAAAACCCTGTTTCGCCGCTACCGGGACGGTGAGGCCCATTTTCAGGGCCAGCTTGACGATTACGCCTTCTTTGTCCAGGGCCTTCTCGATCTTTATGGCGCCGGCTTCAACAGCCACTGGCTGGAGCTGGCCGTGGAGCTGACGAAAACGCAAATTGACCTGTTCAGTGATGGCGACCAGGGCGCCTTTTTTGACAGCCCGGCAACCGCCAAAAATATCCTGGTCAGGATGAAAAACGATTATGACGGGGCAGAACCGGCCGGCAATTCCATCGCCGCCATGAACCTGTTACGGCTGGCCCAGATAACCGACAATAAGGAATGGCATAAAAGGGCTGAAGGTATCCTGTCCTTCTTTGCCGACGGCCTGATGAGCCAACCCTTTGCCCGCCCGGCCATGGCCGCGGCCTATGATTTTTATCGGCAAAAGCCAAGACAGATCATCATTGCCGGCACATATGGGGCCGCCGATACCGACCAGCTTCTCCATATTATCAACGCATCCTACCTGCCCACCACCGTGGTCCTGTTGGCCGACAAGGGTCCGGGCCAACGCTTTCTCGGCCAGAATATGCCCTTTATGGAGTATATGACGGCCATTGACGGCAAGGCCACCGCCTATGTCTGCGAGAATTTCACCTGCAAAGCGCCGGTGAATTCGGCACACGAGCTGGCCGCCCTTCTCGCGCCCGCCCCCAAATAAGGCGCCCTTCTTTCTTATTTCAGCAAACTGCCGCCGATCTGCAGGCGCTTGGCCAGCTCATCGGAGATGCTACCAAGGCCGCCATAACCGGCGGTGGCTTCAGCCAGCGGCCCCTTGACCTTGGTCATCACCGCATCTTTAAGCTCCTGCTCGAATTGGGCACTCTGTTTGGTCAGGGTCTTACTGACCGCCCCTTTGAGAACCCCGTCAAGATCCGAACTCACCCCGACGCTATAGTCATCTACCGGGCCGGTTATCACGGCCTTGACTTCCACCCTGTTGACCCCGGCAACAGCATCAGCCAAGGCCTGGGAGAGGAGATTGCCTTCCTGCGCCGCCTTGTCCGTGGTAAATGTTGCCGCCTTAATGGAGGTCAGCACCGTGGCATCGACATCACGATTGCGCAGCTTGGCCCCCACAGAGAGATCGGCCAGGGCCGAGGCAAGGGTTACCGGAAACTGTTTGGCGCTGGAAAGGGTGGTTTTTCTGACCTCATAGTCGCGTAGCTGCAAAGTCAGCGAATCCTGCACCTTATCGGGCTGGACATGATCAAAGACACCGTCAAGACGAAGGGAGCGCAATCCCTGCAGCTTATCACCGGCAAAGGCAAGGGTCATCGGCGCCCCGAGCACATCCTGATCCGGCGTCACATTGTTGATGGTACCCCTGAGTTCACCGGCCGCAAGCACAACTGAGGCATCTATCTTGCGGATAAGAAAATCAGGCAGCGGTGCATCTTCCTTGAACCGCACGGTCACGCCCTTGCCCCTGAGGGGTTTGATCACCTCGGCCGATTTCTGCTTGTTCTTCTGGCGCTGGAGCAGGGGCTGGGCTTTTTCATACCAGGACGAGCCGGTCCGCACCATGCCACCTATTTTTTCACCGAACAGCAGGGCACTCATATTGCCGAAGCCCTGAGCAGAGAGGCCATATTTATCAACCAGCCGTTTGATGTCCTGCTGGGGGGCATTCTTCAGCTGGGCAAGCTTGCCCTGGTAGGAGTCGGATAGGGCGGTGAAATCGTTTTGCGCCTTTTTCAACTGATCCAGATCCGCCTTTACTTCTTTGCGGACAGCCTCCAGTTCGGTGGCCCCGGTTACGAGGCCGGCAAGGCCGGAACTCGATTTTACCTTTTGGAGCCGGGCCTGGTAGCTGGTCAACTTCTGCTGGTCGGGAAGATCCGCCAAGCGCTGCTGCCATTGCGCTTGGTCCCTGGCGAGCTGCTCCTCGAAATTCCTGGCCAATTCAAGTGTTTCCAGCGTTTCCCTGCTGAGGACATCCTTGACATCGGCCACCTGCAGTTGCGGCATTTTAAAACCGGTGCCCTCTTTTCCGTGCTTTTCTGGCCGCCCCTTTTGGGTTAAGGCCCCTGATTTTTGGCGCGGCGTATCAAAACGGACGCCCTGCACCGCCATCTCATCAATAATCACCTTGCGCTCCAGCAAATGCAGGCTGTCGATGCCCATGGCCAGCCGGTCGATCTCAACCCCATTGCGCATGGGCTCGTCGGGGTTGGTGACCTGCAGGCGGAAGAGCGTTAAGCCAAGCGGCATAAAAGATAGATCCGCCTTGTCCAGATCAACCCGCGCTCCCACCAAACGGCTGCCCTGGCTTTCAAGCATCCGTTCCATGAAACCGTCAATAAACAGCAGACTAAAAGCGCTCAGCAAAAGGACAAGTACCGCAAAGAGTCCGAAGCCCGGCCAGCGTATCCATTTCTTCATGCCATACCCCCCGTACCCATCACGTTTTTGTAAATGCCATAGAACTTACTGGCCATGAAGAACTTCATGATCCGGCTCTTTTCCACCCAGCGCAACACATGCTGCCGATATTTTCTAATCAGCTCATTGAAGAGCAGCATCAAGGGCACAAACAGCACCAGGGAAAAGATCAGACTGCCCATGACAATGGAATTGTTAAAATTCGCCAGCCTGAAAAGAGTCACCCTATAGAGGCTGGTCCACAACCCGTTCAACGAAGAGGCCGTCAGGAGCGCAAGCCCCAGTTGGTGAAAGAGAGGGTCAAAAAGATAAGCGATACCCGTAAAAACGACCAGGCCGAGCAAAAAAGCCGAGAGATTGGCCCGGAGCACCAGGACCAGCAGCACCACCAAAATATTATGGAAACTCAGAAGCGGGGTCAGGCCGGCAATCATGGCCAGGCATAAGGCGAGACTGATTTGGCCCGGATCGGCATCGGAATTGAGAACTTTTAACAATTTCGCAAAAAGTTTAAGCATGGTGGCCACCTCGAGTGGTAAGCAGGGAAAGAGGAACAGGTCGATGGGATACAAAATGCTAGTACAAATTGCATAGCTGCGTCAAATGATTCCAGGGTAAGATAACTGCTTGAGTTTTTATTGCCCGATTCGGTCTCGATTTGACCAGACATCCCTCGCTCTTTTCTTTTGCGTTCCCTGCACGCTTTGTTTATAACTATCCACTTCTTTCTTATTAATAAACACAGACCCTCCATCCCCCCATGAAAAAAATATCTCTAACCCTTGGTCTCGTTCTTCTTTTCAGCCTAAGCGGATGTGCCGGCCGTATCAATCTGGAAGAGGCCGTCAAAGCCGGTGCCAATCAGCTCAGTGCCGAAAATATTGACACCCTTGTTTCCGGCAACTCCCTCCATATGGTGTCTTGGGACAAGGCAGATGAGGCGGATATTGATTTTTCCGACAACGGCAAGCTCAACGCCGTCAACTCGGTGGGTGAATCAACCTTTGGCCGCTGGTCCACTGATGATGAGAAGCACACTCTCTGTCTGAAGTTTAAACACTGGGGCAATGGTGACACAAATTGTTTCAAGGTCTTTAAGGACAAGGAACATTACCTTCTCTTCAATAATGACGGCACCCTGGCCAATACCTTTGTGCCGGAGCGTGAGGTGGAATACACCCTGGCCGATAATAATGCCGGCATTTTGGCCATGCCCCCTCCAGGCTCAAAACCAAGAAGGGTCGCCAAGAAAATTCCCGCCGCCGTGGCTCCAGCAGACCCAAGTAAGGAAGCAGGCCTTCTCTCCACCCTCACCTTTGGCATGTTAGGCGCCGATGATGACGATGTTGAAGCTGAACCAGAGGAGCGCAATGAGTTCGTTCCTGCCCCCCTGGTCCAGAAAAAGGTCCTTTCCGAGGCGCACCAGCGCCTGCTTGACACGGATAAATGTCCCGGCTGCAACCTCTCCGGCATCGATTTTTCAGGCACCAAGCTCAAAGGAGTAAACCTGGAAGGCGCTGATTTATCCGGGGCCAACCTCCAGGAGGCTAACCTGAAAGGGGCCAATCTCAAGGGGGCCAATCTCCAATCAGCACGCCTCACCGATGCCATCTTGATCGGCGCCGACCTTGAGAATGCCGATCTCTCCGATGCCAACCTGCACTGGGCCGACCTTAGCAAGGCCAACCTCAAGAATGCCAATATGGAACGGGCCTACCTGGTCAAGGCCTTCTTCTACAAGGCGGATCTCACCGGCGCCAACATGAGCGGCGTCCAGAGCCAGCGCACCATCTTTGAAAATGCCATTGGCGTCCCCGAACACCTTCTCCTGAAAAATAAGAATACCGAATAACATCTACGGCCCTATCCGAACGGATAGCCGTTTACAGCAATAAAGAAGCCCCGGTACTTGTCGACAAAGTACAGGGGCTTCTCTGTTTAATGCAATCACCACCTCATTTGTAGTGGCTCAGACACGATCTGACAGTTGCCGTAACAAGGTTCAATCAGATCTGGAACTCACAGTAGTAACCTTCACAGAAGGGTAGTGGTAAATAGCTGAACCTTCGCTGTGGCTATATTAACATGGCGCTAACCTGCAGCGGAGCTGTTCCCGCTGTCAGCGATAAGAGATTGGTTGCGAATAGTTGTATTTTCTTTATTTATTCGATCATACATTACAATACTTCCAGCTACCGCAACATTTAATGAAAAATCTCCGGGTAATTTTATTAATGCATGACATTGTTCTGTGATAATTGGAGGCAAACCGCACTGTTCATTACCCAGAAGATAAACCGCCATGTCAGGATGTTTGAACATGCCTAAGGATACAGACTCCTCCCCCATTTCTACCCCGACAATTTTTGTAGAAAATGGTAAATGATCTTTGAAGTCCTTAAATGTTTTATAATGGTACAAAGGGATTTTGGACCATGCTGCCGTCATGTCACTACTTTGTGTTTTGTATTGTTTATCGATAGTAAAAATGAAACTGGCTCCCAAAATATATGCTGACCTCCATAGGGTGCCAATGTTTAATTCGCTCACATTATTACGAATACCAATACCGAAAAAACCATTGTCCTTTATAATCTTCTTTACTCTTGCCATAGGAATATACGTGAACCTTGTTTACGTTGATAACAGCACACTATGCAGCAGGGGGTAATCGGTTATGGGCTGCTGGCTGGATAGTGCAATCGGGCCATCCGGCCTGATATTTTAGAGACATTTATTTATGATCCATTGGCAGCTTAACCGTCTTGCACGGAGCGCAGCTTAACATCATTCCTGACTCCTTTCAGCCATAACTCCACACGCGTTTTGAGGTAACTAAAAGATGGGGTAAAAAGGAGGAACGTCAACTTGGGGTGAGTTGAGTACTTCCTGAGGTTGGATGTGGCAATATTAAGTTGGAAATCACCGGTTCATCCGCTGTATTTTTGGGTTAAAGTTCAGACTGTTAGGATTTATTCCATGAAAACCATATCGTTGACTTGGTCCGATCCCATCTAGTTGTACTTGATAGCTATTTAATTTTTAGAATTGAGTTGTCCACATGCTGCTAATACATCATCGCCTTTAGCACTTCTTATTAAGGTCGGAATTTTAAAACTATCTAAAACTTCTTTAAACTTTTCAATTTTATCCAAATCAGGACGTTTGTAATGTGATCCGGGGAATGAGTTAAAAGGAATTAAGTTTATATAAGCACTTTTACCCGCCAGTATCGTTCCCAATTCTTTAGCATCATCTGCAGAATCATTAAAATCTTTTATCAGAATATATTCATAAGTAATAAATTGTTTTTTATTTAATGGTATATTGTCAATATATGCCATGACTTCACATAGTGGATATTTTTTATTAATGGGGATAAGTTCATTTCTCTTTTTTTCAAAGGGCGAATGAAGAGATAACGCAAGGTTTACTCCGGGAATTTCCTGGCTCCATCTCTTAAGCCCTGGAATATAACCAGCCGTTGAAATAGTAATTTTTTGAACACCAATTGAAGTTCCGTGTTTTGATAAGAATATTTCGCACGCTTTTTTTACAGCATCAAAATTATGTAAAGGTTCGCCTTGTCCCATAAAAACAATATTTAAAATTCTCTCTTCTCCTGGCCTATTTTTCGCGAGCCAACGCCAAGACTGGAGAAACTGGCCAACGATTTCACTTGTTGTTAAATTTCTTTTAAGTCCTTGTTTTCCTGTAGAGCAAAAAGCACAATTCATTGCACAGCCAACCTGCGATGAAAGGCAAATAGAATATTTATTATGAAACGGAATTAGGACGGTTTCAATTTTATTATTGTCTTTAAGATTAAAAAGGAATTTTACTGTTCGATCTTTTGATTCATTAACCGTATCTATTTCCGGTAGAGAAAAGTCGAAATTATTTTCAAAAAAGGCCAATGAAGATTTGGCAATTTTCTCACAGCATTGAGCATATTCTTTTTTCTTATAATGCCAATTAAAAAGAATTGCCGCTGCTGAGCTGTTTAAATGATTCTTACTTAGAACCATTTCTAAATCTGAATGATTTAGATCATAAAATGATTTTTTCAAAAAATGTCTCTTGTTAATATCAATATTTTACCAGTACCCATATTCTGAAATATTGATTTTTTATTCTCGGGAATGAGGTGTGAAGCCTTCGGGCCCAGAGTAAAATAAGATATTCGATGTGGCAATATTAACGATGCCGTTCACGTGCCCCAAGCGAACGGCGAGTAGGGAAGAGGCACCGTAAACACTGCGCTTGTGAAACCAAAA
>JBFFNX010000069.1:0-13070 GCA_041562995.1 Desulfurivibrionaceae bacterium
CTTATCGTTTCTTTCCCTTTCGAGGGTAAAGACTACAAGTTCGTTTTCGAATATTCAACCGGTGGACACATGTATCCCTATCATATGATGAGATAGTAGCTGATCTTTCAAATAAATTAATTGGGAAAGAGCTTTTTCAGGAAGAAAAAGCTCTTTTTTTACATAGCTAGAGCGATATCTCTCAGAAACCTATTTGCAGACCGCCACCAAAACCAAAGTCGGAGTGCCACTTACCAGCCAAAGAAAGATGTCGGTTTAAATTGTACTCCAAACCTACTGCACCTTCCCATTTTTCCAGACTGTCATATTCTGCCTCACCTTTTATACCTATTCTCGGGGTCAACTCAAATTCTTTTTTCAAGATGATCCTTGATTCACCTTCGTTGTCAATCCAAGCCGTACTATCAATATTCAGGGGCAAGAGATAGGACAAGCCGAATATCCCAACGGTATCATGTTCCTTAGACCGAACACCCTCAATCCTTGCTCCGATAAAAAAAGAGGTGAAGCGGTTCAAGTACCAGCCCGCTTGGGCAATTCCCTCCCACTCTTCTTCATCTACTTCGTGCCAGCCAACTTCCCAGGAGGCATCGAGCATTATTCTGGTGTTTGATAAGGTCAGAGCGCCTTCTGTCATGTTACTGAAGATTTCAGCTTCGGTCTTGAAATACCAAGGCTCGTTATAAAGAACGGGGCGGACCTCCTTCACATTGTCGCCGGGCTGGAAGTTCTGGTAATGGACCAAACGGGCCATACCCGACTTCATATGATATAGCAGGTGGCAGTGGAAGAACCAATCACCCGGTCTTGAGCTACCTTTATATTTTCTTCCGGTGTAGCAATGACGATGGAACCGTATAACCCTCGCTGTTCCTGCAGCTCTGAATGGGAGTGGTACCAATAAGTGCCGGACTGACGAATCGGAAACTCGTAAGTAAAAGTGTCACCCGGCTTAATGGGCGGTTGAGTGACGAACGGGACGCCATCCATTCCCGGCGGTACAAGGATTCCATGCCAGTGGATGGAGGTACTGACATCCATGGAGTTATGGACCCTGATCCTGGCCAGATCACCTTCCGTAAAGTGCAAGGTCGGGCCGGTAATACTTCCGTTAATGGTCATCCCATTGGCTGTTTTTTCATTAATAACTATCTCCTGCCAACCAATGTCCAGATCGTATTCGACCGTTGTTGCCTCAACAGTTGATACCATTTGGAAAAATGCCGAAACCACAAGAAGTACCTGGACAATCTTTAGCATATCGACTCCCATTTATGGTTCTTTATTTAAATTTTTTAAAATAATGTTTCCGGATCGGCTCGGGCCACAACGATTGGAAATATGCAATAATCGACAGAATTTCTTCCCTGCCCAGTTCCTTGCCAAATGACGGCATCGGAGAACTTTTCACAATCGATCCCTTATCGATGTACCTGAAGAGAAGTTTAGGGGGATGATGCCAAGTATGGGCAGTACCGTTCAGGGCCGGGGCAATCAAAACTCCATTTGCATCTCGACCGCCGTTACGTTTTTTCGGATCCTGACCTATCCCTTCTTCGCCATGGCAATTTGCACAATAATCGTCATAAAGTCTTTTCCCCGCGTTAATATCTGCGGATTGGCTCGTCAAAGAATATCCTGATGTCGTTAACGTCATCAGAATCAGACATGATATAAATGATATCTTTCTCACTCTATGCACCGACATTTCCTCCTTGCCATTCTCAAGAAAGCAGCTTTAATCTACATCAAGTGGTGTTTTGCTGAATTTCAAAGTTAATTATTAACTGATGATGATATCATCCATCACACACTGGCCACACGAAAAAGTTTCTTCCTGCTTTATGTCCAACACCGCATGCACCTTTCTCAAGATAAAGAACCCATGCCCAGTCAGTTTCAAAGAAACTGGTGGTTGATGACCAGTATCCTTCACGCAGTGATGTAAAGTGATG
Source organism: Desulfurivibrionaceae bacterium (assembly GCA_041562995.1). Lineage (GTDB taxonomy): Bacteria > Desulfobacterota > Desulfobulbia > Desulfobulbales > SURF-16 > BM506. The sequence goes on from JBFFNX010000069.1 coordinate 1,956, forward strand.
ATTAACAGGCAAGGCTGGATTGTGGGTGCCACAGTCTATCAAGGATTCAAGCTCATTAATGGAAGGAAGACGCCAGCGATTGAAGCCAGCAAAGCAGTCTTTATTCAATTGTTCGACAGCTACGAGCGCCTGTTGCCAATCCACCCTTTGGCCGGCTATATCTGCATGGAGAGTCCAGTGGAGATCTGTCAGGCGGTCATGGACTGTATCTTTATTCTTTTCAAACCGTGGGTCCGGCCAAGGGGAACCATATCTGTATTCGCCATCCTGACCGCTCCCAATCGCAGGTATTTTTTTGCCGGAACCATCATAGCAATATCGTTGGCCTGTGCGGGGCAAAACACCGATTCCTGCCCCTCGAACAGGCCAGAAAAGATAATACTGGTCTTTTCTACCGTAGAACATTCTGGCCCCTTCAAGATGAACATACCAGGCATAGGCGGGATTAATATCAGCGGTAGTGGAAGTCCAGTACCAACCCATAAAAATATTTTCAAAGGGATGCGCTCCAGGTAATGATGGCTTTCTGGTCTGATGGCTCATTAGGCTGCGCAATTCCCGTCGATTAGGTAAGCGCCAATCGGAAAAGCCGAGGAATTTTCTTTGATTCATGACCGCAACGGCGGTCAATGCTTCCTGCCAGGTGACCGGGAATTCATGAAGGTTGGCATTTTTTGTCCACATGAGACCGGTGGCTCGATCAATAACTGTTTGGTTTTGTTCAGTGAAGCGCGGCTCAGGCCAGGGAAAGCCGTATCCATAGTCGCCATCTTGCCCACTTCCCTGACAGGGTATCTCACTGCCTTCACCGTCATAACAGCGGTTTTGGCCTGTAATAAGAATGTTTTTCATCTTTTCCCAAAGCAAATTGAGTGATCTAAAAAGACTCTTTATTAATCTTGGGTCTTAGAAAGCAATCACTTCCTTAATTCTGCATCACCCTACCGCAAGTTGATGTGTTGTGAAGATTTCAAGAAGCTCTGGGTCAAAATGGCTCCCGGCATATTTTTCCAGCATGATACAAGCCTCTACAGGCTCTGCTGATTTTCGATATGGCCGATCTGTTGTCAGGGCATCAAAAGCATCGGCAATGGATATTATCCTGGCGATCAAAGGAATATCCTTTCCCTTCAAACCATCAGGATAACCGCTACCGTCAAACCATTCATGATGGTGGCCTACTCCAGGGATCACCTCCCTCATCTCATCGACAAAACTTAAGATGTGAGCCCCTATTTCAGGATGCTTTCGCATCTCCTGCTTTTCCTCGTCAGTCAGGGCTTCCCCTTTTCGCAATATAGCGTCATTGATCCCTATCTTGCCTATATCATGCAGAATAGCCGCCAGTCGCAAAGTATCTTTTTCATTATCGGGCAAATTGAGGGCTTGGGCCATATGAAGCGCATAAGCCTGAACCCGCCTCGTATGACCTCCTGTATAGGGATCACGGCTGCTGACCGCCTCAGCCAAAGCCTCAGCTGTATGCAGGAAGGTTCCACGGAGCCTCTGATAAAGATTAGCATTCTCCAATGCCACTGCCGCCTGGCTACCTATAGAACAGAAAATCTCTAATTCTATGATTGAAAACTCATGAGGCTCGCCGCTAACGCCGAGCAAGCCGGAGACCTCACCTTTAACTTCCAAAGGGGCAAAAAACATATCGAAAAGAAACGGCATGGCTTGGCGGATCTTTCCCTGTTCCTGGCCAGCCAAGACTTCAGTCATGCTTATTACCGTCCCCTTATGGACAAGACAGTGCTCAAAGGAGCGGATATCATGGAACTTAAGTACCGGAAGTTCATCATCTTCAAAACCCAGATGATTGTGAACCAACAGGATTGACTTTTCTTTGTCCAACAACAATAACAGGACCTTATCCGATTGCATCAGACCCGCAGTCTTATGGCAAATCATGTCTGCCACTTCCGTTGGGTGTAGCGAGGAATTGATCGCCTTTGACAGGTCATGGAGACTTCTCAGTGATTCAACTATTTCTTTACCCTGCATATAATTTCCTTTAGTACAATCTTGACTCCTTTCCATTATCAAGCTAGCAGCTTGAATCATGTAGTTTATTTCTAATCAACATCAAGTGGCGCTTTGTTGAATTTCAAATCGGCAATATAACTCGTTGCTGCCTGGCCGGTCTGGTCTGTGTCGTTTAGAATGCCTATAAAAATTAACTGCCTAGGTTCTTCGCCATAAAGAGTCTTAAAATCCTGGTAAAGATTTCTCCTGTAGGACAACCATTGGCCAAGCTTGGCACTTCCTCCCTCAACGACCATGAGCTTTTGCCAAGGCTTGCCGGGATCACTTATAATTTCTCCCGCTTCCAAGTGACTGCTCCATAAATATTCGGTATATCGCCCACCGTAGGGATGCCCATGAACCCAATCTAGGTAGAAAAATCTCTTTATCCTGAACCAAGGGGATTGTTTGCCTTTATCAGGCTCAAATACGAAAAATATCCTTATTGGATGGTCATCTCCTGCTCTGGTTCGTTCGTCGATATTGCTGAGGATATTCATCACCTTCCATTTCCAGCTGACAATCGGGTAATCTCTGAGGTCGATATCTACGTTCTTTTCGAGAAACGTCAGGTTGCCATCCGAAATGAGTTTGACAACGGCCATGTCGTCATCCACAAGCCATTCTGCCTTGGCACCCTTTGTCTCGCCCGGCCATTTCCTTAGGGTCCAACCTTCAGGGAGCTCGCCTTGTCGATAATGGCTTTCGGTCAAGCCCAGATCCAACGTTTCAGGCTCTGCCATCAATGGCTTCGCAATCAATCCAATCAAGCCGAGCAAAAAGCAGAAAGAATATATCGTCCGAGAATATCCAGTCATAGTAGTCATGTTCCACTCCTCAACTCTTGTGGAGCGTCAGGTACTAAGGCTGCTCCGGACGATATATAAATCAACCCTCCGTACCTCTCTTCAAACGTTGTATCTTGAAAATAGCGTTCCACCGACTCCCATGGTTTCACCTTGAAATACTCAGGGGTAAAACCGAATGGTCGCCCCAGTCGCAGGACAATCCTGAACAGCCATGCCGGAAGTTTAGCGGGTTGTTTCCCATCCAGAATCACCAAATGGCCACCGGGAACCAGGGCTTGCGAGACCGCTTCAATCACACGGTCATACTTGCTTATATACCCGAAAAGCCCTGTTGCCAGGACGCCATTCACCCCTTTCGGTATTTCATAAGCGACTATGTCAGACTGGACCAGCTCTACGTTCTTCCACCCAAAATGATCAACTCTTAACCGCGCAATATCAAGCATTCCAGGAGTTAGATCCACTCCTATCAGTTTTCCTTCCACACCAATTTTATCAATAAGAGCGGGAAAATTCAGGCCGGTGCCACAGCCGAGCTCGATGACAAAGTCTCCCTTATGAAGAGATAGCCTCTCTATCGCAAGTGCGCGGTAAGCTTTCATCCGCAGCCCGATTAAACGATAGAGAATGGTGGTTAAATCATAGAATTTAGCTCCGGACTGATATAAAGATCGGACTTTTCGTTTTGATAGTGCCAAATCCAAAACCCCTTTGACCTGAAACTTTCCTCCTCCCAATAAAAGCGGCAGACGTTCAGGCAATTAACATACATTTTCTGTTCTACGTTGTGGCATAATAAAAGTATACGTAAAGCGGATATGAAAAACAAATAAATGAGACACTCTATAATCCAGGTTCGCTTCAGTAGGCGCGGCGGTAGGTTCCCTTGACATGCAATATTCTTAGTTGATAGGCTATTGTTAGAAAAGCTGGATGGCATTTCAATTGAATTTCACCCTTCTTATCTATGTCAGTCGAATGGATGGGTCGCCATTCGTCTTTTTGAGCTTTACTCTTTTGAGTTAGGAGTGATAGAACTATGGCTGAGTTAAGGACAGAGTTGAGTGATTCGGAACGCCATCTTCGTACCCGGCTGGTACTTTTTGCGTTTATTTTATTTTCTTTGTTTGTAAGCGGTCTGGCCTATATGGCTACCACACCGGCCCAAACAGTTGGCTTGCTTCTCTCTTATACAGCCGGCCTTTCTATGATTGTTTTGCCCTGTACACTGCCGCTCGTTTTCGTCATCGTACCCATGTCAATGGGCCAGGAATATCGCAAAGGTTTTATCATGGCCCTGCTGTTCGGCGGTGGTCTCACCATGACCTTGACCCTCTATGCGATCTTTATAGCCCTGGCCGGAAACTTGCTGGGGATGGACCAGGCGACCCGCATTATGCTGGTTATAGCCGGAGTGGCGGCCTGGGTCTTCGGCTTGGGGGAACTGGGGTTATATACCCTCAAGTTACCGACCTATGCTGGAGGGCTGCCAGGTTTTATCATGCAACGTCAGGATTATTTGAAAGCCCTGTTGATGGGCTTGTTTCTTGGCAATGCCGGGGTCGCCTGCCCTAATCCCGCCTTCTATGTGCTGCTTACGTATATAGCCAGTGTCGGTGAGATCGGCGAAGGAGCCCTGCTCGGGGCCATCCACGGGCTGGGCCGGGCGACCCCCCTGATCTTCCTGGCCATCCTCGGCATGCTCGGGGTAAATGCAACCCAAGCCGTACTCAAACGGAAACTCGCGGTCGAAAAGGCCATCGGTTGGGGGTTGATCGTTGTGGGTTCAATCATTCTGACCATGGGGGTCTTCGGTCATCACTGGCTGCTGGTCACCGGCTTTCATGAAGGTTGGACGAAAATTTTTACTCCGCCGGGGGTTGCCGAATATTCCTGTTGTATCGAGCCGCCCTGTACAGAGTGTCTGACCAGCGGCAGATTTCCTAATAACGCCTGTCTATGTCGGCTGATGATTGAAGAAGGCCGGATGGACAATGTCTGTGACGAATGTCTGGCCGGGCTCGCCGAAGGCAACGGGGTCTTTGAGATGGCCAAGCGCACAGCTCCGTTCGCCTTTGCAAGTCTGGCAGGGCTGTTTTTAGTCCCTGTTGCATGGTTCTATTGGCGACGGCGAAGGCCTCCACCGAACAGCGTTAAATAAAGGGAGAAGCATATGAAGATTGATCTCTTGACTATGCCCGGTTGCGGGCACTGTGCCAGCGCCAAACAGATTGTGGAAAAAGTCAAACCGGACTTTCCTGAACTGGAGGTAGTAATTCACGATATTACGGAAAATCCTGAACTGGCACAGCAGTATATGCTGATGACCGCTCCAGGAGTCGTCATTGATGGTGAACTGGTTTTTAGTGGCGGCCTGGATGAAAAAAAGTTACGCGAATGCCTAAAAGGGTAAAGCTAGAGGAGAAAAGATTATGGCCCAGGATCCGGTATGTCGTATGCAGGTTGAGGAAGAAAAAGCAGCAGCCACGGCAGAGCACAGCGGCAAGCAATATTATTTCTGCTGTTCGGGCTGCAAGGAAAAGTTTACTCAAAACCCTGACCGTTATCTACAGGCTCTAGAGCAACCGGAAAAACACAATCAATAAATATCACCGTTAAGTGCATGTTTGAAAATTCTCAACAATGCGGTCAGATAGCACACAGATGTAATTACATGAAATATTGAAGAACAATTATTAGCCACACTATTAAACCTTAGTAGTTCAGACCCGATCAGACAATTACTTCTGGAAAAACCGGTAGCTGTCAGGTCGGGTCTGAACTACGACGGATAAAATTTTTCATTGTCTCCTTCTTTATTTCTCTAAAATTTTCATTTTTTCTTCGAACTCATCCTTATCTATTTCTCCCTTGGCATATCTTCTTTTCAAGATGTTCAGGGCCGAGTCTTCAGAGCCAACCCTTTTGCCCTTGTCGGATTTTGCTCGAATCCACCAGCGGAATATCTCAATAATTCCCACAATCACCACTATCCAGGCGGCAATCATCAGGGCAGGCATGAACCAGCCCATGCCCTGACTCCAGCCCATCATCCCCGGCCACGACGGATAATCATCAGGGCCATGGGCATGGGCAAACGTTGCTGTAAGAAGAACTGATAATAAACTAGTCGTTTTTTTCATTTTCCCTCCCAAGATGAATATAAATATATATATCGCCGGTTCCACGATGTGGCATGCTAAAAAGTATACGTAAAGCAGATATTAAAAACAAATTAATGACGCGCTATAAAATCAGCTCCGCTTTAAAAATAGGCGAAGCGGCTCACCATCAACAGCAGGGAGGTACGTTATGACGTTTGGCACGGTTTTATTGGCACTGGCATTTGTCGTGTTTCTGTTCCTAATGATGAAAAAAGGCGGTGGCTGTTGCGGCGGCCATGGCCAGCATAAACTCACCAAAAAGGACGGCGGCTGTTGCGCCGCCAATGCCCCGCAGGAGCCCCATGATCAGCATCATGAGCTTGAAAGCAGCGCCAGTGGTGGCGGCAAAGATCCGGTTTGTGGCATGACAGTGGCGAGTTCTTCTCTCGTCAGCGAACATCAGGGCAAGAGTTATTATTTCTGTTCCGAACATTGCCAAAAAAGCTTTGCTGCCGACCCTGGTAAATATATATGATCATAATAAGGGGCCAAGAGTAACAGGTCCGGCAAAGAGCACTTGTGATAGAGTGGAAGCATTTTCTCGGAATTATAAGTACTTGCGGAGGCAAGTTTATTAATGGGCAAGAGAGACAACCACCACGATCATGGAATTATCTATACCGACCCGGTCTGCGGGATGAGTACCGAAGACGAAAAAACCTTTACCGCCTATGAGCATGCGGGCGAAACCCTCTATTTCTGCAGTGATAATTGCCTGACAAAATTCAAGAAAGATCCTGGGGTGTTTATAGCGGCCAGTAGTGATGAAGAGGTTCCTGAGCAAATACCGATTGGGGGCGAAGCATACACCTGCCCCATGCATCCGGAAGTCGAGCAGCAAGGACCGGGAACATGTCCGAAATGCGGCATGGCCTTGGAACCATTGACACCAGCCATACCCGCCAGCCGGACCGAATATACCTGCCCGATGCATCCTGAAATAGTACAGGATGAGCCGGGTTCGTGCCCAAAATGCGGGATGGCTCTGGAAGCGATGACCATTACCCTGGATGAAGAAGAAGAAAATCCGGAATATGATTACATGCGTAAACGCTTCATCTTCGGCGCCATCCTAACCGTACCATTGGTGATTATCGCCATGCGGGAGATGTTACCTGGTGGCCATTTTGTCAATGAGATGGCCTCGGCGAAAACCCTGGGATGGCTGGAACTACTACTGGCCACCCCGGTGGTACTTTGGGCTGGTTGGGTCTTTTATGTGCGGGCCGTACAATCTTTAATCAACAAGAGTCTCAACATGTTCACCCTGATCGGCCTCGGCGTCTCGGTGGCTTATACTTACAGCGTGACCGGGGTGCTTTTCCCTCAGATATTTCCAGACACCATGCGAGGCGTGGACGGTTCCATCGGTGTTTATTTTGAAGCGGCGGCGGTCATCGTTACCCTGATCCTGCTGGGCCAGGTCATGGAGCTCGCGGCCCGCAGCCAGACCGGGGCCGCCATCAAGGCCCTTTTGGGGCTGGCGCCGAAAACAGCACGAAAAATCAACGACGACAACACCGAGGCGGATATCCCTCTGGAGCATGTAACAGTTGGAGACAAGCTACGGGTGAGGCCCGGTGAAAAGATTCCGGTGGACGGCGAAGTTATCGAGGGCGCCAGTGCCGTTGACGAATCGATGATCTCAGGAGAACCGATCCCGGTAAAAAAACAGGCCGGCGACAAACTTATCGGCGCCACGGTCAACGGGACCGGCGGTATGATCATGCTGGCCGAAAAGGTCGGCAGTGATACCCTGCTTGCCCAGATCGTCAAGATGGTGGCCGACGCCCAGCGCAGCCGCGCCCCGATCCAGAAACTGGCTGATCTGGTGGCCGGCTATTTTGTGCCGGTGGTGATTGTCATAGCTCTCATCGCATTTGGCGTTTGGTATATGGTCGGTCCCGACCCGAGATTGGCCTATGCCCTGATCGTAGCAGTTTCGGTCTTGATCATCGCCTGCCCTTGCGCCCTGGGTCTGGCCACCCCGATGTCGATCATGGTAGCCACCGGCAAGGGCGCAGGCATGGGGGTTTTATTTAAAAATGCCGAGGCCATCGAGACCATGCGCAAGATTGATACTCTGGTGGTGGATAAAACCGGCACCCTGACTCTGGGTAAGCCAAAACTGACCGGGGTGGTACCTGCTGCCAATATGGATAAAAACAGGCTTCTTCTCTTCTCGGCAAGTCTGGAAAAATCAAGTGAACATCCACTGGCTGCGGCAATCGTGGAGGGTGCCGGGGAACAACAGGTATCTCTTGTAGAACCGGATGTTTTCAACTCACTTACCGGCAAGGGAGTTTCCGGCACAGTAGACGGATCTAAAGTGCTGCTCGGGAATATAAAACTGATGGAGGATTTTTCGGTTAATACTGCCGAGCTTGCCGAACGGGCTGAAGAGATGCGTAAAGAAGGTCAGACCGTGATGTTCGTTGCAGTTGACGGTCAATGTGCCGGTCTCCTGGCTGTATCCGATCCAATCAAGGAGACAACCCCTGAAGCGATCAGGCAGCTCCACAAGGAAGGCTTAAGGGTGGTGATGCTGACCGGTGACAATCGGGCCACCGCTGAGGCCGTGGCCGCCAAGCTTGATATCGACGAGGTGGTGGCCGAGGTCCTGCCAGACGAAAAAGCTGCGGCGGTCAAAAAGTTCCAGGACGAGGGCAAGATGGTGGCCATGGCCGGTGACGGTATCAACGACGCCCCGGCCCTGGCCCAGGCCCATGTCGGTATCGCCATGGGTACAGGCACCGATGTTGCAATGGAGTCCGCCGGGGTAACCTTGGTAAAAGGCGATCTTACCGGCATTGTCCGGGCGCGGAAACTGTCCCGGTCCACCATGACCAATATCAAACAGAACCTCTTCTTCGCTTTTATCTATAACTCTCTTGGCGTGCCAGTGGCGGCCGGGGTGCTTTATCCCTTCCTGGGCATCCTGCTGTCTCCCATCATTGCAGCGGCGGCCATGAGTCTTTCCTCCGTCTCCGTGGTCGGTAACGCCCTCAGATTAAGACGGGTAAGGATTACTTGAGGTGGACAAGTTTGGATAATGGGCATGATGCTCCTTTTAAAAACATAAACACTTGCACAAGGAGAACGAAGATGAAGAAAATTATCCTGACCGTTTCCCTGTTGTCGATGTTTGTGATCACCCTGCCTGTTTGGGCCGAAAAAACATCATCCCGAAACTAAGGTCGCTCCCCCAGCAACCCAGATGAGAATGGGAAAAATGGAGACCTCGATGGGTATGATGCGGGACGAAATGAACATGATGGAGAAAAAAATGATGATGAAAAAAAGATAACAGCATCTTAAAGCTTTTCCACGGTCCGACAGATGATTAAATAGAGCTTGCCTTACCGGGGACATTGGTCTGCTGAAAACTTCAGAAGAGGATCTACATGGTAGGCGGAGATAATAACAGCAAGAAAAGCATATTAACCGTCCAGCACATTGCCCTGCTTCTCCTGGTAATCATTGGCGGATTCTTCCTCTGGACAGAGCATAGGGCTCATCTTATGGGTACATTGCCATATCTGATCCTGCTTCTTTGTCCTCTTATGCATTTCTTTATGCACCGGGGGCATGGCGGACATGATAACGGTTCAGGCAGCCATGATGCTCAACATCAAAGTCATAACCATGGAAAGGAAGGTGAATCATGACAGATGCACCTCCTGCCTATGGTCTGTGGTCCTTGGTGATTATGAACTCAGCGGTTTTTATATTCTTTGCCTTCAGTTTTATCAAACCAAAAACTAAGCTGGACTGGCGTAGTCTGGGCGCGTTTTCCGCCTTTATTGTGGCCCTGTTTGTTGAGATGTACGGCTTCCCACTGACCATCTATTTCCTGTCCGGGTGGCTGCAGTCCCAGTTCCCGCAATCCGATATCTTTGCCCATGGTAGCGGGCATCTCTGGCACACAATATTCGGCTTTGAGGGAGATCCTCATTCCAACCCGATCCACCTAGCCGCCAATGTCCTGATTTTTGCCGGATTTTATATCATCTATCAGGCCTGGCAGGTACTGCACGAAGCTCAACAGACCGGCAATTTGGCAGTGACTGGCCCCTATGCCAAAGTGCGCCATCCGCAATACGATGGATTTATCCTGGTTATGACCGGCTTTCTGCTGATGTGGCCAACCTTGTTGACCTTGGCCATGTTTCCGATACTGGTAATAGTATATATCCGGCTGGCAAAACAGGAAGAGAAGTTGGTGCGGCAGGAGTTCGGTAGTACTTACGATGATTATGCCCGAAAGGTCCCCCCTTTCCTGCCAAACTGGAAAAAGACGGACCACAGCACTAACGGAGGTTAAAGATATGAGCGGAAATTTGGATATTTTTGCATTGGCGGCTTCAGCAGCGATTGTTTCAGCCCTGATTATGCTTCTTCTGGGTATATTCGGGAACATCGGCATATACACCGGTGCTGTCGAAATGATGAGTCAGTGGCATATGTTCTTTATCCTGGCCCCGTTGGGCATCATTACCGGAATGGTTGAAGCGGCAATTATCAGCTTTGTCTTTATCTACCTGTTTGGGTGGATATATAATAAACTTTCCTGAGACACTTCGACTTTACTGCTACCAGTGTCATTATACACAGTACGGCTCTAGCTTTAATGTAAGAAAGGAGAGTATTTTATGCATATGTTTGGGGAGTATGGCGCAGGAATGGAAGGATTCAGCATGATTTTCATGGCCTTGTTTTGGGTCTTGGTTATTGTCGGGGTAATTTATCTAATCAAATTACTGGCAGATAAGGGCGGGAGCGGGGCACAAACGGAATCCGCTGAAGATATTTTGAAAAAACGCTACGCAAAGGGTGAGATCAACCAGGAAGAATATGAGAAGATCAAAAAAGACCTGCAGCGCTAAAACAGCATAATGAAGAAGCACTCAAGAAAACTCCCATTGAAAGGTCAGAAGTGGCTCAGAACATTTCATATCTACCTGGGCTGCATCTGGGGAGGCGGCGCTTCCAGTCTGTTTGCCTTACACTGTCTATATAATCCCGATTACGGGCCTGAGCTTCATGCCCGCAACATGGCCTTGATCTATATTGACAGCTACATTCTAGTGCCGTCAGCAATTGGTTGTTTATTA
>JBFFNX010000070.1:0-13037 GCA_041562995.1 Desulfurivibrionaceae bacterium
CCAAGATCAGTGAGGTCTATAAAACCACGGTGCTGGTAGGCACTCCCACCTTTTTAAACGGCATCCTGCGGGCCGCCGAACCAGGCCAACTCGATACCCTGCGCCTGGTTTTCTCGGGGGCCGAGAAATGCCCCCAGCACGTCTATCAGGCCATTGCCACCGGCTGCCCCCAGGTGGTGATGTGTGAGGCCTACGGTGTTACCGAGTGCGCCCCAGGTGTCACGATTAACCGCCCCGAAAATCCAATGCCGGGCACAATCGGCCCGATACTGCCCTCCATGGAGTATGTCCTTGTCGATGTGGAGAGTGGCCAACAGGTGGCCCGCGGTGAACAGGGAATGCTTCTGGTGCGAGGCCCCAATGTTTTTAAGGGCTATCTCCACCATGACGGTAAACCGCCCTTTGTTGAGTATGATGGCAAGGAGTGGTATGAGACAGGGGATCTGGTGTCGGAGGACAAAGACGGGATTCTCACCTTCCGCGGTCGGCTGAAACGTTTTATTAAACTGGGCGGCGAGATGATCTCCCTCCCAGCCATTGAGGCGGCTTTGCTGGCCCAGCTTGATGCGGATAGTGATAACGGCATTCCCCTTGCGGTGGAGGCCACTCCAGACGAGGAGCAGCCCGAGGTGGTGCTCTTTGTTACCTTCAAGTTAAGCCGGGAAGAGGCCAACAAAGCGATCCGGGCGGCTGGTCTCTCCCCCCTCCATAACGTTCGGAGGCTTATCGAAGTTGAGGAGATTCCCGTGCTTGGCACGGGCAAGACCGATTATCAGGCCTTGAAAAAGATGCTGTGAGAGTGTGACGGGAGTCAGGTCCTTCTTCTCCACAGAGGCATAAATGTCTCTGTGGTTTCACCCAACTGTTTTTCCGTTACTACTCCTCAAAATGCTGAACCTGATAGATCTCGATTTCAACGCCTTCATTCTTCCAGCCTTCCTTAGGTAAACCGGCCTTCATGGCCAGATGACCGAGAAAATCCATGGGGTTGGGAAGCTGGTCCCATACCTGGGGGAGAAAGGTTGACTGGTGTCTGCCATAGGTCAAAATTACGCCATCAACCTGGGGCCTTAATTTCTTGATAAGGTCTTCTGGATCGCTAAACTCCAAAGGGGTCGGTTCGGTGAGGATGGAAATCTCCACATCAATATCCGCCAGCTCGTTGGCCTGAACCTTGCTGAAGCGCGTATCGTTAAAGGCGGCATTTTCGGCCTGGTGGCGGATGCCTTCAGCAAGTGATTCGTTCGCCGTCAGCGAGCCGACACATCCCCGGAGCTCCCCCCCTTTTTTCAAGGTGACAAAGACGCCGCGTTTTTCCTGAAAGACAGGGGCGTTCAGCATGGTTTGATCGACTTCATTTTCGTGGTCAATGCCCAGCAGTGAGGCAATGGTTTGTCTGGCCAGCCTGACCAGGATTTCCCCCTGTTCGTTTGATAACCCTGCCATTATTTGCCCTCCGTAAAGGCGATGGCCCCATAGCCCACCACCCGGTCGCGGTCACCGGCCGTATCACCGCTGTTGGCATAATGGAGAAGGCGGGGGTGCCACTTTTTTAACCGGGCCAGATTGAGGAGAATCAGAATACCCACCATGCCGCAGGCCTCATTGTCATTGTAGCGGAGGGCGGCCCGGTCCATGTCGAGGATGGTGTTTAAGGTGTGCCTGTCCTTGTCAACGGCGCTGTCATAATCGAGAAAATGGGAGAGGTCGCTTGAAATAACGACCAGGGCATCATCACCTATAAATGGGGCCAGGGCCTGGGCCGTCCTCTCTGTGTCGGTCTGGCCCACCACTAGGGGGACGAGGCTGAAATCTCCCAGGGCTTCCTGGAGAAAGGGCAGGATAACCTCCAGTGAGTGCTCGGCCTGTTCCGAGGCGATATTCTCCTGGAAAAGATCGGGATGGCTCTCCTGCAACTGGCCGCCCAGTGGAGAGAGGGGGATGTCGCCAAGCGGCGTGCGATAGCTTGCTGCATGACTTACGGCAGTGCCGGCCACCCCGACATGGTGGGCCGGGCCAAGGAGAAAAACGGTTTTAAAATGCTGATCTTGTATCAGGATGGTGCCGTGGGCTGCGGTGAGGCCGGAATAGATATAACCGGCATGGGGCAGGATAAGGGCGCGGAGCTCAGCGCTCCCCAGATCAACCTTGTCGGCCAAGGCCTGCCTGTGGAGATCGCCGATGAGAGAGCGCAGGTGGTCAGGGTTTTCCGGATAAAAGCTGCCGGCCCAGTGGGGGGGACGAATGGAAGATGACATGGGGGTATCCTCGCAATTTTTTCTATTCCTAGGGGATTATCATATCAATCTTAGCACTGTCGCGGTGCTAATGAACACAAGATATTTTTCACCATAAAGCGCCCGAAGAACAGCAAGGACTTATTTTTGCCCATTTTTCTTCGTGACCTTCGTGGGTTATGCACGGTTCAGAAAAAAGTTTATAGCTCGTTATTGTTATCTGATTGTCACGGTGTTTCAGCCATTCTGGTAGGCAGCCCAACTGTTGTTTGAAATGAAAGAGTTTTTTTTGAATAAAAAGTCATTCCCGCCCAGGCGGGAAACTAGATGGGTTAGCGAGATCGCCTAGATCGAAGCCTGCGCTTATCTCACGCCTGGGCGGGAATGACTCGTGAGCATGACTGGGATTCGCGGGTTATCAAATATTCTTATGAATTTGTCATCAGAGGCAATGGACCGTTGCTAAAAAGTATGATTTTGGAAAAGTAAGCCCTGAGGATTGTTCTTGCCAAGAACGTGTTACGTTCTCCGGTCAATACGGCGATACTGGAGGGCCTCGGCAATATGGCCCGGTTCAATGAGTTCCTGGCCGGCAAGATCGGCAATGGTTCTGGCAATTTTCAAAATACGGTTATAGGCCCGGGCCGATAAGCGGAGGCGTTCCATACCTTGTTCTAAAAGGTTGAGACAGGTCTGGTCAAGCAGGCAATATTTTTTCAGATCACGACTGGACATCTGGCTGTTGGCGTAGGTTCGTTTATGCTTCTTAAACCGTTCGGTCTGGCGGCCGCGGGCCGTGATAACCCGTTTTCTGATGGTGGCGGAACTCTCGCCTTCAGGGCCATGGGTCATCTCCTTAAAAGGCACGGCCGGCACCTCCAGGTGGATGTCGATTCGGTCGAGAAGGGGGCCTGAGAGTTTATCCTTATAGCGTTTTATTTGGGTCGGATTGCAGGTGCAGCCATGGAGATGATCGCCAAGATGGCCGCATGGGCAAGGGTTCATGGCCGCAACCAGCATGAAACGGGCTGGGAATTCAAGGGAGCTGGAGGCCCTGGAGATGGTGACGGCGCCATCCTCCATGGGTTGGCGCAGTACCTCAAGGACATGTTTTTTATACTCGGGGAACTCATCAAGAAAAAGCACGCCGTTATGGGCCAGGGAAACCTCGCCTGGACGGGGCTGATTGCCACCGCCGATGAGACCGGCGTCAGAGATGGTATGGTGGGGAGCCCGGAAGGGCCGCTGGCTCACCAGGCCCTGGTCTGCGGCAAGGAGCCCCATGATGGAATATACCTTAGTTGTTTCCAGAGATTCTTCAAAGGTGAGATCGGGGAGGATTGTCGCAAAGCGTTTGGCAAGCATGGTTTTACCGCTGCCTGGACTGCCGTTAAGAAGGATGTTGTGGCCGCCTGCCGCCGCCACCTCCATGGCGCGCTTGACGTGCTCTTGGCCCTTAACATCACTGAAATCATAGCTGCTGTGCGCAAAGGTGCTGAATGAATGGTCAGCTCCGCTAATACCAAGCTTGAGCCGGTCGGCAAGAAATTCAACGGCCTGGTCCAGGGAGGTGAGGCCATAGACAGTGATGCCCGCGACCATGGCTGCCTCGCGACAATTGGCTTGAGGGACTAGGATGGCTTGTTTTCCCTGCGCCCGGGCGGCCATGACCATGGGTAGGATACCCTGAACCGCCCGTAACTTACCGTCCAGAGACAGTTCGCCGGCCATGACCATGGCAGCGAGTTTGTCCTGGTTGAAGGACTCGCTGGCGGCCAGAATGCCGATGGCGATGGGCAGATCATAGCTGGTCCCTCCCTTTTTGACATCAGCCGGAGCGAGGTTTACCGTAATCCTGCGGTTAGGGAAATCATAGCCGCTATTTTTGATGGCAGCCTTGACCCGGTCCTTGCTCTCTCGGACCGCCCCTTCGGCCAGGCCCACGGTAGAAAAGGTGGGCAGGCCATTGGCGATATCAACCTCGACCTCAACGGCAATGCCGTCAACCCCGGACAGGGCAATGGTATGAATTTTAGCAAGCATATTGTGATGTCTTAAAGGTGAGGAGGAGGAAGATCCAAGCGCCGCTTTAACGGCGGTAATTCCTGATTTAAAACTATCTATAAACCACGAAGGACACGAAGAGCAGGACGTGAAAACCGACGGTTTGGTGTTATCTCGTACCCCCCTAAGGGGGTATCGAAAAAGAATTTCTTTGTGGTGGGAAAAAGTCTGGTTTACCTTGTGGAAATAATCTATGAGCCTGTGAGCTGCTGATAAAGATCGTCATTATAGCCGATATAGAAGGTCTTGCCGCGGCGCATGGCAGGTGCCCGGAGATTCCCGGTCCGACCCAGTATTTTCTGCATGATTTCAGCCTTGTTGTCTGGCGTTGGCCTGTACTCCATGGTCTTTTTGCCGCTGGCAATAAAGATAGAGTCGGCGCCAGCCACCAGTTGCCAGGCGGCTTCGTCAGCCAAGGACCCTTTTTTGGCGTCAATTTCTTCTTTGATAACGGTGTTCTTTTGCTTGAGAGCCTCCCAAGCTTTATTGCAGGAAGTTCAACCTTTACGCATATAGGCCCAGTCAATACTCATAGAATTTCTCCCTTTTTGTCGGTATGATAAAGATTACAAAGTCATGGTAATGAGCAAGCTCTTATTCTGTCAACGGAATTAAGGGCCCCTTATAATAAATGGAGGTTCCCATGAAGGTGCGGTGCTTTACACCCTACGAGTTTAAGGTGGGCGAGATGATCTATATTGATGGCGGCAAACGCCAGGGTGATTGGCGAGTTACTGCCATTGACGACAAAACCGTAACGTTGCGCTGTCCCATGAGCGGCAGGGAGTTAACCTGGAGCCGCTTTTGTTATCATGTCGGGGATATAGAGCGGCCGGCTTTTATCGGCTAAAACAGGTGGTCTGAGATTTTTTGGGAATATATGTTCCCAGCTCTGTCTCCAAGATTAACACGTTTTTTGACCAGCTATGATGACAGGTCGACATGGAAAATTCTGGTTGCCAGCTACGCAGCCCTGCTTTTTCAGGGAACCGGCTCAAGGTCAGGCAACGCTGGTAAGTTCGGATGATAAGCAACAGGCTGATGATGGCCATGGGCTCTTGTACTGTCGGCAATGTCATGCCCCGGTGACCAGCGACCAGGAGCGGATAGCTGTCTTGGGTAAGCATGGCCATCTTTTGGCCAACCCGCAAGGCCTTGTCTTTGAGGTCGGCTGTTTTGCCCTGGCCCCTGGCGCTGTGCGCCTGGGCCGACCGACGGCTCAGTACAGCTGGTTTCCTCCCCATGCCTGGAGATTGGCCCTGTGCCGTTCCTGCAAGACCCATCTGGGCTGGTATTATGAAGCAATGGGTACATCTCCCTTTTATGGTCTGATTCTAAACTTGTTGGTGGAAGAATCGAACTAAGGAGTCATCTATGAAAAAGTTGTTAACCCTATCATCCTGGCCAGGCTTGCTTTTGCTGCTCTTTGTCAGTGGCTGTACCGCTCTCAATGCCCCGCCAAATCGCACCAACCTGCAACCAGATTATTACCCGCAGGCAACAGATCCCCATACCACGGTATATGTCGATGCCGACACGGGAGAGGAAACGGTGCTTTATGATCTCAGCGGTCACTGGAAGGTCTGGCTTGGCTATGCCGAAGCCGTGTCTATTATCCAGGACGGCAAAAACTTTGTCGGCCAAACCGTGGTGGGCGGTGGCTGCTGCTCCCATGAATATGATCCCAAACGGGTTATTATCCGAGGCTACATGGATGGAAATCTCATCCATTGTGAGAAGCGTACTGCTGGCAATGACTGGGAGAAAAGCGTGACAGCCGTTACCGGTCATACCGAGGCTTTTTATTGTCTGGGCTGGCCCGACAGGTTGTTCGAACGCCTGGGGCCCACCGAGACGTATTGGCCCTTACAAAAGAAGAAATATTGACCAGGTGTGCATGGGCGGCTGCCGAGGTGGTTGCGCTGTCTCCTCAGGTGGATAAACCATGATGATGTTGCGTGCCACCATACCTCTATCCCTGACCATTCTTGTCTCGCCCGAGGTTGAGGTCTTGCTGGGGAATGGTATGGGAATGGTTGGTTGGTTTTTTCCGCTGAGTCTTGTCTTTGTCGCCGCCCTTCACCTTCTGACCTTACATGCCTATGACGATATCTATGGCGGCAGATACGGGCCTGGGAATGAACATGTTTTTTTGACCACCACCTTTGGCCATTGGCTGCCCCTGGTCACCTCACTGTCAAGCCGTGCTGTCTTTATGGTATGTGGAGCCACGATCTCTCTGGTCACCGCCGGTTTTGTTTTTAACGAGGTCTTTGTCCATTGGTTTCCCAATTTTGCCTTTGCCTTTTTGCTGTTGGCCCTGGTTGTGGCCCTTCAATTAGCAGGAAGGCGTTGGGCGCTCAGGATCCAGTGTTTTCTTGTTTTCTTTATTATGATCTTGGTGGCTATTATGGCGGCGGCAGGATTTAGTGAATTTTCAGGATCTTCCCCGGTCGGTGAGATGCCCTTTCAGGGCCGTGGCCTGTTACTCCCCTTAGTGATGGTTGTTGGGGTCGAATTTGCCTATGTGGGCTACGATGGCATGAAAGATGGGCTGCCAAGGGTTGCCCCTATTGCAAAAATTCTTATGGGCGTGGTGTTTTTCTTTATCCTTTGGGGGATTGTCATGCCCCTGTTTGTTGATCCTGCCAGGCTTGCTCAGAGCTTTAACCCGCAGATGATAGTCGCACGCCAGGTACTGGGCCAGCCCGGTCGTCTCATCATGGGTGCGGCTCTCATCGCTGGGGCCGCCGCCTTGGTGAACGGTCTTTTACTCGTTCTTCATAGCCAGCTGGCTGAGTTGCTGCCCGTTTCTTGGACGGCTGGACATCCTGGCCAGAAAAAATGGCTATCTGCTCTTGGTGTGGTGGCGCTGGCCACTGCCCCTGCCGTTATGATGGCAACCGGTATGGCTGGCGAAGAAATGATTGATGTTTATGCCCGGGTAGCCCTTGTCTTTTGGCTTCTGCATTATAGCCTTATTCATTTTGCTGTAGTACGCAGAGGTGCGCGGCGACAATGGCATCATCTTCTTGCCGGCCTCTTTTTAGCCGGGGCTGGTGTTGTCTTGGGATGGACCGATCCCGAGCCCTTTGTCTTTTTAAAGAGTGTTGTTATGATGGTTCTCTGTGTCGGGGCTATCAGTCTATTTATAATGCGCGTAACAAAAAAACTCATGCAAGGAGGATTACTATGATGCGTCAACATATGTACCGTGTCTTGACCGTTGGTTTAACGCTCTTTTTCTGTCTGGCGACAACCCTCGCCTTTGCCCTTGATGTTGAGAAGATGAGCAAGGATGAGCTGCGTGGTAAATTGGCTCAGGAGGGCCTGGTTGTGGTCGATGTGCGCACCGGTCGGGACTGGAAATCCAGCGAGTTTAAGATTAAGGGAGCAGTACGGCCTGAAGCTGATATCGTCAAATGGGCCGCCCAGTATGACAAGGAGACGACCCTGGTTCTCTACTGCGCCTGACCCTCTGAGTTTACCAGCGCCAGGTTGGCGCAAAAGCTTTTGGATGCCGGATATACCCATGTCTATGCCTTACAGGGTGGTTGGCGCGAGTGGTTCAGGGCCGAGTATCCCGTTGAGGAAATATGACTTTTATCTCCTTGCCCAGCCATCGTAGGTAAGGTGTGCCAGAGTTTTAGAGGAAACCATGTCAACACTTCTCGTCGCTGATATAGGCGGCACCAAAATTGATTTTGCCCTGGTTGGCTTGGGTGGGGCTGGCTTTATGCCGCTTCATCAGGGCCAATTGGCAAGCGCTGACTACCACTCCTGTGCACAGGTGGTTTCAGCCTGCCTTGCGGGTTTTGCGGAAAAGGTCGATTTTGCCAGCCTTGCTGTTGCCGGGCCGGTCATCGGCCAGCGGGTTTCTTTTACAAATCTGCCATGGCAGGCAGGGGCAGCGGCCTTAAAGGATGAGTTTGGCTTTGCCGGTGTGGTGTTGGTGAATGATCTCGGAGCCCTGGCTGAGGGCGTGGCGCTTCTTGGCGACCATGATCTCCGTGTCGTAAAACCGGGGACCATAGCTGGCCAGGGTGGAAGGCTGGTGGTGGCACCCGGCACTGGTCTCGGAGCCGCCTTCATCCATAGCGATGGCAAGAAATCATCGGTCCAGGCCACTGAGGCGGGCCATTTGAGTTTTGCTCCCCGGACAGCAACGGAAATGGAGCTTCTGGCATTTCTGATAAAGGAGCATGGTCATGTCTCCTTTGAGATGGTGTGTTCCGGCCTCGGCCTTGAGAATATTGTTTCTTTTTTACAGAGTAGCGGTCTTCCTGTGCCGCCAGAACTGGCGCCTGAGAACAGGCAGGGCCATGATCTGGCCCCTCTGCTTGCCGGTCGGGCCCTGGCCGCTGATATTGATTGTCCGTTCAGCAGCAGGAGCTATGAGCTCTTTGTCGACATTTTGGCGGAGTTTTGCGGCAATCTGGCCCTGACGCTTTTGCCAGGCGCCGGTATTTATCTGGGCGGCGGCATGCTTCCCCGGATTCACGACCTCTTTGACCAGGAGCGTTTTGTCCGCCGGTTTACCGATCGGGGTCGGATGCAGGATCTGGTTGCCGCTCTCCCTTTGTTTTTAATCACCCATCCCCGGGCCACCCTGCTGGGCGCCTACCGGGTAGGATGCCGGACATTTTATGATAAAGAGTGAAACACTCAAAAAAGGGGTGGTCCTTGGCGCTGGCCTGGTGGCCGTGGCTCTTTTTTTCTACCTGGATCTGGGCCAGTATCTCACCCTGGAGTATGTCAAAGAATCCCAGGCCCGTTTTAAGGAAGTGTACGCCGTAAATACGTTATTGGTGGTGGCCGTCTATATGGCCATCTATATTGTTGTCACGGCTCTTTCCTTGCCCGGGGCCGTTATCATGACGCTAGCCGGCGGTGCCCTTTTTGGTGTGGTCGCAGGTTCTGTTATCGTCTCCTTTGCCTCGACAATCGGGGCCACCATCGCCTGTTTTGTGGCCCGTTTTATACTGCGCGACTGGGTGCAGGGCCGGTTTGCTGATCGTCTTGTCGCCATTAATAAAGGCATTGATAAAGAGGGTGGTTTTTATCTCTTTAGCCTTCGCCTTGTCCCGATCTTCCCGTTTTTTGTGATCAATCTGGTCATGGGGATGACCCGGTTTCCCCTCTGGAAATTTTACTGGATCTCCCAGCTTGGCATGTTGCCGGGGACCATCGTCTACATTAATGCCGGCAAAGAGCTTGGCAAGATTGATTCCCTGGGCGGCATTCTCTCGCCCGGTTTGCTGGTTTCTTTTATTATCCTCGGTCTTTTTCCCATTACCGTCAAAAAAATCATGGCAGCGGTGCAAAGAACGAGGACATCAGAGGTTTGATGCGTCATCCGGCGGCCGCTGTCCATGCCAGCACTCTTTGGAATTTCAGATGATTTCCATGATCTTGTTGGTGAGATCCGCCATGTTGAAAGGCTTCTGGATGAAACCGGCGCAGCCGCGGTTGACAATATCGGCGGCCTGGCCTTCCATACTATAGCCGGTTGAGAGCAGAACCTTGATGTCGGGATTGATCTTTTGCAGGGCATCAAAGGTTTCACTGCCCCCCATACGTGGCATGATCATGTCGAGCACGACAAGGTCGATCGCATTTCTATTTTCTTTGTACATCTCCACGGCGTGATAGCCGTCAGCGGCAGTTAAGACATGAAAACCCCGGGCTTCGAGCAGTTCTTGACCCGTTTCCCGGATTGATTCGTCATCATCCACCAGCAGAATGGTGCCTTCAGGGGCACGGCTACTGAAGGCCGAGGCCCGTCCCGGCATGTCATGGTTCTCTTTGGAGGCCGGGATGTAGATATGGAAGGTGGTGCCATCACCCATCTTTGAATCCACCTCAATATGGCCGCCGTAGGCAGCAACAATGCCGTAGGTGGAAGCCAGACCCAACCCTGTGCCGCGGGATAGATCCTTGGTGGTGAAAAAGGGTTCAAAAATATGGGGTTTGATATGGTCTGGGATACCCGTACCGCTATCGCTGACGGCAAGATGGATATAGTCGCCCTGAATCCCCCCCATCACTTTATCCTTGATGCTGTCGTAAGGGGCTATTCTGCTGGCAATGGTGAGGGTGCCGCCAGCCGGCATGGCGTCGGCAGCATTGATAAAGAGGTTGAACAGGATCTGTTCGATCTGGCCCTGATCGGCGTTGACGATCAGGGTCTCAGGGGCCAGATCCATGTGGACGGAAATTTCCTTACGGGTTCTGGAAAATGTCTCGACAACGGCCAGGATCAGGTTGTGGAAATTGAGAAGGCGGACATCATATTGCCCCTGGCGGGCATAGCCCAGCAGTTGGCGGGTCAGGCGGCCACCACCCTCCACCAGGTTCTCGATGCTCATCAGATGGGAGAATTCTTCTTTCGAGGAGTCGCAATGGGAGATAAGCAGGGAATTATGACCCTGGATACCCATGAGGAGATTGTTGAAGTCATGGGCAATACCGCCGGCAAGGGAGCCAAGGGCCTCCATCTTCTGGGCATGACGAAGCTGGGCGTCTTTGTCCTGGAGATCATTTAACACCCGGTTATTAAGGGCGATTTCCTCGGAAAGGGAGTTGTTGACCCGGGTGAGTTCTTCGGTTCGCTCCGCAACGCGGATCTCAAGCTCGTCATGGGCCTTTTGCAAATCCTCCTGTTGCATGGCTACTTTTTTTCGGAGCTGAATCTTTTCCAGGCAATTTTTCAGGTTGATTTCCAGTTCGGCAATACCAACAGGTTTTAACAGGAAATTGTAGGCCCCCAGACGCATGGCGCGCAGGGCCGTATCGAGATCGCCATGACCGGTGATCACCACGGATTGGAGGTCAGTATGCATCTCCACGGCCCTCTCCAGGAGGGTGATGCCATCCATGCCTGGCATGCGGACATCGGCAACCAGGATATCAATACTCTTGCCCTGTAGTTGCTCAAGGGCTTCGTTTCCTGATTGGGCTGTGAATATTATGAAATTCCGGGCCTCAAGTTGACGCTTGAGAAGCTCAAGGATTTCCGGCTCATCATCAACCAGCAGGATAGTGCCCAGACTATTTTTTGATTCTAGGTTCATAAGAAAAGTAGGTGCTCAAGAATTTATGGCAATGGCGGCTGAAAAAAACCAAGGAACAGTTTGTGTTTTATGGGTCAGCGACCGGAGTTGTGAAAATTCGAAAGATGCTGCCCTTGCCCCTGCTGCTACCAACCACCAGCTCCATGTCCATTTCATGGACAAGACCATGGACGATGGAGAGTCCCAGGCCGGTACCGCGGCCAACCTCCTTGGAGGTGAAAAAAGGTTCAAGGCAACGGTCAAGCTCGTCGGTGGTCATGCCGATGCCGTTATCTTCCACCTCAAAGATGATACGACGATCACCCTCATCCTGGTAGAGGCGGATAACAACAGTGGGAGGGTAGTCGCCGCCTTCATTCTCAAAGCGCTTGGTCACGGCGTAGCGGGCATTGGAGAGAAAATTAATGACAATCTGCTCAATCTTCTGGGCATTGGCCTTGACTAGGGGAAGATCCATGGCGATTTCTTCCCGGAGAACAAGGTTGTTTTGTCTGAATTGTTCGCGGAAGAAGGAGAGGGCCATGTTCAGGGGGGTGGCGATGTTCAGGAGCTCTATCTTGCCCGTATCTGCCCGGCCAAAGGAACGCATGTTGTTGATGATGGTGGTGGCGCGTTCCACCTGGCCGATGATTTTATCCACATCCGTTGCCTCAATGGCCTTGGTGTCGTTGCGGTGGAAATAATCACGCAGACCGTCGGCGGCAAGACGGATGATATAAAGGGGTTGGTTGAGTTCATGGGCGATGCCGGTGGCCATTTCGCCAAGGGCACTCAGGCGACCGGCATGGATCATCTGGGTCTGTTTTTCCTCAATCTCATGTTTTGCCTCGTTAAGGGCGGTGATATCCTTGCCGATACAGATGATGCCGTTAAAATTATTCTCAGGATCAACAACCATGGCCGCCGAAAACATCATGGCGGTATGGGAGCCGTCCTGGTTGATGAAGTACAGTTCCGTGTTGGCCAAGGTCTTGTCTATAATAAATTTTTCCAGATGTCTGCCCCGGAACAGGGTTTTCTCTTTGAGAAATTCACTGATGTGATGGCCGATCATTTTTTCCTCGGCATAGCCGAGAAGATTCACCGAGTAGGGGTTTATCTCGTCGATATAGCCTTCTGGGGTGAGAATAATACGGACGTCCTGGAGAGAGGCGATGGTCTTTTCTGTTATTTCTCGGGCTCGCGCAAGGTCGTTTGCGTAATTGCTCAAACGGGTGTTGAGGTTTGAGATGGTGAGCCAGACGACGATGAGCACCAGGATAATTAAGGCGGAGGCCAGGGTAAGTTTGGTGCGGACCTCCCTTTCCAGGTTCTCAATAACTGCCAGGTTGTTGCTGAAATGGGCTATGCCGAGAAGTTCCCTTGAGTTGGGAGAAAAGAGGGCGATGGAGGCTGTGATGCAGTTATGGGGGGCGTGGTCGCCCAGACTGTAGTCCAGGGAGCCGGGAGGGGCGTTAACCACCTCGTAATCAAGTTCCAGGCGAATTTTTTTGGTAAAAGGTTTTTCAGATTGAGGAACCTGGAAAAGAAGAATTTTATCCATGGCCAGGCGGAGTTTTTCTTGCCGTTGCAGGCCTTCTCTTTCAGCGATTTCAAAGGCCAGTGTCTGGGCCTGAGCAGTGGACAAGGCCTGGGAGTAGGCTGTTGCCTCAGAACGAAGACG
>JBFFNX010000071.1:0-12893 GCA_041562995.1 Desulfurivibrionaceae bacterium
CATGAAAAACGGCGCCTTTGACTATATCACCAAGCCTTTCAAGGTTGATGAAATAACGTCTGTTGTGGCTTCAGCCCTTGGGGATTCCGGCAGCGTGGCAATGCCAACCCAACAACAAAGCCCTTCCCATGATATTATTGGCCAGAGCCCGGAGATGCTGAAGATCTTCGACCTGATCAACCGTATTGCACCAACCCAGGCCAATGTTCTTATTTATGGTGAATCAGGGACGGGCAAGGAACTTGTTGCCCAGGCCATCCATAACAACAGCAAGGTGGCGGACCATGAGTTTGTGCCCATCACCTGTAATGCCATCCCGGAAACACTTTTTGAAAGTGAACTTTTTGGCCACATCAAGGGTTCCTTTACCGGTGCCATCTCTAATAAAGTAGGCCTTTTTGGCCAGGCAAATAACGGCACGGCATTCCTGGATGAGGTTGGCGAGCTCTCCCCCCTGGTCCAGACCAAACTTTTGCGTGTCCTTCAGGAACGGGAGTTTAAAAGGGTCGGCGACACCCAGATTACCAAAATCAACGTCCGCATCATCTCGGCCACCAACCGCAATCTGGAAGATGAGGTGGTCAACGGCCGCTTTCGTGAGGATCTTTTCTACCGGCTGGCCGTGGTGCCCATCCGTATGCCGCCGCTTAGGGAGAGAAAGGGCGACGTGCCGTTGCTGGTTGATTTCTTCCTCAACAAATACGCCAAGATCTTTGACAAGGATGTTATGGAGCTGTCCTCTTACGCCATGGAGGTCTTGATGAATTATGACTATCCAGGCAATGTCAGGGAGCTTGAAAACATCATCGAGCGTGGGGTGGCCCTTTCCACCTCGAACATCATCCTGCCGGAAAGCCTTACCCTCTCAAGCCACCGCAAGAAATCGGCAAGCACATTCCAAGGGGATATCCCTGAAAACCTCGTTGGGGTGCGCAGCCAGGAAGAGCTCTTTGAAGAAGGGCTGGAAAAGATCCTGGCCAATTTTGAAAAGAAGCTGCTTATCTGTGCCCTGGAGAAAACCAATTACTCAAAAATGAGGGCCGCCGATCTTTTGAAAATAAGTTTCCGTTCCTTTCGTTACAAGCTGCAAAAACACAACCTCTAATCCCTGCTTTCCAGGCTCCGCCCTATCCATGACCCAAAACACCATCAGAAAATTAGTCTGCTCCGTAAGCCCTGTAAACACGGAGGAGGATATCCAGCTGCGCCGCCAGCTGCTCTGGGTCCTCTTTTTCCGGGTGGTCCTCCTGAGCTTTCTCCTTGGAATTATTGTCTTTTTTCAATATACAGAGGAGGCGAATTATAAGGTCATCCCCTTGCATCTGGTGGGTATTTTCATCGGTGGCGTCTATCTCTTTACCATCGGTTCCGCCTTTGCCATCAAGTATGTTCCCTGTTCCAAGCCCTTCACCTATATCCAGATCTCCCTTGATGTCCTTCTCACCTCTGTTCTGGTTTTCTTCAGCGGCGGCAGTCAATCCTTTCTCATCATCATCTATTTTTTCCCAATAATCAGCGGCGCAACCCTTCTCTTTCGCCGGGGCGCCTTGTTCATGGCTGCCCAGGCCTCATTGCTGTACGGTGGCATTTTATGGTTTGAATATTCGGGAACCATGACTGCCTATTTCCCTTCCAGTAACCTGGATCAATTCATGATGATCCTGCCCATCTTTTCCATCTCCGGCCTCTCCTTTTTCCTCACCGCCTTTCTCAGCTCATTTATGGCGGAGCGTCTGAAAACCACTGAGACTGCCCTGACCAAAACTATCCTTGATCGCGATAGACTGGCGGTTCTCTACCGCCAGATTCTTGATGACATCACCACCGGGATTATCACTATTAATGGCAAAAAAATCATTACCTCCTTTAACATGGCCGCAGAAAAAATCAGCGGCTTCTCTGCCCAGGAGGCCATAGGGAAATCTCTGGAGGATTTGATGCCGGAGATCATGGCTGATCTTCGTGGTGAAATAAGGCCCTTGGCAATTTTAACGCGGAAAGATGGCGAAAAGATCCCTGTTGGCTATTCGTGGACAAGGTTGAATATGCCCGGCGAGAAGGAACATTATCGGGTCTATACCATGCAGGACTTGAGCCTGATCAAAAAGATGGAATATCAAGTACGGCAGGCTGAAAAAATGGCGGCCATCGGTAGAATGGCGGCGGGCATTGCCCATGAGTTCAGAAATCCCCTGGCGGCCATGAGCGGTGCCGCCCAGGTCTTAGAGAAAGAGTTGGTTTCAGACGCCTCGACCCAGGCCTTGATGAATATCATTGTCAGAGAGAGCGATAAGCTGGAGTCAACTATCCATAGTTTCCTGGAATTTTCCCGTCCTGTCGAGCCTATCTCAGACTGGTTTTCCCTAAAAAGCCTGGTGGCAGAAGCCATTGCCATGGCCAGCCACGATCCCCACTGGCATGATGTCGAGATCACCCTTGCCATCCCTCAGGCCCTTGACTGCTGGGCCGATGCCAATCAGATGCGGCAGGTGCTGATTAATCTCATCACAAATGCTGTGCATGCCATGGCCAAGTCCGAAAAGCCGCTACTGACCATTGCGGCCCAGGAAAACAATGACGAGACCAAGCCATGTCTGGTCATCGATATTTCAGATAATGGCCCTGGTATACCCGACAGTATAAAAAGCCAGATCTTTGACCCTTTTTTCACCACCAGAGAAAGCGGCACAGGCCTTGGGCTGTCCATCGTCAACCAGATCATTGAGAGCCATGGCGGTACGCTCTCCGTCCGCTCAGACAACTCGGGCTCCTGCTTTTCCATCTCCCTGCCCCTGCCATAGCCTTTTATTTAGGGTCATCACAGATTACCGTGGGAAGTCCTGTACCCTGTATTTATTTTCTTGTTTCGAATGTTGTTTTATTCATTTTTGCTTGCCCAAAAACGAACCAAAAAGGGCACCCCGAACAGCCCTGGCCTTGGGCACCGCTCGCCTTCCGCTAATCAAGGCTGCATTGCAGAAACTCGCTTCGCTCAGACATGCTGCAATGCTCTTCGCCTTGACCAGCTACCTGCTCGCTCAGGTCTGGATGGGGAAAAACAAAATCAAAAAACTTAAATCCATAGACTCCCCGGTAATCCGTGATGAACCTTTTATTTGTCACCACGAAACGCACACAGAACACGCAGGAATTTTTCCCTTGATTGTACGCGTAAATTTCATGGGATACGATATTTTAAAGAAAACACTTTCTAGCTGTAAAAAAAAGATGGTGGCAGATGAGCCGCAGATCACATTTCAGCGGCCCAGGGCCACAAAGGTCAGGCCGCAATAAACAACAAGCCAACAGCAAGAGTAAAGAGCGGCCTGTTTCTGCCGGGTGTCAACCAGCCTGAGCAAGGTCAGAGAGAAGACAAAGGTGAGGGGAAAGACAATGCCGGCCCAGAAGGGTTGGACATAGCGCAGCATCTCCTGGAGGCCGAGGAAAAACCAGGGGCCGGGTCTATGGAAAACCCCTATCGATTCAGGCTCCATGGGGGCCTGCACCAGCAGGGAGAGAAGCAAGGTGAAGGAAAGAAATAACATGTGCTCTTTGAGATGGGCCCGGTATTTACGGACGTGATCCCAGCAGAGCACACCCCAGAGCACACCGAGGCCGACAATATGGTTGGCATAGACCCGCTTAAGCCCATCCTCAAGAACGGCAAAGAGCAGGGTATTCAACGCCGAGCCGATAAGGGGAACTGAAAGACAGATATTCTCGGCAATAATGCCGGCGTTCTCGCCGGTGGCATCACCGCGCAGGACGTAGCCACTAAAAAGCAAAAGTAACACCACGGGCAAACTCGCCACCAGGGGAAGCCATTTACCAAAGGAGAGCTTCAGATAGCTTTTATCAATGAGAATTGCCAGGAAATGGGCAAGACAAAGCAGAAAAAACAATTGGCTGGAGTAAAAATGGAGACTGCGCCAGAAATCGCCAAAGGGCACCAGGGCATCCATGGAGCTTGTGGAAAAAAATGGGGTCGCAAAATCATACTGAAGGGCGACAACAACCCCTGAAACCACAGAAATATAGAGGGCCACGAGACAAAGCTCCCCCCATTTCACTTCGGTTATTCGTGTTAACAGATTCTGGAGATAAGACATTATAGATAAATCGAGGCCACTTCATTTTCAGCACAGAGGCACAAATCGAGGTCCCTGGGAATAAGTAAACTGTTCATTTAAACTGTCACCATGTAACCCTTTCCTTCCCCAAGCGCTTCCACTTTAAACAGCGGCAAATCCCTCTGGGCCGGGCCATCAAGGCGTTTACCTTGCGGCGAAAATTTCGATTGATGGCAGGGACAGATGAGCTGTTTGTCTTTCTCGCTGAAATTTAGCCGGCATCCCAGGTGGGTACAGGTCCGAGAGATCGCCCAGGCCTTTTCTGCCGTGACAAAGAGGGCGAATTCAGGATCAAGATGAACATCGCCAATAAGGAGTTTTTTTTCAACCTTAATAAAACGCGGTTTCTTGGGGACATTAAAACGGACAAAACGTAACAGCGGATAACACAGCAGGAGTCCTGCTGCCAGTTTCAGCCAATTCCACCACGAAGAGAGAAAGTGCCGACGTCCCACAGAACATTCAGATTCAGGAGACATTGCCGCCACGGAGAAGGCGAACAAAGGTATCGCGCATGCCGCGGCTACCGGAAACCACATCGACCTTGCCACGAGTCATAAGGGCGGAATCAGACACGCCCCGCAGATAGGCATCACGGACAAAAGGTGACCGGTTACCAAAGCCATGGCTCATATAGCAGCAATCCTCTCTAATTCCCGGGGTCACCTTAACCTTAATGCGTTTCAAGGAACGGAAACCATAGATATTCTCCAGACGCACCTCTTCACCATCAACAACACCTAATTTGCCGGCCACCAACTCGGCGAGCCACAGTTCATTTTCGGGAATCTCATGATTGAGCCAGGTAAAGCCGGCCGTCCTGGTCAGGGAATGGGCCGGACAACGGCCATAGAGCAGGCGAAGATAACCATCCGGAGCCTTGGCAGGCTCAACATAGACCGGGAGAGGCGGAAAGCCGTTATGGGCCAACCAGCTGGAGTGAAATTCAATTTTTCCTGAGGGGGTGGGCAAGGCCATGCTCTTGTCGGCAAGAGCCGCTTGCGCAAAAACCTCATCAACAGTGGCATCGACACTCCCAGCTTCCACGGGAAGGGCTTCGCTTTTCTCCTTATTTTTCAACAGAAGTCCACCTGCTTTCTTCATGAAGTCCAGGGAGCTTCCCTGCACGGCCAGAGACTCTTCCAGATAATTATGGATCCGGTTAGCCGGGAATAATTGCCCCTGTCCACAGCTTATGGCAACATCTTTGACGATCTGATAGGAATCACGACACTCATGGCTGGGCGCAACCACAGGAAAACGGCAGCCCGTCATGGTTTGGCTGCCAATATCCCAGGAGTGCAAATCATCCATCCGTTCCAGAAAGGCGGCCTCGGGCAGAATGATATCGGCATAGAGTGTTGATTCAGAAGGCAGGACGTCACAGGCAAAAACAAAATCCGCATTCTTAAGGGCGGTGATGGTTTTATAGGGTGCCATCTCCGACTGCAGGGGGTTTTGGCCCCATATGCCCGTCACCTTAATCTTCCTGGTGCCGATCTGTTCGATTAAGGTGGCAAAGGAGAGGGGTTTTCGTTGCGTTGCAAAATCAAAGCCCGGCATGGAACGGGAAGGCCAGCAACCCAGCAGGGCCGCCAAGATAGCCTGGGCCCTGACACGATCAACATCAGCACCATACCAGCTGAGATGACTCCCTGGCATAATGACGGTACCAGCCCCAGCATCCACCATGGTCTCCACGGCCAAACGAATCGAATCTGCTGGCAGGTCGGTGATCTCGGCAGTCTTGGTCAGGGTATAGGCCGAGACCGCCTCGCGCAACTCCTCCAAGCCGACAACCTGCCCAACCAGGAAAGGATCATACAACTCCTGGGCCAGGATATGATGAATCCAGCCTAACAGCAGGGCTGTATCCGTACCAGGCCTGATCGCCAGGTACTGATCCGCCTTGGCGGCAATGGCGGAAAACCTGGGGTCAACCACCACAAGTTCCGATCCCCGCGCACGGAAATCACACACCTGTTTGAGCTGGGAGACCTGATTGTTTTCGCCAACATGGCAGCCCATGAGGACCAGACAATTGGCCTGCTCTAACTCGGGCAGGAAATTGGGATCAGGGACCTGACCAAACACCGTGCCGTAGCCAAGCTCACGAATGGCGGCTGAATGCATCTGCGACGAATCATAGATATGGGGGCAGGAAATCCCCTCATAGAGCTTACGGATAAAGGTGGATGAACTGGCACCGCATAAAAGGGCCAACGACTCCGGGCCAAAATTGGCATGGGCCTTTTTGATCTGGCCACCAATCTCGGCAATAGCCTCGTGCCAGGTGATTCTTTTCCAGGCCCCCTGGCCCCGGGGGCCGACCCTTTTCAAGGGGTATTTAAGACGATCGGGGTCGTTAAGGAGCTGGACGGCAGCAATGCCACGGGCACAGAGGGTGCCACCATGGATGGGACTGCTCGGATTACCTGTTAACCGGACATGACCGTTTTTGTCTTTCAAGGCCAGCATGGGACAGTTGGCCTTGCACATCCCGCAGATGGTGGGAATCTTTTCAACAACCTTGCCCGATTCAGTCTTATAGGCTGCCTTGGCAGCAGAGATGTTCTGGGAAAACGTCAGGAGGGCTGAGAACGCTCCTGTTTTCAGCAATGTGCGGCGACTACATTTCACTCTCCACCTCCATCAAGGCCAACCAGTTCATCAAAAATGGCCATGGCTGTCTGATCCTTACTGAGAAGATCAAGTTCTTTAATCGCCCCCGCTCTGGTCAGCAACGTAACCTTATTGGTGTCTGACTGAAAACCTGTTGCCTCACCCTTTATGTCATTTACCACAATCATATCAAGATTCTTGGCCGTAAGTTTCCTCTTTCCTTCAGCAAGATGATTTTCACTTTCTGCTGCAAAGCCCACCAGGATCTGATCTTTTTTTCTTTCGCCAAGGCTACAAAGAATATCCTGATTAGCGGCAAGCTCAAGACGCGGATCCGCACCATCCTTTTTTATTTTCTCAAGAGCACATTGGGCAGGCCGGAAATCAGAGACGGCCGCGCACTTAACAACAATATCCATCCCCTCAAAATAGGAGAAGACGGCGCCATACATCTCCTGGGCAGTACGAACCTGGATCAATTCAACATTGGGTGGCGGTTGCAAACAGCAGGGGCCACTGACAAGAACAACCTCGGCCCCGCGCAGCATCGCAGCACGCGCCAAGGCATATCCCATTTTACCGGAAGAACGATTGCTCAAGAAGCGCACCGGATCCAAGGGCTCTTCAGTGGGCCCGGCCGTTATTAATACACGCTTGCCAGCCAAATCCTGGGGAGTAAAGGCCTTCTCCACGGCGCTTAAAAGCACAGGCCATTCAGGCAGACGGCCCGGCCCCTCTTCCTTGCAGGCCATAACCCCGGTGTCAGGGGGGACCACCCGATAACCAAAAGCAGCGATCGTCTTTAAGTTGGCCTGGGTGGCTGGGTGCATAAACATCTTGCTATTCATGGCCGGACAGACCACAACCGGACAATCGGCAGCCAGCACAACGGCACTCAAAAGATCCTCTGCCATGCCAAAAGCGAAACGGGCAATGGTCTGGGCCGTTGCCGGAGCAACAAGAATCATGTCATGTTCACGGGCAAGGCTGATATGGGGAATGGTATGGGCATCCTGCTCGTCAAACATGGCGCCATACACCTTGGTCCCGGCAAGGGCGGCAAAGGTGAGGGGAGTGACAAAACGTGCGCCACCATTGGTAACAACCACCGTTACCTGGGCACCGAGCTTCCGTAGATTGCGGATTATATCGCAGGCCTTGTACGCGGCAATGGAGCCACAGACCCCCAGAAGTATTTTTTTGCCCGTGAGTGAACTCTCCGACATCATCAACCCTTAATTAAGGGGATCATTCTTGGCGTTGCCGACAATATCGGAGACAAAAATATCCACGTAGGTTTTGAAATTTGTTTCGGTGATTTTAATAATACAGGTCCGTCCTTCCCTGGAGTAGGCCTGCAGCATTCTGCCGCTCACACTGCTATAGACCTTTTTCCACTTATTTTTCGGCATGGTATTGATAAAAAATTCAGCCAGTGACTCAATCTCCAGCTGGCCGATATATCGTAAATGGCCGCCGGTAAAGGAATCCGTGTCGACAAAAAAACTTTCCTTTTTATCAAGTTCAAGGCCAAAGGGCAGGAGAATCTGCCGATATGAGTAATGGTAGAAAGGCTGGCTCGTCACTTCTGGAGCTGCTGCCTCCAGCCCTTCATCAGAACCCCCTAACCCAAAAACACAACCATTTAACGTAAGGGCAAAAAACAGGGCGAAAAAAAATGTCAGAGCGGTAGCTTGTGGTTTCATCACGGTCCTCCTAAAGAGTTTTCAAGATAAAGTGGTTCATTTCTTTACGATTTGATTTTTGATTGCGATGGGCAGGATGGCCAAGGGCCAGCATGGCCATCAACTCATAACGCCCTTCAATGCCGAGGATCTGGTTGACCTTGTCCTTATTTTTTAAAATCTGGCCCAACCAAACACCACCAAGGGCAAGCGATTCTGCGGCAAGGAGCATATTCTGAATACAGGCCCCCACTGACTGGTGATCCTTAACAACATCATAGACCGCCTCGGAGTCAAGAAAAACGCCGATAAGGGCCTGGGCCCCTAAAACAATATGAGTGTAATGGGTAGTGGCACTCAGCTGTTCCCTGGTCTTGCCATCCGTCACAACGACAAAACGCCATGGCTGGTTATTGAGTCCTGAAGGTGCCCAGATGCCAGCCTTGAGAATCTCCTGAAGATCCTCCGTGCGCACCGGTTCTTCAGTAAAATCGCGCCGGCTGCGCCGATCATGAATTGCCTGCAATATTTTGTTTGGCATAAGATAACCGTTTTATTGGGCGGAACTAGAAAATAAGAAGAGCGACTGAAATTATATTTCCCTTGAAAACATCACTAAACTAGTTGTCTCACCTTGGTTTGTCAATGAGTTTACCTGGCAATCAGCAAGCTTCACGCCTCCTTTCCAGACATAAAGAATCCTGGCTTTCTCCACCATCGCTTTTTTAAGAACCTGCTGGGTTGAGATGCCACCTTTTCACTCTTTACACTTGACAGAAAAGAAGGAGGCTGACTATGTAAAGTATGATAATTATTGTTCTAAAATCAAAGACGCTCCCTCCCTGCTCCTCCGACCCTCTCTTTTTTCGATAACCAAGGCAGAGTTGTTCACCAACAAACTCCCGCAACCCGATCACCATGCCGAAAGCACTCCTTATCCACGCCACCGATCCTAATTTTAGCGGTGCCGAACAACCACCCACCCCCTTTCCTGTTTTAGGGATCACCACCCTGGCTGCTTTGTTCCCTGACCATTGGCAACTAGAGCTGATCGACGAGAATTTCACCCCGACCGACACCAGCACAGATGCCGATCTTGTCCTCATCTCTACCCTGACCCTCAACGCTCCCCATGCTTACGAGCTGGCAGCGGCCTTTCGAAAACGCAATATACCGATCCTCATGGGCGGCATGCATCCCAGTGCCTGTCCCGACGAGGCGATCAGCCATTGCGACGCCCTGGTTATCGGCGAGGCAGAAGGGGTATTACACCATATCTTGAGCGATTTTGCGGCCGGTAAAATGGCCGGCATCTACAAGGGTGACACCATCGATCTCGCCCAGACCCCCAGCCCCCGCCTCGATTATCTGCCTGCCAACCACTTTAAGACCCTCGGTCCGGTCCAGGCCACCAGGGGCTGCCCCTATGACTGTGATTTTTGCTCTGTCACCACTTTTTTCGGCCATAAATACCGGCTGCGACCGGTTGCCGCTGTCATCCAAGACGTCAAAGCCGTGCTCCAAAGGACACACTCAAATATTATCTTTTTTGTTGATGATAATATTGCCGGCAATCCAGCCTATGCCAAAGAATTGTTTACTGCCCTTATTCCCCTCAAGATTCGCTGGGGAAGTTTTGCCTCCATCACCATGACCAATGATCTGGAGATGATGAAGCTTGCTGAACAATCGGGATGTGTCCAGCTTTTTGTCGGTTTTGAATCCATCCAGCAGGCAAACCTGGATAATTCCCATAAAAAATGGGTCCAGGTTGACAAGATGAAGGACCACATCAAAATCTTTCATGATCATGGTGTTGTTATTGAAGGCTCTTTCGTGTTCGGCCATGATCAGGAAAGAAAGGATATCTTCGCCCGCACCGCCGAGTTCATCCAGCAAAACGCTATCCAGGTTCCGGTTTTCGGGGTATTGACCCCCTACCCGGCCACCCGGCTTCGCAAACGCCTTGAAGAGGCGGACAGGCTCCTGCCCGCCGCCGCAGACTGGCGTCTCTATGATGCCGCCCATGTCCTTTTTCAGCCCATGCACATGAGCCCGGAAGAACTGGAAGAAGGTCTTCTGTGGATCAAAAAGTATTGTGGCTCCCCAAGCACCATTTTTAAACGGGTATTCAAGGGACCACGCAAAAACAGCCTCATGGCCTTAGGTATCAATTTTTCCATGTATGCCGGTAGGATGCGCCAGGTTAAGGAGCGCTGGCCCAAAAAAACAAAAGGCCCCCTCGTCCGACCAGGCAGCTGGTAATATCCGGGCTCTTGTCGCCTGCTTATCTTCCACCACAAGGACACAGAGACATTCTTTTCAATCCCCCTTGAGGGGTACAAAGATTGCTGATCTTTCTTCTTTTTGTTCCTGGGCCTTTGTGGTTAAAAAGATGTGTAGATTTATACGCCAATCCTCAAACAGATCTCCCGACACTGTGTCAAAAACAAAGAAAAGAAAACCCTTACCCCTTTTATCTGCCCGATTGCAGCTCATTGACAGCCATTGTCATCTGGATATGGCCGCCTATGGTGATGATTGCCAGGAGGTGATTGCCAGGGCAAGGGCGGCCGGGGTGAAGACCATCCTTACCATCGGCATTGACCTGGAAAGCTCGCAAGCCGCGGCAGAGCTTGCAGCGCGCCATGAAAACATCTACGCATGTGTGGGTATCCACCCTCACCATGCCCAAGAGGCTGGCCCCAAGGCCTACGCCGCCCTTGCCAAACTCGCAGCCCAGCCCAAGGTGATCGGCTACGGTGAAATCGGCATTGATCTTTTCAAGGATTATGCCCCGGTGGATGTCCAGACCCTAGTTTTCAAGAAGCAGCTTGAACTGGCCCAGGAGCTCGGACTCCCGGTTATTATCCATGACCGCGATGCCCATGATACGATTCTCCAGACATTGCAGGAAAGCGGCCCTTACCCGGCTCGCGGCGTAATCCACTGTTTTTCCGGAGACAAAGATGTGGCCAGAAAATTTCTTGATCTCGGCTTTTATCTCTCCATTCCTGGGGTTGTCACCTTTAAAAAGGCAACCGAGCTCCAAGAAGCGGCCGCTTTTATCCCCCTTGACAGAATGCTGGTGGAAACAGACGGCCCTTTTCTGGCCCCTGAGCCCTGGCGGGGGAAAAGAAATGAACCGGCCTACACCCTGTACACCGCCGAAAAAATCGCCCACTTAAAGGGTATCTCCCTTGATGAGGTCGCCCGCCAAACCAGCAAAAATATCGCCACCCTCTTTAACATAAACATCTAACCGACCTTCCTGACCCCGATGATCAAAGAAAACCTCGCTGCCATCCATGACCGCATCAATAAAGCTGCTGCCCAGGCCGGTCGGCCGGCCGCCGAAATAACCCTGATTGCTGTCTCCAAACGTAAACCTGTGGAGATGATCAAAGAGGCCATTAGCGCCGGCCAAGTTGATTTCGGCGAAAATTATCTCCAGGAGGCGACCGAGAAAATTACTGAGCTTAGAGGGCAGGCCCGTTTTCATTTCATCGGCTCCCTGCAGTCAAACAAGGCCAGGGATGCCGCCACCCTATGCGACATGATTCATACCGTTGACCGCTTGAAACTTGCCAAAGAACTGGATAAACATGCCAGGGCCGCCAACCGGCGGTTGCCCATTCTTATCCAGGTTAATGTCGGGAGGGAAGAGCAAAAGGGAGGGGTACTGCCTGAAGATGCGGAAGCGTTAATAACGCAGATGCAAGGTTTTACCGCCCTGGAGATCCGGGGCCTGATGACCATGCCGCCCTACAGGGCCGACCCTGAGGAGGTCCGTCCCTATTTCGCAGAACTGAGAAAGCTTGGTGAAAAATTACAGGGAAAAGGTCTTCTCGCCACCAACTGTCCCCTGGAACTGTCCATGGGCATGTCCGGAGATTTTGAGGTCGCCATTGCCGAGGGTGCCACCATGGTCAGGGTGGGCACTGCAATTTTCGGGACGCGCTGATACCCCGTTGCCCCCCTGTCCCCTTGGCAACGGTGGCGACAAGCACCGCGCAATCAGGTCCGGCACGTCGAAACATGTACCAAGCCAGCCTGGCAATTTGTCGCCAATCCCCACCGGCAGGGATGTCCATTAAGCTTGTTTGTAAATTTCGCGGCTGTTCCTGCACACAAGTACATCTCAGGCGTAGTAAATTCAGTGAAGCTGCACGATCTTGATCTCCTGAGAGATAATAAAAAAGCAAATGGTGCCAACGTGACACGACTCCTCAAACCATTGCTATTCTTCCTCTTATCTGGGCTTATCTTTTCGGGGCTTGGCGGCTTGGCAATCTATGCCTATTGGTCCACCAGGCATGTCAACGAACCATGGCATCTTGTTTCCCTGGATGAGGAATTCAGAAAATCAAAACTTGATGCGGTGGCTGATTTTGATGCCTACTTGCGGTTGGAGGAGCGCCTCTTTCAGGAGCTGCGCGCCAAAGTTTACGCACCG
>JBFFNX010000072.1:0-12773 GCA_041562995.1 Desulfurivibrionaceae bacterium
ATACAAAGGCGTTCCCTAGACAACTAAGGAATAAATCGTGCAAGTCAACAAGGAGGATAGCAAAGCGGTTATGAAGCCTGTGCAGTGGAATAAAATGAGCCTGCGAATTAAATTCATTTTCCTTATTGGTATTGTCGTGGTCATCTCCTTCGGCATCACCTTTTATCGAACCTCCCAATTCCAGAACGAGCTTGTTCTCACCCAGGCCGCCCGCCAGGCCCGCATGCTCCACAAACAGATCCTGATGACCCGCCAATGGGTCGCCGATCATAACGGCCTCTTCTTCCTGCGCCAACCCGGCGTTGAACCCAATCCTTTTTTAGACAACCCTGAAATGGTCGATGCCAAAGGCACCAGATACGTCAAAAGAAACCCGGCCATGGTGACCAGAGAACTTTCCAGTTACGCCGACAAGGCCGGTTTTTGCGGCTACCGGGTCACCACCTTGAAAACTATCAACCCGGAAAACACCCCCGACCCCTGGGAGAAAAAAAGCCTGCTTCTCTTTGAACAAGGAGTGTCCGAGGTTATCGAATTCACCCAAACGGATAACCATCGTGCCTTACGTTATATCGCCCCGCTGCCGGTGGAGGAATCCTGCCTGCAGTGCCATGACCATCAAGGCTACAAGATCGGCGACATCCGTGGTGGCCTCAGTGTTACCATTCCAGTGGACTGGGCCTTTGAGAGCATCAGCAAAAATAATCGTATGCTGCTCTTTATCGCCACCATCACCATCTTAATAGTCGGCCTCACCATTTATCTGCTCATTGACGTCCTGGTGGTACGCCGCCTCGGTATTCTCGAAAGTGCCATGGAGAATTATCCCCAGAAGAAACCTGCCCCTGCAAACCTGCCCAATGGTGGTGACGAGATTGGCCGCTTAGCCGGCAAGTTTAATGATTTCTGTCAGCGTCTCGACATCTCGCAGGCGGAACTCGATTACACCAGAAAACAGGTGTTCCAGAATGAGAAGCTGGCGGCCCTGGGCCGCCTGGCCGCCGGGGTGGCCCATGAGGTCAACAACCCGCTTGGCGGCATGCTCAACTGTGTCAAATCCATGGGCGAAAATCCAGATGACACCGTCCTCCGCAACCGCTACCTTGACCTCATGGAAAAGGGGCTCAAACGGATCGGCAATATCGTTCAACAGCTCTTAAATTTCGGGCGTCGCGAACCCCTGCAGTACAAGCTGGCCTCCATTGACGATCTGGTCCGCGAATCCTTTGTTCTTCTCGAATATGGCCTGAAGAAATTAGATGTCCAGCTTGATCTCGGCATCCCCGCTGCCTACCCCATTGATTCGGCGGCCCTCCAACAGATCATTGTCAATATCACCATGAATGCCATGCAGGCCATGCCTGAAGGCGGTTCTTTAACGGTCGCAACCTCAGTGGAGGGCGGCATGGCTGTCCTCTCTTTCAAGGACAGTGGCCCGGGAATTGCCGCGGAAAATCTGCCGCGCATATTTGATCCCTTTTTCACCACCAAGGATGTTGGCGAGGGTACAGGTCTGGGCCTTGCCGTGACCTATTCCCTGGTGCAGCGGATGAACGGGGTCATTCTGGTGGAGAGCAGCGAAGGCCAGGGCACCTGTTTTATAGTCCGGCTACCGATCACCCCCGACACCTAGGATATCAGCACATGAGCTCTGCCCGAATTTTACTCGCCGAAGATGATGAAATCATGCGGATCACCCTGACCGACCGCCTTCAGAAAAAAGGCTGGCAGGTGGATGAGGCTGCTGATGGCCGCCAGGCCCTGGACAAGATCAAGTCCGAACAATACCATGTGGTGGTCTCTGACATCAGGATGCCCCATGCCACCGGTTTTGATATTCTCGAAGAACTCCAGAAATCAGCCCTGCCCAGCGATGTCATTTTCATGACCGCCTACGGCAGCGTCGAGGATGCCGTTGATTGTCTCAAAATGGGAGCCCGCGATTATCTTCTCAAACCCTTTGATATGGATGATCTCATTATCCGCATCGACAGGATCTTGGAGATGCAGGCCGTCAAGGCACGCTACATAAGCCTCCAAGAATGCTGCCGGCAATTTCGTAAACCCATCATCGGCAGCAGCACGATTGTTCAGGAGATGCAGGCCCTGATCAAGCAGGTTGCCGTCTCCGATGCCACTATCCTTATCAGCGGCGAGTCAGGCACCGGCAAGGAGCTGGTTGCCGCGGCTATCCATTACAACAGCCCCCGGGCAAATGGCCCTTACGTCCGCTTAAATTGCGCGGCCATTCCCGAGGGGCTCATAGAATCAGAGCTTTTCGGCCATGAAAAAGGGGCCTTTACCGGCGCCGACAGTAGAAAGACCGGCCGCTTTGAGATGGCAAACGGCGGCACCCTCCTCCTTGATGAAGTCGGCGAAATGCCCCTGAGCCTGCAGGCCAAACTTTTGCGCGTTCTCCAGGAAAAGGAGATCGAAAGGGTCGGCGGCACCAAGAGCATCAGGGTGGATGTCCGCATCCTCTGTGCCACGGCAAAGAACCTGGGCGAAGAGGTCAAGAAGGGCACCTTTCGTGAGGATCTTTTCTTCAGACTCAAAGTTATTCCCCTTGTGGTGCCGCCTCTTCGTGAGCGCAAGGAGGACATCCCGGAATTATGCGACAATTTCATTACCGAGCTGGGCCAGGGCGAACGAACCATGACCTTGAGTAAAGACGCCATGGACGCTTTGTTGGCCTATGACTACCCAGGTAATATCAGGGAGCTCCATAACATCATTGAACGACTCCTGGTCCTCCACCCCGGCGAAACCATTGAGCCGTGGAACCTGCCCGCTGATCTCACCGTCGATGCTGCTCAACGGAATGAAGAAGACAGCCTGCTGCTTGCGGCGGCCGTGGCCCAGGCTGAAAAATCGTGTATCCTCCGGGCCCTGCAAAAAACTGGCGGCAAAAAAACCGAGACAGCCAAGCTCCTCGGCATCAGCCGGAAAAATCTGTGGGAGAAGATGAAGAACTATCGTATGAGCTAAGCCTGCGCGGCTCGCCATTAAAAAAAGGGGAGCAAGAACTCACGTCCCTACTCCCCCTTTTTACCTTTCCACAAAGAAAACTTCTTTTAATGCTTGGCCCTGTGGGTGGCGCGCATGGTCTTGGCCAACTCCTGAATCTCGCCCATGTCCTTGCGCATCTCATTCCAACCATACCAGTAGGCATAGTCAGGATTGACATGGAAGAAGGCCTGGTAGGCCCGCATCCGATGCTTCATGTACATCTGCAGGAGTACCTGATCGATATAGGAAAGCTTGGTGGTATCCTTCAGCCCGGCCTCGCCCCCGGTCTCCATGAAGGTGAGCAGGAAAGGATAGTTATAGGGATAATCCGCAGGCTTTTCAATAAGACCATCCTTGTACAAACCGGCAACCACCTCTATGGCATCAGCCATAATCCGGTCGACCTTCTGCATGATGGCATCGCCCATGGCGAGCTGCTCCTTGGCGTACTCTTCAGAGTGACACTTAGAACAGGTGTTGATCATCTTGGTACGCTCTTTCTGCCAGGCCTCCTCGGTGAGGCGGGCCAGATCCAAGGCGGCAACGGCCGGATAGACCGGACCAGGCTCACCGGTTTCTGGATTGAGCACGGCCAAGGCCTTGAGGATGGTCACCCGGTCCGCAGCCCATTGCGGATCCTTGGGCAGGGGCAGGCGGACACCCAGGAAACCCCAGGCGGTATGGTTATTATGGCTGCCGTCGCCCATGTGACAGGTCTGGCAGGTGGGCGCCGCGGCGCCTGCCGGCAGATCACCGGCGAGTTTAGCAAAATAACGTTCGCCATGCTTGGAGCTTGACCACATCTCCCACTGGGGATGATCATAGCCCATGTGGCATTGCTGGCAGGCATGGGGATTTTGGGCCTCTTTCTTGGAGAAGGCATGGCGGGTATGGCACTCATCACAGGAGTTATTCTGGTAGCGATAGCCCTTGGCCAGTTGCGCCGCCTTTTCCTCGTCAGTCTTGATGCCCATGTTGTGACAGCCACCACAACCGCGCCCCCCCTCCATGAGTTCATCAGGGGCAAGATGGGTGGCAGGAATGGCGTTCAGAGCCTTCCAGCCCATATTATGCTTGCCATGGGAGAATTGGTCAAACTGCTCCTCATGACACTCCTTACACACCTGCTCAGAGGGCATCTTCGCCTTCTTGTAATCGGCCTTGGAGCTATGCTCATCACCGTGGCAGGCATCACAATTCACCCCTTCGCCGGCATGACGGCTAACCCGCCAATCCTGGACCTGCCCTGGAGAAATCTTCTCGTGACAGGATATACAGGCATCCTTGGCCAGGGCCGGTGAGGCCATGACCACAAGGCCGAAGCCGACAAGGCCGACCATCCATTTCATCTTCTTCATAGTTCATCTCCCGTCTGTGAAAAAAATTAAAAAAAGAAAACCTGTACCAGTTCCAGTCTGAATTTCACGTTGACTTAAGTCAAGAGCCTCTTATTTCTTTACCTTGTCTGCCCGCAACAGCACTTTATTGACAACCCGGTAAAAAGGGGCCAGCTGAAAGGGTTTAACAAGGGCCGCCACAAAACCATAGTCATGGAAATTGGCCATAATCGGGTCGTTGGAATAACCGCTGGCAACGATAATCTTGGCCTCTGGATCAACCGCCAGGATCTCAGTCACCGCCTCTTTGCCCCCCATACCGCCTGGGATTGTCAGGTCCATGATCACCAGATCAATGGGCTGCGGCGAGGCAAACCGTTCTTGATAGAGACGCAGGGCTTCAGTACCATTTCGGGCCAATAGCACCTCATGCCCATCCAGGGCGAGCATCTCCTTGGCAACGGAGAGAACCATCTCATCATCATCCATGATCATTATTTGTGCCTTCTTCGGCGCAGCAATGACCCCCTCTTCCTCCTCACCTGGCATGCCATCATCTGCTGACAGAGGAAGATAGATGGTGAAAATCGTACCCGAATCAGGACCGGGCTCCACAGAAATATGCCCGCCATGCTTAGTGACAATAGAATAACAGATAGCCAGACCGAGTCCGCTGCCCTTCTCCTTGGTGGTAAAATAGGGGTCAAAAATCCTGCTTAAGGACTCAGCCGGAATGCCAGGGCCGTTATCCTTGATGACAACCCTGACATATTTACTCTCCTGACAGAGCGGTAATTGCCGCTCTGACCCTTGATGGACATTGTCACAGGTCACCTGAATCTCGCCGCCGTCAGGCATAGCCTCCTTGGCATTGATAATCAAATTCTGAATAACCTGACTCATCTGGCCCTGATCAATATCCACGAGCCACAGGTCATCAGGGATGTCATAACGACAGGACACATTGCTGCCATGCAGCACAAAATTGGCAGAATCCTTAATCACATTGGCAATTGACGCACTTGCCTTGACCGGCTCACCACCCTTTGCAAAGGTCAGGAGCTGCTGGGTAAGGTGTTTCGCCCGCACCGAGGCCTTCTCGGCACCGTCCAGAAGCCTCCTCGTCCTCTCACTGACACCGGCATCCATCATCGCCAGGCTGATATTGCCCAGAATGGCGGTGAGAATATTATTAAAATCGTGGGCGATGCCACCGGCGAGAACGCCTACAGATTCGAGCTTCTTAGCCTTTGTGGACTCTTCCTGGAGACGAAGCTTTTCAGTCTCATCGCGAAAAACCAGGACAACACCGATAATCTCGCTGGCCCTATCGAGGATGGGCGCTCCACTGTCGGCAATGCTTCTTTCCGCCCCATCCCTGGCGATAAGAATTGTGTGATTAGCCAAGCCGACAATCTGACCGGTGCGAATGACCTTCTCCGCAGGATTATCGCATAACTCCCGGGTCTGGGCGTGGACAATGTGAAACACCTCCGCCAAATCCCTCCCCTCGGCCTCAGCCTGTGTCCAGCCGGTCAGCCCCTCGGCAATACGGTTTATGAGAATAACCCTGCCTGCCGTGTCAGTGGTGATAACACCATCGCCAATACTGCGCAGGGTGACGGCAAGACGCTCCTTTTCAGCGGCCAAGGCATCCTCAGCCTCCTTACGATAGGTGATATTGATGGCAATTTCCATCCTGACCAGGCGCCCCCCGGTCCATTGGATCGCCTGATCTCGACACTCATACCACTCATAGGTGACTGTATTTTGAAATTGCCAGACATGGGTGCCGCAGGGCTTTCCGCCCTCGTCAAGCAAGAGATGATTGGTGCAGAAGGGACAGGGCCCTTGCTGGTTGGTCTGTAAGCTTTGCCAACAGATTTTGCCGACAATATCGCCCCATATCTCCCGGCCATAGCGGTTGAGATAGAGGAGTTCATAGCTCTCCATATCAGCCACATAAACCAGGG
Source organism: Desulfurivibrionaceae bacterium (assembly GCA_041562995.1). GTDB lineage: Bacteria > Desulfobacterota > Desulfobulbia > Desulfobulbales > SURF-16 > BM506. Next base: position 6,320 of record JBFFNX010000072.1, read on the forward strand.
CGTCCAGGCTATCCACCAGGCTGCGGAAACGTTCGGTTGCCTGGTAGACATCATCGGCCATGGTATTGATGGCCTCAGCAATCCTGGCAAACTCCCGCACCCCCGTCTCCTTGGCGCCCAAAACACGTTGACGTTCACCCGGTGTATAACCGGCCAAGGCCTCAACGATGGCACTAACCGGCCTGGCAAAAAACCGGCCCAAGATAAATTGCATGGCAAGGGCCATGACCACAAACAAAAAGAGCATCTCCAACAACTGCAGCGAAACTCCTTTGGCAGTTGCCACCATAAGCGGCCTCGCCGGCACCTGCAGATAAAGCACCCAGCCGTCGGGGATTTCCAGCTCCTCCTTAAGGGCATAATAGCTGCGCTGTTGATAGACGTAAGAGTACAGCCCCCTTTTATTGGGACCCTGAAAATCTTTCATGTCAAAGGCCAGATTATGCCGGGTCCTGACCAGGCTCTGGTCAGGATGATAAACCACAACCCCTTCCGAGGTGAGAAGAATAAGTGCTTGTTCTTCGAGGATCTTGCCCTTTTCTAAATGGAGCAAGGCCGGCAGGATATTGCTGACATCACGCTCGTAAACGAACAACAATTTTTCACTGAGGCGATACTTCAAGGCCACCACAGGCCGTTTTGAAAATACCGACTGGAAAACACCGGAGACCTTTCTAACCCCTTGCACATGGCCCATATGGGAAGGGTTAAAGCCCAGATAATTTGTGAATCCTTCTGAAATAAAGACGATTCGGCCATCGCCATCAAGCACGTAGCAGACATCAAAGGGGTCTCGCTGGCGACTCGCAACCCCTATTCTCTCCAGGATCAGCTGTTGATCTCGACCGGCAACCTCCTGAAAAATTTGCTGGTAGCGCTGTTCATGGGCCAAGAGCAGCGTTGGAATAAGGGACTCGGCAATCTTGATCTGGCCCTCCAGAATTCTGGCCACATCTTTCTGGCCCTCGACATACTGGTAGCACCCGACAAGGGTACCAGTCACGGCAAAGACCAAGAGGATGACCGTAAAAAGAATCCTGGTGATATGGTCCTGGAGGGGACGCAGATCTCTCACTGAATCTCCCCACCATTGACAAAGTGGCCATCTCTTACCACCACCTCGTACACCGGCCGCACCACATCGCCATATTGATCAAAACGCAGGGTGCCTAAAATAGATTCAAATTCGCTCTCCAGCAGGGCGTTTTTGAGAGAATGGGCATCTTCTATCTTGGCAGCCCTTTTTAATCCATCAGCCAGGATATAAATCATCTCATAGGCCCGGGAAGCACGGGCGGTGGCTGGTTTATTAAATTTCTCCTGCATCTTGCTGGAAAACTGTAGATAGTCGGGACGTTGGTTATCAGGGGCAATAAAGCTGACAAGGGACATGCCCTCAGTGGCTGGGCCGCCGATCCTGATGAGATCTGGCGACTGGGTCCAGATCGTGCCGATCACCGGGCCAGTGAAACCCTGATCGCGGACATATTGCACACCCACAGCAGTCATACTAGATTCAGTAAGCATGATGATCGCCCCGGGAGACGGGGCCAGAAGTTGTTGGCTCAGGCGCTGCCAGTCAACTTTGTCACGGGACTCAAACTGTACCATGGTCATTTCACCCTGGTAATGGAGGCCCACCTGGGCGGCATAGTCCAGGACAAAATCAGCGTTGCTCATATCCATCAAAAACGACACCGAGGCAATGCCTTTTTTCTTGAGGAGGGTGGCGGTCTTTTGACCGTAGACTTGACAATCAATGGATGTTCTAAAAAAAAGATCGTCCCTGCCGGTGAGCTTGGTTGTTGCCGTATAACCGGTAATCATCAAGATATTATTTCCGGTTATCTGGGGATAGGCCTTAATCGTATTTGAAGAGTAGCTATGGCCGATTATGGCCACAACCTTCGCATCAATAAGGGCCTGGTCCGCCCGCTCTATTCCTGCAGCGGAATTCTCGTCGTCTTTGACCAGCAGCAGGAGTGACCTACCCTTGACCCCACCCTGGCGGTTAATCTCTTCCACAGCAAGCAGGGCGCCGTCACGAATATCTTCACCGGCCGCCCCACCGCGACCACTCAGGTTAATTGCCAGGCCTATCTTTAGAGGTTCCTGCCGTCTTTCGCATCCGACCGCTCCCAGCGCCAGCAAAACCATAAACATAACGACGATTCTCTTTAGCACCATCCTTCTCCCCTTTCGTTTTAGCCTGGTGGCTGATCAAGATAAAACACATCATTATACTCGCATATCAAAGACAAAATGGGCAAGGGCGATTTTCACCACAAAATAGACGGATAGACTGAGCTTCCCAGAACGGAAAATGTCTCTGGCCACTGCGCTTAAACGCGCATAGTTAGAGTTTTTCCCTTTGAGACTTTGGCCCTTTATGGTTATGATGAGGACCTTTTTTATGCACCGGTTCATAAGGCCGGCATTTTAACATCCTCAGGGAAGACAGATGCAAAAACCAGGTTATTACGGGCAGTGGGGCGGGGCCTTTATCCCCGAGGTCCTTTACGAGACCTTTCAGGAGCTTAATGCCGCCTTTACTGCCGCCAAGGCAGATCCCGCCTTCTGGCAGGAATACGTGGACCTCATGGCTACCTACTCATGCCGCGCCACCCCCCTGACCCACGCCAGCAACCTCTCCAAACATTTTGGCGGCGCCCAGATCTTCGTCAAACGGGAAGACCTCAACCATACCGGGGCCCACAAGGCCAACAACGTCATGGGCCAGGGCCTGCTTGTCAAAAGAATGGGTAAAAAAAGGGTGATTGCCGAGACCGGCGCTGGCCAGCATGGTGTGGCAACCGCCACCATGGCTGCCAAATTCGGCCTGGAGTGCACCATTTACATGGGTGAAGAGGATGTCATACGCCAACGTCCCAATGTCTTCTGGATGGAAAAACTGGGGGCGACGGTGGTGCCGGTGACCTCCGGCTCCAAGACCTTGAAGGATGCCATCAACGAGGCCTTCCGCGACTGGGTGACCAGGATGGATGACACCCATTACGTGATGGGCACCGTATGCGGTCCCCACCCCTTCCCGGAGATGGTGGCCTGGTTTCAGTCCATTATCGGCAAGGAGGCCCACGAGCAGATCCTTAAACAGTTTGGCAGCCTGCCCGCCAGAGTTTATGCCTGTGTGGGTGGCGGTTCCAATGCCATGGGTATCTTCCAAGGGTTTCTCAATCATCCGCAAGTGGAACTCATCGGTGTTGAGGCCGGCGGCCATGGCGTTGACTCCGGCCAACATGCGGCCCGCCTGGCTTCCAAGGATGCTTCCCCTGGAGTGGCCCAGGGCTATCACACCATGTTTCTCCAAAACAGCGACGGCCAGATGATGGATACCCATTCGGTGGCCGCAGGCCTTGACTACGTTGGGGTGTCGCCCATCTTGAGCGATCTCTGGGAACAGGGTAAAGTCCGATTCGAGGCTGCCACTGACAAGGAAGTTATGGAGGCCCTTGATCTTACCATGAAACGGGAAGGTATCATTCCGGCCCTGGAATCAAGCCACGCCTTTGTCCAGGCCTATAAGGAGGCCGGCGACATGAAAGCGGATCAAGCCCTTATCATCAACATGAGCGGGCGCGGCGACAAGGACATCTTCACCATAGCTCACGCCTTTGATGATCCATCCTGGAAAGAATTTATCATAAAAAAGGGGGCTGAGTATGCAGCTTGAACAAACGATCAGGGCAGAGCTTAGCCGTCCCGACAAAGATATCCTGCTGATGACCCACATTGTCCTTGGCTACCCATCCCTGGCTGTCAACCGCCAGGTGATCAAACAAATGGTGGCCAACGGCGTTGAACTCATTGAGATGCAGATCCCTTTCTCTGAGCCCATGGCCGATGGCCCCACCATTGTCCGGGCCAACCAGGAGGCCATTGAGGCAGGCACCACCGTCAAGGATTGCCTGGCCTTTGCCGAAGAGATGTGCCAAGCGCATGGCACCAGTTTCCTCTTTATGACCTATTACAATATCCTCTACAAGTATGGCGTGGAGGCCTTTTTCAAAAAGGCCAAGGAGATCGGCATCAAGGGCTTTATTATCCCGGATCTTCCCCCCGAAGAAGGTGAGGAGTTCTGGAATCTGGCGAACCAATATGATATTGCCCCCATCCTGATCTATGCCCCCACCTCGACCCAGGAGCGCATGCAGGAGCTGGCAGCCAGTGCCAAGGGATTTATCTATTGTGTTGCCAGAAAAGGGGTCACCGGCACACAAACCGATTTTGACACCTCCTTTAACGGCTACATGCAACGCTGCCGACGCGGCACCACCCTACCTTTGGCTGTCGGGTTCGGTATCAGCTGCCGCGATGATATTGCCTCGCTGATTGGCAAGGCCGACATTGGCGTCATCGGCACGGCAACCATTAACCTGGTCGATGCCAAGGGTCCGGAGGCGGTGGGGCCTTTTATTGCCGGTCTGCGCTAAAAGTTCTGCTCGGCCAGGACACGGATGAACGGATTGGCGAAACCTCTAAAAAAATATTGTCATTCTTCGTCAAAACCGCCATTTATTGCAGCAACTGTCTGTTTTTAAACAACAATTATTTCCGCCTCTGTTACTTGCATCTTTGCTTTTGTCTGTGGTAAAAGCAACATGATAAAAAATGGTGGTGATCCGTTTTATTTGTCTGAAACGAATCATTTACCATTTTTTATTTTGTCCACAAGGGGGTGTGGCCAGGCAACTGGTCAGCAAAAGGGCTTGCAGGCAGATCCTGCATGGTGAATGTATTGACTGAAGTAATAAGTTCCAACGAGTTCAAAAAAAATCATCAAGGTATCAAGAAAACTGCCAAGGACCGTCTCCAGGATTTTTGGGATATCTTCTCGAAGGAAGATAACGTCCTCATCGTTATTTATGCAGATCCGGATTCCCTGGCCAGCGCCATGGCCACAAAGCGTCTTCTTCGCTATCGCACCAAGAATGTTTCTATTGTTTACCCTAATGAAATCAGAAGGTTAAGCAATATTGCCATGGTGGACCTGCTCAAGATTAATGCTGAGCGGGTTAAGAGTATCAACAAGGAAGATTACACAAAATTCATTATCCTTGACTCCCAGCCATCCCATAATCCCTTCTTTGACGACATCACCTTTGATGTGATCATTGACCACCATCCGGTTACCGGGGCGTGGAAATCCAGTCTCATCGACATCCGTCCGGACTATGGTGCAACCGCCTCCATGATGGTTGAATACCTCCGGGCCGCCGACATGAAGCCATCAGTTGCCCTTGCCACCGCCCTCTTCTACGCTATTAAGGTGGACACCCAAAATTTTGAAAAAAAGGCCAAGCTGGCCGATGCCATCTCGTTCAGGTATCTCTTTAATATTGCCAACCAGAACCTGGTGCGTAAAATTGAGCTTTCAGAATTACGCATTTCTGAGTTAAACTATTTCAAGACCGCTTTTGAGACCATGAAGATCAGCAACAATCGGCTCTACGCCCATGTTGGTCGGGTTTTCAGCCCGGATATTCTTGTTATCATTGCTGATTTTTTCAACCGAGTCCATCCAGTTTCCTGGGTTTTCATCTCCGGCATCCACGGCGAGCGCCTGATCGTCATCTTTCGATGTGATGGCTACCGTAAAAATGCCGGTATTTCGGCCAAAAAAGCCTTTGGCGAGATTGGATCAGCCGGTGGTCACCGTGAGGCGGCGCGAGCCGAGGTTCCCCTGAAAAATCTCGACAAGCAGAATCAGGATTTCAGCACCAATATCCTCAGAAGACTGATCAGGCGCCACCTGTAGCAAGATAGAACTACAACATAAAGCCAGCAAGGCTGCCCCTGCCGGCGTTAATTTTTCTTTCCTTTTGCCCAGAGGTTTTCATGAAGCTGAAGCCAAGAACGCTTGCCATGATTTTAGCCGGCGGCAGGGTCGATGAACTCAACGTCCTCACCCATTACCGGCCAAAATCAGCAGTTCCTTTTGGTGGTTTTGCACGAGTTATTGATTTCCCCCTCAGCAACCTGATGAACTCTGGCCTCGAACAGGTCGCTATTCTCAGTCAGTATCGCAGTTTCTCCCTCATTAATCATATCGGCATCGGTGCCGCCTGGGACATGATCGGTAAATACCGCGGGGTCTCCATTCTGCCTCCCTCCACGGGTTACGGCAATAGCTCGTGGTACAAGGGATCGGCCGACGCCGTCTTCCAAAACTCAGATTTTATCAATTATCACGACCCTGACGAGGTCTTGATTCTCTCTGGCGACCATATCTATAATATGGATTACCGGGACATCATCGCCTATCACCGTGAAAAAGATGCTGACCTTACCATTGCCTGTGTCAAGGTTCCCCACGACAAGGCGCAGCGCTTTGGGGTCGCGGACATTGACGATGAGGATGGTGAGCGCGGTGGGCGCCTTCTTCAATACGAAGAGAAACCCGTTGAGCCAAGCTTCAACTGGGCCTCCATGACCG
>JBFFNX010000073.1:0-12694 GCA_041562995.1 Desulfurivibrionaceae bacterium
ACCCGTTCCCATTCCGAACACGGTAGTTAAGCTCTTCAGCGCCAATGGTACTGCATGGGTGACTGTGTGGGAGAGTAGGTCGTCGCCGAATTTTTTCTATATAAAAGGGCTTATCAGGTTAACTGATAAGCCCTTTTTTTTTGTTCTTTTTAAATCCTCTTGTCTTTCAGCCAGTTATCCTCTTTTCCCCTTAATATTCCCGACTCTTCCTATGCTATTTGGCCGCACTGCGGCTATTTGCCATATTTTCGCCATCCTCGCATGGTGCTACTGTGGTTTTTATGGCGACAATATGTCGCAACTGAGCAGTGGTCTTGGGGAGAGAACCACATTTTTTATACCCACTTTTTTTAACCGCTGGCTGCCATATGTAAGGTGGCTGTTTTATGACCCCTAAGAAGAGAGAGGTTAGGGAAGTATGAAAATGGAAGAGAAGGGCTGTAAAGATGTGTCAAGAAGATCCGTGATTATTGGGGCCGGGGCATTAGCCACTACTGCTGCGCTGGCGCATTTTGGTGGGGCTCTCAGTTCGGCACAGGCTAAGGGGGGCAGCACGGAAAAATGGCCCTGGCCTTATGCAAAGCTTGATCCGGCCAAGACAGCGGAGATCTGCTATGAGGAGTGGTATCGAGTTTTCTGCGGCGCCGCGGTAATTAATAGTGTTGTCAGTCAACTTCGTGAAAAGGTCGGTGAGCCTTACACCTCCTTTCCCAGTGATTCTTTCACCTTTCTGGAAGGCGGTCAGGTGGGCTGGGGTACTATTTGTGGTTCTCCGGCCGGCGCTAATATTGTTGCCAATTTAATTATTGGCCCGCGTATTGCCGGCTCTCCTGATGCTCATCATATAGCAGAGGACATCATGCAATGGTACTCTGAGGCCAATATGCCTGTCTATGAGCCGATAAAGGCCAGAATTGATCCTGCTAAAATAGTGAAGACAACCAGCCAATCACCCCTATGCCATATATCTGTAGGCAAATGGATGAAGAAGTCAGGACTACCTCTGAAAAGTGCGGAGCGCAAGGATCGCTGCGCGCGGGTGGCGGCTAGCACTGCCTACCGCCTTGTTGAACTTCTTAATGACTGGCATGAGGGCAAGTACGTGCCGACCAATGACTTCAAGCCAGCTTCTGAACATGGCATAACCGGTCAATTTAATTGTATGGAGTGTCATGGTAATGATGTGCCCGAGGCCCCACAGGCTTCCTAATTACTGAGGCACCCTTGGCAGCTTCTAAAGAGAAGGTGCAATTCTAGGGGTGGATATTGTGCTTGAGGCTCTTTTCTCGGCATAATATCCACCCCTTTTTTTGTGGTTTTCAAAGGTAGAATTTCTTCAACATTTTGTTCGTTCGCTCCCTTGCAGTACTGTCCTTATCTTTCTTTTGAGGGATAAATATTTTTTATACGCCTCCAGTACTTCCTTAGTTATAGTGCCTTTCGATTACTCAATCTGGAAAGGTACATATATGAAAATATCTTGTCTTATTCTCGCAGCAGGTAAAGGGACAAGGATGAAATCATCACTTCCCAAGGTGCTTCATCCTGTTTTTTTTCAGCCCATGGTTTGCCATGTCCTTGATGCTGTTGGTCAGTTACCCTTGGCCCAGACCATTGTCGTTGTCGGTCATCAATATGAGATGGTTCAAGGGGCCTTGGCTGCGTATGATGTTTCTTTTGCCGTCCAGGAGGAGCAGAATGGTACCGGGCACGCTGTCTTAGTCTGTGAGGAAAGACTCGATGCCGACAGCGACACCGTACTCATTCTCTGTGGCGACACCCCTCTTGTTCGCTCCGAAACCCTGCAGGCAATGATCGACCATCATCAGGACCAGCAAAATGTGATTACGGTGATGAGTACGGAGCTTGATGCCCCCTGTGGTTATGGACGTATGGTTTGCAGTGAGCAGCTTCAGCTCCTAGAAATTGTTGAAGAAAAAGATGCCACTGCTGATCAACGGTGTATCAAAGAAATTAATGCCGGCATATATCTCGTTCAACGCGATTTTCTCTTTCAGGCGCTCGCTACGGTGGATACGAATAATGCCCAGGGTGAGGTGTATCTTACCGATATCGTCAGAAAGGGTAATGAGGCCGGGGTTAAGGTTTCCAGTTTTATGTGCCAAAACAGCCAGGAAATCCTGGGGGTTAACTCCAGGCAAGAGTTGGCTCAGGCCCACGATATCAAGCAGCAGGAATTGTTTGTAAAGCTGTGGGATTCCGGGGTCTCCCTGCACAGGCCTTCAACCCTGTCCATCAGCCCTGCCACCTCCATTGGTCAGGACACCGTAATAGAGGCCAACTGCACGATTAATCAAAATGTTATTATCGGGCGGAACTGTGAAGTAGGATCCCAGGCCTATATCAAAAATAGTTATATCGGTGATGACGTCATGGTGGGTCCTGGTTCTGTTCTGATCGGTGTCAAGATCGAATCGGCTAGCATCGTATCACCGGGAACTGTGTCCATTTCTGAAAATGAAATTACCATTGCGCCTATGGCAGGCAAGACGTAACCATTTGTTTTGATTGTTCACGCCTTGGCAAACAAGTTCTTGACTTTGGTTTTTAGGGTTGATTATATAAAATTTAGTTTATGTTTTTCTTTATACTATCGAGCTATGTCGCTGAAATTAAATTGATTCATCCGGCAGGAGCTGTTTGGGAGACGTTTCATGGAGTTTGAAGGATTAACACGGCTGGAAGATATTGTTGGTCGATTATTGGCTCAATATACAGAGTTGAAAAAGCAGAATGAAATGCTTGTCGGGGAAGCGGCAGAAAAAAAACAGGAGATTGGCAGACTCCATGACAAGATTCTCGAGATGCATGGGGATAAGGAAGAGGTTCATCATCGGGTGAGCTCAATCTTGACCAAGCTTGAAGAGTGGGAACAGATCAAGGATCATGCCGGTGCTTCCGGCCAAGAGCCAGCCCCTGAGGGCACGGCTCCCCAGGAATCGCAAAAGCATCTTTTTAATATGGGTGTTTAAAGTTGGCGCTCAGGAATTTTGTAGCTTTTTTTGGGTTTAGGTGTGAATAGTATGGAGAGGGTGGTTAAATTTGAAGTTCTCGGGCAGGAGTATCCCCTTTTTACCGATGCCCCTGAGGAGGACGTTCAAGAAATTTTAGGGTTGGTGAAGTCCCAGCTCGAAGGTGAAGGCCACCGCTCAAGTTTGCCTGTTAACAAGATTGCTATACTTGCCAGCCTTAATATGGCTGGTAAGTATGTGAGGCTGAAAAGAGATTTTGAAGAATATCGTTTGAAGATAGAAGAATCTGTTGACCGCATCCACGGCAACATTAATCAGGTTCTCTAACAAGTAAGACGTCTACTCTTCTGGTACTTTTTCCCCTGCCTGGTTCGTTATTGGCAGCATTTTCGAGCCAACTCATGCATCTAGGGCGACTCCCCTGATACTTTAGAGAATGTTCGCTTAGCTGCGAAATCACTCGAGGGTATTATGAGCTTCTCCCACCTAACTATGTTAGGTTCGATGTAGCTACCAAGACGGCCAAGGCGGGGGATTTTATTGCTTCGTTACGAGAGCCTTGGTTTTATTTTATAGCTGTTTATCTTAAAGAAGATAGACAGATTTTATATGAGCTTGTGACAAGCTCTTTTGTAAGAGTTGACAGCGTTGAGAAAGGCTGTCCGAGTGCCACAAAAGAACAAAGTGTTAAAAAAGTGTCTTTCTGTTTGCCAGCACAAGGAAAGCACTGGTGAGAAATTCCTGGGTGAGCCCAGCTTATATATGAAGAATGTATTTTGGTTTCAAGAGTGTTATCAAAGGGGCGGAAGTAGTAGTTAAGTCATACGTCCTTTTTTTTCTAACCATCCCTTCTTTATATGTGCCTATCTAGGTAACATCTCTCCTTTTTCCACTTTCCTTCTTTTTTTATATAACTGACCTGCCAAAGTCGACCAAGGGAGTTTTGTTGCTTGGGGCTTTGGTGATGTTATGGTCTTACCCTGGAGATACCTCGTGAATACACAGGTTCTGATATATATATTCGTATGTTTTGTTGTTGGTATTGTCACCGGCTTCTTTTTGAAAAAGAAAATGGAGGCGAGTAAACAGCAGGATATTGAAAGCCAACGACGCAAGCTCCTTGAAAACGCACTGTCCGAAGCCGCCCAGATTAAAAAGGATGCGGAGCTGCGGATCAAGGAAGAGTCATTGCAATTACGGCAAGACGCCGAAAAAGATGTGCAGGAGCTCAAGGTTACCCTCCTCAGGGAGGAGGAGCTGCTGAGCCAAAGAATCGAGCAGATAAATCGTAAGGTTGATTTGCTTGATAAACGTGAAATGGATTTGCTCAATAAGGTCGAGACCCTTACTGCCAGCAGGGAGCAGGTGGCTGAACAGGCCAAGGAGATTGGCGCCCTTATTGAGGAGCAGCGCTTTAAACTTGAGAAAATCTCCGGCATTTCAAGGGAAGAGGCCATTGCCAAACTCACCGAAAGTATTGAGAGTGAGGCCCGCATGGAAGCGGCTAAGACCATCGTCCGTATTGAAAACGAGATGAAAATTGATGCGGATAAGAAGGCCAAAAATATCTTGGCCCTGGCAATCTCCCGTTATGCCGGTGATTATGTCGCTGAAAAGACCGTCTCTGTAGTGCCATTGCCCAATGATGAGATGAAGGGCCGGATTATTGGTCGGGAGGGTAGAAATATCCGGGCCATTGAAGCGGCCACCGGTATTGATATCATTATTGATGACACCCCTGAGGCCGTTATTCTCTCCGGTTTTAATCCGGTTCGCCGCGAGGTTGCCCGCCAGGCCCTTGAACAGCTTATTGCCGATGGCCGTATCCATCCGGCCCGCATTGAAGAGGTTGTTGCCAAGGTGGAAAAGGAACTTGAGACCACGATGCGCGAGTCTGGTGAACAGGCGACCTTTGACGTGGGCGCCCATGGTATTCACCACGAAATAATTATGCTACTCGGCCGCCTGCGCTATCGGACAAGCTATGGCCAGAATGTCCTTCAGCATTCTCTGGAGGTTGCCTTCCTTTGTGGCATAATGGCTTCGGAACTGGGCCTTGATGTCAAACAGGCCAAACGGGCCGGACTTCTCCATGATATCGGCAAGGCCGTTGACCATGAGGTCGAAGGCTCCCACGCCAGCATCGGTGCCAATCTGGCCAAGAAATACGGTGAGCCCGAGGCCATTATTCATGCCATAGCTGCCCATCATGAGGATGTGGCCCCAGACTCTATTTTAGATGTCCTTGTCCAGTCTGCCGATGCCCTGTCCGGCGCTCGGCCCGGTGCTCGTAAAGAAATGCTCGAGTCCTATGTCAAGCGTCTTGATGATCTCGAAAAGATTGCCATGTCGTTTAAAGGGGTGGAAAAATCCTTCGCCATCCAGGCCGGTCGTGAAATTCGTATTGTTGTTGACAGTAGCGATGTTAACGATCCCGGCGCCGGTTTGCTCAGTAAGGAAATTGCCAAGAAAATCGAGAGTGATTTGACCTATCCCGGTCAGATCAGGGTGACGGTGATCCGGGAAACACGCTCAGTTGAATATGCAAAATAGGAAAGGCGAGAAATAAAGAAGATTCAGGAGGTCCGCATGGGGGATGTTTCTCTAGGGCTGCCTCCGGGTTTCTTTATTTCTCTAACTTTTTTTATCTCCTTTAATTTCTATATTTTTATACCTTCTCTCTTTTAATTCATGAATTACACAATTGATCAGCAAATTGCCCTCATCGAAAGGGGGACTGTCGATGTCATCAATAAAGATGATTTGATTGCCAAGCTTAAAAAGTCAGAGGCAACAGGCGTACCGTTGCGCATCAAGGCCGGTTTTGACCCAACAGCCCCTGACCTCCACTTGGGCCACACCGTCCTCATCCAGAAATTGAAACATTTTCAGGACCTTGGACACGAGATTCTTTTTTTGATTGGTGATTTCACCGGCATGATTGGTGACCCCACCGGCAAGAGCAAGACCCGGCCGCCCCTTACCAAAGAAGATGTGGCCAGAAATGCCGAGACCTACAAGGAGCAGATTTTTAAGATCCTTGATCCTGACAAGACCAAGATTGTCTTTAACAGTGAATGGTTAAATAAACTCACCTCCCTTGACATGATTCGCCTGGCCTCTCAGCTCACCGTGGCCAGGATGCTGGAACGGGACGATTTTCGCAAACGTTTTGAAGGCCAACAGCCCATCTCCATCCATGAGTTTCTCTATCCTCTGATTCAGGGTTATGACTCGGTGGCCCTGGAGGCGGATGTCGAGCTTGGCGGCACGGATCAGCGCTTTAATGTCCTCATGGGCCGCGACCTCCAGCGTGCCTGGGGCCAGGAGCCGCAGGTGGTCATTACCCTGCCGCTTTTGGAAGGTCTTGACGGCGTCAATAAGATGAGTAAGTCCCTGGGTAATTATATCGGCATTACGGATGATGCCAATGATATCTATGGCAAGATCCTCTCCATTTCCGATGAGCTCATGTGGCGCTATTATGAGTTGCTCAGTGATTTGGCCCACGATGAGGTTGCCCAACTGAAAGCGGACGTGGAAAAGGGTACGGTACATCCCAAGGCTGCGAAGATGCAGCTGGCCCGCGAGATAACAGCCCGCTTCTATGATCAGGATGCCGCTGTCCAGGCGGAGGCCCATTTTGAAACCGTCTTTAAGAAGCATGACCTGCCTGACGAAATCCCTGAATTCCACTGTTCTTGTGGAGAAGAGTCCATCTGGCTGCCAAAGCTCCTTGCTGATGCGGGCATGGTCAAGGGCACCGGGGAAGGGCGGCGGATGATCAGTCAAAATGCAGTTTCCCTTGACAGTGAGAAGATCAGCGATCAGGATTATAATGTGCCGACCCGAGGAGAAGTGCTGCTTAAGGTGGGCAAGAGGAAATTCTGCCGGGTGATTTTTGCAAGCTAGTATCGGATCAACTCCTATAGCTTGCAAGCTTTCTCCCTCTCCCATCAAGTGGGGGAGGGAGTATTGTTGCAATATTGACGAGTTGATACGATCTGCTTTTTATTTGCGCACAAGCTGAAAGGTCTCACCCTGGCACCTCTTGAGCAAGGTGAACAACTCTCCCTGCCGGGCAGGTTTCTGGAAATTGCATTCGGACGTAAACCATGTCAGAAAACGTAAAAAAAATCCTTGTAACCGGCGGCGCCGGCTTCATCGGTTCCCATCTTGTTGAGAGACTTCTGGGTGATGGTTTCCTGGTACGGATCCTTGACAACTTCTCTACGGGCAAGTCTGCCAATCTGCCTCAAGAGCATGCGGGCTTGGAGATTGTCGAAGGTGACGTTGCTGACAGCCATATTGTCGATCAGGCGGTGCAGGGAGTTAGCGCCATCGTCCACTTGGCTGCTGTGGCCTCGGTGCAGGCCTCTGTCGAAGACCCGGCTGGCACCCATGCCAGTAATTTCATCGGTACCCTCAATCTCCTAGAGGCCTGCCGTCGCCATGATGTTCACCGTTTTCTCTTCGCCTCTTCGGCTGCCGTTTATGGCAATTGCACAACCCTCCCCATTTCTGAATCGGCATCGGTGCAGCCTTTAACTCCCTATGCCTCTGATAAATTAGCCAGCGAGCACTATCTGGACTTTTATGGGCGTGAGTATGGTCTTGAACCAGGTATCTTCCGCTTTTTTAATGTCTTTGGCCCCAGGCAGGATCCCTCATCCCCTTACTCCGGGGTGATCAGCATTTTTGTTGATCGCTCCTTGACTGGTCAGCCACTGACCATCTATGGTGACGGTCTTCAGACCCGGGATTTTGTTTATGTAACAGACCTGGTAACAGTGCTGGTTAAGGCCCTTACTGCCCAAACTCTGGCCAGTGGCCCGGTGAATGTCGGCACGGGCACCAAAACCAGTCTTCTTGAGTTGGTTGATCAGCTCCAGGCATTACTTGGCCGGCCGATAGAGGTGACACACCAGCCATCCCGGCAAGGGGATGTCAAACACTCTCTGGCCAATATCAGCCGCTTGCGCGAGCGCTTTTCTTTTCAGCAAGAGGTTTCCTTTGGACAAGGTCTGCAGGAGTTGGTTATCTATCTAGAGAAGGGTGGCAAGGAGTAAAAGAAAGTCTGCAGTTTGCCGTACAAGTCTCCCTTTAGTTGTTTATCTGGTAGTTTTAGTCTCACCTTAAGCGCTTAGCTGGGAATAAACTGCCGACCGCAAACTTAAAACTACCAACTTTTATTACTATGACAACTTCTCCCAACGTCATCAAACACCGTGCCGCGGTTATCCGTTCCCGGCGTGAGACCTTGAATGGTCATATGAGTGTGAATCTGTGGTTTACCGGGCTTTCCGGTTCCGGCAAGTCCACTCTCGCCCACGCTGTAGAAGAACGCTTGCATCTTATGGGATGCCGTACCTATGTCTTTGACGGCGATAATGTCCGTCACGGGCTCTGTGGCGATCTGGCCTTTAGTTTGGAGGATCGGAGGGAGAACCTGCGCCGTATTGCCCATATGGTTAATCTTTTTCTGGACGCTGGAGTCATTTCCCTCACCGCCTTTATTTCACCACTCCATGCTGACCGCCAACGGGTTAAAGAGATCCTTGGCGAGGAAAATCTGATTGAGGTCTATTGCAATTGCCCCCTGGAAATTTGTGAAGAGAGGGACGTCAAGGGCCTCTATGCAAAGGCGAGGAAGGGAGAGATTAAAAATTATACCGGTATCTCTTCGCCCTATGAGCCGCCTTTGAACCCTGATATTGACCTGAAGACAGGCGAGCAGACACTGAATGAATGTGTAAAAATCGTCATTAATGAGCTGAAGGATCGCGGCATTATTCTTTGACAAAGTCGTCAGTTTGCTGTCACCATTTGATAGTTTAACGAGCCACTGCCCCTTCTCCGACTTCCAGATAAGCGCATAAAGCGACACCTCGACTATAGGCTGTTTTTTTCTGCACACTGACGACTGCCAACTGCCGTTACTCTCTGTAAGGTGAAAAATGATAATCCCTGTAATTCTTTGTGGTGGATCAGGCACACGCCTCTGGCCCTTATCTCGTAACTCCTATCCGAAACAGCTCCTTGCCTTAACTGGCGAAGACACCATGCTTCAGCAAACAGTGGGGCGTCTTGCTGGCTTGGAGGATGTCGCTCCTCCTCTGGTGATCTGCAATGAAGAACATCGTTTTCTCGTTGCTGAACAGCTCCGGGCGAGCTTACAGTCCGATTGGACCATAATACTTGAGCCGATAGGGCGAAATACCGCTCCGGCAGCGGCCTTGGCCTCCCTATATGCCATGGAAAAAGACAGGGATGCCTTGATTCTTGTTCTTCCTGCCGATCATCTTATAAAAGATGAGCCTAAATTTATTGAGGCGGTACAGGCTGCGGCATATCTTGCCAGTCAAGGCTATCTGGCCACCTTTGGTATCACCCCGACTGCCCCTGAAACGGGTTATGGTTATATAAAGAAGGGGGAAGTAAAGAAGCTCAATGCTGAAGTCTCAAAGCGGCAAGGGCAAGAACCAGCAGCCTACCTTATTGACAGATTTGTGGAAAAGCCAGATCTTGCCACGGCCACGGACTATGTGGGATCCCATGAATATCTGTGGAATTCCGGCATGTTTCTTTTTGGGGCCGAGGTTTTCTGGGCAGAACTTGAAAGCCATGCGCCAAAGATGGCCCTGGCATGTCAGCAGGCCTACAGTAATGCGGTGGAGGACCTTGACTTCCTGCGTTTGGATGCCGCTGCTTTTTTGCAATGCCCCAGTGACTCCATTGATTACGCAGTGATGGAAAAAACCACAAAAGGGGTTGTTGTCCCTGTGGATCCGGGCTGGAATGACATCGGCTCCTGGTCTGCGCTCTGGGAAGTTGGTAAGCGTGATGAGAACGACAATGTTATCCACGGTGATGTGGCGGCCTACAACACCAGCAACTCCCTGCTCCATGCCGAAAGTAGGCTGCTGGCCACCGTCGGCCTGACAGGCCACGTTGTGGTCGAGACCGCCGATGCCGTCCTGGTGGCTGCCAAAGAGCATGTCCAGGATGTCAAACACATTGTCGGCCTCCTCAAAAAACAGGGTCGTTCAGAGATAAACCTCCACCGCCGTGTTTTTCGGCCCTGGGGTTCCTATGAGGGCGTCACCTTTGGTGATCGTTTCCAGGTGAAGCTCATATCGGTTAACCCGGGAGCAGTCTTGTCTTTACAGATGCATCACCATCGGGCCGAACATTGGGTCGTTGTCAAGGGCACTGCTAAGATTACCAAAGGTGAAGAGGTATTCGTTGTCAGCGAAAATGAATCAACCTTTATCCCCCTTGGGGTTACCCATCGGCTGGAAAACCCCGGAGTTATCCCCCTGGAACTCATTGAGGTTCAATCCGGCAGCTACCTCGGCGAAGATGATATTGTCCGCTTTGAAGATAATTACGGGCGGTTCTGATCGCTGAACAGGGCTCAAAGCTGAAAGAGCCAGAAAAAGAAAGTGAGGTGTCAGGTGTCAGGAGAGCCCCCCTCACCCCGCACTATTTATCCACCCCTAAATATGAACCCATTCAAAGCCTATGACATCCGCGGCCGCGTGCCGGATGAGTTAAATGAAGATCTGGCCTATAATATCGGCCAGGCATACGCCATTCATTTTTCACCGAAATCTGTGGCCATTGGTCATGATATCCGTCTCTCCTCACCTTCGCTGGGCTCTGCACTGGCTAAGGGCTTTATGGACGCCGGTGTTGATGTCCTTGATCTGGGCCAATGCGGCACCGAGGAGATTTATTTTGCCGCATTTCACCTTGATGTTGATGGCGGCATTATTGTCACCGCCAGCCATAACCCGGCTGATTATAATGGCATGAAATTGGTGAAAAGGGGCGCTGTGCCAATCAGTGGTGACACAGGTCTACGGGATATTGAGAGTTTGGCAGCCCAGGGCGCAGCGCATAGGGCGGCAAAGTCTGGCAGTAAAAGGGATGTTGATATCCGCGCTGCCTATATTGAGCATCTGCTGGGCTATATCAATTGCGATAAACTCAAACATTTAAAGCTTGTGGTGAATGCCGGCAATGGTTGTGCCGGAGCGATCATTGATGCGCTTGAGTCTCAACTGCCCTTTACCTTCATTAAGCTCCAGCATACTCCGGACGGCACATTCCCAAACGGTGTCCCCAATCCCCTCCTGCCTGAGAACCGAGAGATAACGGCCCAGGCTGTTCGCGACCATGGCGCCCATCTGGGCATTGCCTGGGACGGTGATTTTGACCGCTGCTTCCTCTTTGATGAAAAGGGTGATTTTGTTGAGGGCTATTATATCGTGGGCCTGTTGGCCCAGGCCATCCTCCAGCAAGCAGCCGGTAGCAAGGTTATTCACGATCCCCGTCTCATTTGGAATACCCAAGATGTTGTCAGCCAGGCCGGTGGCATCCCCATCATGTCGAAGACCGGTCATGCCTTTATTAAGGAGAGGATGCGTAAGGAAGACGCTATCTATGGTGGTGAGATGTCCGCCCATCATTATTTCCGTAATTTTGCTTACTGCGATTCCGGCATGATCCCCTGGTTGCTGGTGGCAGAGATGTTGTCAGGGGCTGAGGCTCCTCTCTCGGAGATGCTCGCCGAGCGCCAGCAAGCCTATCCGGTCAGTGGCGAGATCAATAACAAGGTGCAAGACCCCGATGCCATCATTGCCAAGATTGAGTCTACCTATGGCCAGAGCGCCCTTGAAAAGGATTACACCGACGGCCTCAGCATGACCTTTGCCGATTTTCGGTTTAACATCCGCAAGTCCAACACCGAACCGCTGCTCCGCCTCAATGTTGAGGCTCGTGCTGATCGGCAACTTATGGAAGAGAAGACGAGGGAGTTGCTTGCCTTGATAACTGGGGAAGAGTAGCTTTTTACTGGTCATGGGGCAAGAGGCAACACCACACCTTGTCTTTTGAACCTTGAACTTCATTGGGAATGATCAAGAAAGCTGTTGGGTTTTTTGAGAAAAAAGGTCAAAATAGCAACTAAATAAACGAAACGACTTGGCAGGGAGTCAGGCGTAAAGTGTCGAATTTTAACACCTCATCCTGACGCCTCGCACACACACACACACACACACAAGCCCCTCACCTCTAACTTCCCTCACGGGCTAATATGAAAAAAGCATCAATAGCCGGTGTAACCGGCCAAGAAGGTGCCTATCTCGCTGAAGTTCTGCTTGCTAAGGGATATGAGCTCCCGCAAACTTGTTTAAATATATGAAAAAAATACTCATCACAGGCGGGGCAGGCTTCATCGGCTACTTCCTTAGTCAAAAACTGCTGGCCCTTGGATTCGAAGTAGTCGGCATTGACAACCTCAATGACTATTATGATCCTGCTCTGAAACAGGCAAGGCTGGATCAACTAAGGGCAGAGCCTAAATACTCGTTTGTTAGGTTGGATTTAGCCGACCGCGCCGGTATGGAGCGTCTCTTTGTTGACCAGCAGTTTGACGCTGTGGTCAACCTGGCCGCCCAGGCAGGGGTCCGCTATTCGTTGACCAATCCCCACGCCTATGCCGATTCCAACCTCCTCGGTTTTGTAAATGTTCTCGAGGGGTGCCGCCATACCAAGGTCAAACACCTGGTCTTTGCCTCATCAAGCTCCGTCTATGGTGGCAACACCACCATGCCTTTTTCAGTGCATGATAACGTCGACCATCCGGTCTCCCTTTATGCCGCCACCAAGAAATCCAATGAGTTGATGGCCCATGC
>JBFFNX010000074.1:0-12595 GCA_041562995.1 Desulfurivibrionaceae bacterium
CCTCTTTGGTTTTTTGCTGGCCTTGGCCATTGTTGATGACCTGGGTGCTGTTATTGTCATCGCCCTTTTTTATACCCAGACCATTGTCTGGCAGGCCCTGCTGCTTGCCGCGTTTTTTTTCGGGCTGCTGGTGGTCTGTAACCTGGTGGGGCTGCGTGGCCCGCTTCCCTATGCGGTTTTGGGGAGCTGCCTGTGGCTGGCCATGCTCAAGTCAGGAGTCCATGCCACCCTGGCCGGGGTTCTTACCGCCCTGACCGTTCCTGCCAACTCGCGCTGTGCGCCTCTTAAATTCAGTGAGCTGATGTTTAACCTGCTTTGGCGTTTTGAAAAGATCCATGATCCACAACATTCGGTAATGAGAAATATTGAGGTGCATGGTGTCCTGCAAGGGCTGGAAAATGGCGTCCATAGTATGGCCTCGCCTCTTCAGCGCTTGGAGCAGGGCCTTCATCCCTGGAGTGCCTTTTTAATCCTGCCCCTCTTTGCCCTGGTTAATGCCGGTATCCCCATTGAGTTTTCCGGCCTGGCAGGTAATTTTCAACATCCGGTGACTTTGGGGGTGGTTATGGGGCTTGTCGGCGGTAAATTTCTCGGAATTTTCCTCAGCGTCTGGCTCCTTATTAAGGCCGGGGCTTCCCGCTTACCTTATGGCGTTAATATGCGTCATATTGCCGGGGCCTCTCTGCTTGCCGGCATCGGCTTTACCATGTCTATTTTTATAGGCGAGCTGGCCTTTAAAGGATCTCCTGAGTTGCTGCTCGAGGCCAAGGTCGGCGTCCTTCTTTCCTCTGTTATTGCCGGGGTCTGTGGATATGTCTGGCTTTATCTGGTTGGTAACAAGGGGGAGTAGGGGCTTTAGTTTAATTTTCACCGCTCTTGGTTGATTTTACGGGCCCTGGGCGGGCCAAACAAAAAAAACAAAGCAGACCTTTTTTCACCTTATGATCTCTGCTGTTTGTGAGATTGATACGGGACGAGAACTGTTCTGGATGAATAAAATGGCATTTCCTGGCTAAGAGGCCCCTGATGCGAATGACAAAAAAATCTGTAATTTTCTCCCTGATCCTTGCTTTTCTTGCTGTCTTTTCCTCAGCCGTACAGAGCGAAGAGGGGGCTGGGCCACTTTCTCCTGAAAAACCAGGAACGTCAGCCAACGCTCAGATTACTGAGGCGGAGATAAATGCCGAAATAGATGCCCTGCAGGGCAGAATTAAGGCTTTTCAGGAGGCGGAAAACGAAAAGACAGCCAAGTCGTTGGGGGTCAGCCTGGCTCAGCTCAAGGAGCGCACCGAGAAAGCCCAGGAGACCCTGAACTTTTATAATCGCCAACTGTTATCCTTGAAAAGGGCTGAGGCCTTTGCTGCTGAAAAAAAATCTCTGGAAGAGGCCATTGCAACCGGCAAGGCCTTTGAACTGCCCCAGCTCCCCCCCTATTCCTTGAAAATTTATGACGACACCATCGCCCAGTTAGACGAGGGGGTGAGTGGGAAGGAGACCGCCCAGCTGTCCCTGGCCCTGCGTGAAAAGATGGCCAAGAATGCCAGGCAGCGCTTGAAAGAGGCTGAACAGCAGCTCAGGGAGATTAAGGCGGAGACTGCCCCTGGCAAAGATGCCGGGGCGCTCCTTGTCCTGCAGGGTAAAATTGCTGGTAGTCAGGCCGAGCTTGATCTGGCCAGGGCCGGGGTGCGCTATGAGGAACTGGCCCTTAAAAATGCCGGCACAAAGCTTGAGATTGCTGAAATAAAGGTTTCTGTGGCCCAGCAACGGGTGGACCATATCCGGGCCAATCTTCATTTTGACGCCGAAGATCTGGAAAAACAGCTGGCCAGCATTGATGAGAAAAAGGCAGAGCTGCAAAAGGGGGCCGATGATCTTCTCAAGAAACTGCAGAAGACAGAGACCCTGCTCCTCAAGGCCCAAAAGAAACTTGAAAAAATAAGTGGCGAGGGCGTTGAATACGTGGAGGCCAAAGTCGCGGTGGGCGCGGTGGAGGCCTGGCGTCAGGCCTGTCAGCGCGGCCTGGAACAGCATGAGGGCTCCCAGCAGCTTTTCAACTATCAGAAAGAGGTATGGAAGCAGCGCTATGACTTGATTAAGGGGGATGCTGCGACTGCTGATTTGAAAATGTGGCAGAAAGCGGCGATCTTTCAACAAGAAAGGGTCCAGCAGGCCCTGGCCCTGGAACAGAGCCAGCAGGTTAATCTGCATCTTCAGATCAGCCAGGTGGAAAAAAAGCTTGGCCAGGATAATCTGAGTTGGGAGATGAAGGGCAATTTAAAGGAGCAGTTGGATGCCTTAAAAAAGATGTCGGAATCCACCCTGGCCTATTTGACCACCCTGAGCATCACCAACCAGATGGCGTCTCGGTTTGTGGATGAGGTGAGTGCTGAGTTGGCCGAAAATATTCTTTACGAAAAGATGGCGGCGCTGGCCGCGAAGGTCAAGGGGGCCTGGAAGTTTGAGCTCATGGTTGTTGATGACCAGAGTGTCACGGTGGGCAAGATCAGTATTGCCCTTTTTCTCCTGGTTTTTGGCATCATCCTGGCCGGCTATTTCACCCGGGCTGTGCAAAGGCA
The DNA here is from genome assembly GCA_041562995.1 of Desulfurivibrionaceae bacterium. GTDB lineage: Bacteria > Desulfobacterota > Desulfobulbia > Desulfobulbales > SURF-16 > BM506. The sequence continues at coordinate 2,577 of JBFFNX010000074.1, forward strand.
CATTCTGCCCCGCACCCGGTTAAGCGAAAGTGGATCGGCCATAACCGAGAAAATCCTCTACTACCTGACCCTCTGTGTGGTGGTCCTGGTCTCCATGCGGGTGGTGAGCATCCCCCTCACCGCCTTTGCCTTTCTTGGTGGTGCGATGGCCATTGGCGTTGGTTTTGGCGGCCAGAAGATCATCAGTAACTTCATCAGCGGTTTTATTCTCATGGCCGAGCAGCCGGTGAAGGTGGGTGATCTTATTCAGATGGCTGATATTGTCGGCAAGATTGAAGAGATTGGTGCCCGCTCCACCCGGGTCCGCACCTTTGCCAATATCCACGTGCTGGTGCCAAACAGCTATTTTCTCGAAAATAATATTATCAACTGGACCCATAGCGACAAGATCATCCGGGGTGATGTCACGGTTGGGCTGGCTTATGGCTCGCCCACCGCGGAGGTGCGGAAGGTCCTTATGCGCGCGGTGCGTGCCCACCCGGAGGCCTTGGATCATCCGAAGCCCTATGTGTTTTTTAATGATTTTGGTGATAACTCCCTGGTTTTTACCGTCTATTTCTGGATCACGGTCCAACTGATCAATGACAAGAAACGGATCGAGAGTGATCTCCGCTTTATCATTGATGATATGTTCCGCGAATCTGGCCTGGTTATTGCCTTTCCCCAGCGTGATGTCCATTTCGACCCCTCAATACCTCTGAGGTTGGAAATGGTCACTGCTGCTGAACCAAAGGCAAGCAAAGAGATACCCTTGTCTTAATGCAATAGTGTAAGGCCTCCCCCTGCCCTGCTGGTTGTTGGTTGGGGAGGAGGGGGGGTAGCACCGGGTGTGTCAGCAGATTCAACGCGAGAGTCGGGGCCACTCCTCAGGTGATCTGCATCACATGCTCGGCGATGTTATTGGCATGGTCGCTGATGCGCTCGAGATCCTGGAGGATATTGGGGTAGAGGGCATCCACCCTTGGCTGGCAAGCATCGGTTCCCTCTCTGACGATATATTTTTTGAGGTACATGATCTCCATTTCATCAAGTTCTTTTTCCAGCTGGCCAATATCAAGGGCCAGGGAACGGCGCTTACGGCGCAGGGCCTTGGCCGCCATACTGTAAACGAGGACGGTATTGTCAAAGACCTTTTCCAGCTCTTTTTTTGCGGAATCAGAAAAAACTACGTTTTTCTGGCCTGCGTATTCGCCAATATTTTCGGCAAGATCAGCCACCCTTTCAATATCGGTTATGGCGTGGGCGAGGACCCGTTTCTTGTCGGCATCCTTTTCCGACAGCATCACGGTGCTTATTTGGGCCAGGTAACTGCCCAACTTGCCATTAATGGCGTCAACAAGACGCTCGTTGTCAGCAAGGCTCTTGAGCGCATCCCGATCGTTTTTAAAGAAAGCCAGCTTGGCGTAACGCAGCATCTCTTCAACAATGGCCGCCATCCGGTTCACCTCCTCTTCCGCCTCATAAAGTGCCACCGCCGGCGTCTGTAGAAATTTGTCGTCAAGGAGACCGTACGAGCCGATTTGCGACTCCTCCACGCCTGGCACCAATTTCTTGAGGAGCACGATGAGCAGGCCGACCAAGGGCATGAGCACCAAGCTCACCGTGACATTGAAGGCGGTATGGGCATTGGCGATCAGACGGGGAATATCTGATGCGGTCAGACTGATCAGGTAGGCAAAGGGCTTGAGAAAGGGGTAAATGAGCACGGCCCCGATGACATTGATCATAAACTGAGCCATTGCTGTTCTGCGCGCCGCAAGGTTGGTGCCGACGGCGGCGATGAGTTCCAGGACGCAGGTGCCGATATTGGCCCCGATGATCAGGGCGATACCGGAGGGCAGACCGATCACCCCTTCCATACTCATGGCAATTACCAGGCTGGTGGTGGCTGAACTGCTGCTGGTGATGGCGGTGAACAGTGAGCCGAGACAAATGCCCAGGAGGGGGTAGATGCCTAGCTTGGCGATCAACTCAAGGAACAGGGGGAAATCTTTCAGCGGCCTGGAGCCATCAGCCATGATCTTCATGGCCAAAAAGATCATGGCCAGGGAAAAAATAATCTCACCACTATTCTTCAGTTTTTCTTTTGTACAGAGGGTTTTGAGGCCAAAACCAAGAACCAGCAGGGGGTAAAAGAACATCGTGACCTTGAAGGCGACGATCTGGGCAGTGATGGTGGTGCCAATTCCCGAACCCAACAAGACAAAGATGGCCTGGCGCAGATTCATGATGCCGGCATTGACAAATCCGAGCAGGAGCAGGACCGTGACGCTCGAGCTTTGGACGAGAAAGGTAACCAGGGTACCGGTCAGGGTTCCTTTGACTGGATTGTTCGTTACCTGCTGGAGAAGGGTTTTGAGGCGAACGCTGGTGATTTTTTTCAGGGTGTTGCTGAGTTGGCCAATACTGAACATGAACAAGGCCAAACCACCCAGTATCTGGGCCCCAATAAGAAAAAGATCCATAACCCCTGTCTCCTTGGTAAAAATGGCGTCTGCCTACCAGCATGCCCTTGCCGGTCTGTCAGGGCAGTCTATCATTTTGGCAAAAACGAGAGAACAACAGCATTGACCACACCGGCATGATCCACCACGAAATTGGCGCGCATCAACATGGTAACGGCCATGATGGTGAGGATGGCCGGCGTAAAACTCCGCCCAAGGTGCTGAATTTATTGTTGGTTTTCTCCGTCACTGACACAGCTCCTTCAGGCTGAGTCAGCCTCGTTGGTATGGACAATCTTCAGGGGTTTGCTGAGCAGATACTGGCCAAGGGCCTCTGTATGTTGTCCTGCTTTGCGGCGCAGGGCTTTCTGGAAGAAAATATTGTTGGGAATTTGGGTGAGCATGGCCTGGTCAACGTCAGCACCGCCCTCAGCCAGGGTGGTGAACATGACATTAAAGCCGACAACCCGGCCCTTTAAGCCCGGATCATTGCCCACAGGATCGATAATCTCAATATCATCGCCCATATCAAAATTTCTGAAGGTGATCAACATCATGGAACAGAGGATGTTGCTCAGGACACTCCAGACGGCGATGAAACCGATGGCGATCATGCCGGCAACGGTGAGCAGGGCCGCCAGGATGTTGGTGATCTTGATGTCCAGCTGTTGCAGGGAGGCCACAATAACAATAAGGATCAGAAGCCAACGGATGCTGTTTTTGGCCACGAGAAAAAAAGACTGGTTAATCAGCCGGCCATCAAGCATACGCTCCAGGCTTTTGCGGACGATATGAAAGCTGAGAAAACCCGCCAGCAGAATGAGCAGGAGAGAGCCGGCCTGCCAGCCCAGGGCTGTGAGTTGATCCATTTCTATTTTCATAGGCATCTACAGGGTAAGGTTGTCGGGTCAGGTTGCATAGGGGCTTTAATTAATCGTGGTCGCCCTTTTTCTCAGGTTTACGCATGCTCAATACAAATCCGGTGAGTACCCCAAGGGTGAAGACCAGAAAGAGCATGAGCGACCTGGACAGGGAAAGATGCCAGAGCAGAAACTTGATATCAACCTGCTCGGTGTTCTGCAGGGTAAAGACCACCACCAGCAGCAGAATTACCATCAAAAGAAGTATCTTGATTTTACTCATGGGTTTTCACGCCTCCGGTGGATAATAAGAGTCAGACTAAAGCCATCTTTTTTTTCTGAAAAAGAGAATCATCAGGCCAGCCACCACCGCCATCAGCGCCAGGGCAAAGGGATAGCCATAGACCCAGTTAAGTTCAGGCATATTAAAGCGGCTTTTTTCCGTATTGAAATTCATGCCGTAGAGGCCAGCCACAAAGGTCAGGGGGATAAAGATGGCGGCAAAGATAGTGAGGACCTTCATCACCTCATTCATCTTATTGCTGATCGATGACAGATAGATGTCAAGCATGCCGGAAACGATATCGCGATAGGTCTCGACGATATCCAGAACCTGGATGACATGATCATAGAGGTCCTTGAGAAAAGGGGCGGTGGCCTCTGTGATAAAGGGAATCTCGTCCCGCTGCAGGCTGCTTGCCACCTCGCGCAGGGGCCAGACGGATTTCCGGAGCAGGATCATCTCCCTTTTCAGTTCATGGATTTTACGGAGGGTGGCAGGCCGGGGATCTTCCACCAGCTCGAGTTCCAGGATCTCGACATATTCACCCAGCTTTTCCAAAACACCGAAATAGCTGTCAATAAGGGCATCAAGCAGGGCATAGGTGAGATAATCACCACCCATTTTTCTGATCCGGCCCTTATTGTTTGACACCCTGGTGCGCACCCCGTCAAAGACGTCGCCACTTTTTTCCTGGAAGGTGATGAGGATATGCTCCATGAGTACGAAGCTGACCTGCTCCATCTCAATACTATTGAGCTCATCGTTATAAAGGGGCATTTTGACGACCAGATAGACATAATCATCAAAAATATCGATCTTGGGACGCTGGGTGGCGTTGACGATATCCTCAATGGTGAGGGGGTGAAGGCCGAACATCTTGCCGATCTGTTCAACCACCGACACCTCATGAAGACCATCAATGTTGAGCCAGGTGGTGGACGGAGAATCACGCAGGCGCTGGACATCAGCCATATCCAATTCAGACGAGTCGACAAAATTCTCCCGGTCATAGTCCATAATCCGGATCTCGACGATATGGGCCCGTTCCTTACCGACATAGACGGCCGAACCGGGCGGTAAATTGGCCTTATCTGAACGAAGTTTGAGAAAATCTAACATGGATACTCTCGAAAAAAGATAATGGGGGGAGGACGATAGCTAACCAATTCATACAGCTATACTATTGTTTCCCCTGCCTGATGTCTATCACGAAAAAAGGGCAGGCGCAGTCCGGTCAGCAAGAAAGACGACTGTGTTTATCACCAGGGCAGGCCCGGAGGCAGCCAAGGGGCTCAGCCGCCCAGGACCGGGAAGAGCTGCTTGAGGCCGTTGGCAATAAACTCGACGCCCACCGCTGCCATGATCAGGCCCATGAGCCGGGTGACCACGTTGATGCCGGTCTTGCCCAGCAGCCTGGCAATGGTGGGGGCCAGCCGGAATGACAGGGCGGTCAGGCCTGCCAGGAGGACGATGACCGCGAGCAGATACAGATAGTGGCTCACCGAGGTATAGCGCTGGGCGTAGAGGATAACGGTACTGATCGCCCCGGGGCCGGCTAAGAGCGGGGTGCCAAGGGGAACCACGGCCACGCTGTCGCGTTCAGCCGAGTCGAGCTCCTCCTCTGCTGTTTGCTTGACCTGGCTCATCTTGGCGTGCAGCATGGAAATGGCCATGAGCAGGATCAGGATGCCGCCACCGACCCTGAAAGAACCCACCGATATGCCGAAGAAGCGCAGTATCGCCTCGCCGCTGAACAGGACCACAACCAGGATGATCGCCATGGAGATGGAGGCCATGATGCCGTTTTTGTTACGGACCCCTTCCTCCTGATCCACGGTCATATTGATGAAGATCGGGATGGCCCCTACCGGGTTAACAATGGCCAGCAGGGCGGCAAAGAACTTGAGATATTCACTGATACTACCTGTTTCCATGGCGTCTTTTCCCGTTCAGGGCCTACGCGGGCCCCTGGTGGTTGGCGGTGGGTTTGTCCTTTTCGATGATACCCGCGGTCATCACAAAGCGCATGGCCTGCTCCATGGGCATATCTAGAGGCGTGAGCTGGTCGGTGGGCAACATGACGGTATAGCCGCCGATCTGGTAGCTAAAGGGGAAATAGACCGCCACCTTGCCGGCAACGGTATCGCTGTTAAGGAAGGAGAGATCCCGCTTGGTGATAAAACCGACCATGGTCATATTATTGGCGAAGGTGTAGGCCACCACCGGGCGCGGCCCCTTGGTCTTGCCCTCCAGCAGAAAGGCGAGAAAATCACGGGTCGAACCGTAAATGCTCTTCACCAGCGGCACCCGGCAAATGATGCCTTCAAACTTCGCGGCAATGGCCTTGATCAGGATGAACTCCAGCATGAGGCCAACCAAAAAGATCATGGTCAGGCTGGCCGCTACGCCCATGCCGGGTCGATACCATTGCTCAGGCAGAACAACTTGCAGGATACGGCCGAAAAAGCCTTCTGCCGCACCCATGACCCAGAAAAAGAGATAGACAGTGGCTGTGATCGGCAGGAGGGCGACAAGACCGGTGAGGAAGGTTTTGTTGATGCGACGAAAAGAAAGCATGACGTAATGGCGTCCTGGTTGGTTAAGGGGTAATTGGCGGAGAAGCTTGTGGATAGCCTACCTGCTCAGCTCCGCTGTCGTAAACCATTTTATCCCTCTTAAAGAGTGAAGCTCTGATGGGGGTCGGGAATGTGAACGTTTGTAAAACCGAGTTCAGTGCCCAAGGCATCGGCAAAGGCGGTGGCTGACTCCTCCTCACCATGGACGACAAAGGTATGCCGCGGTTTTTTCTTCATGGCCGCGGCCCAGGCCAGCAGTCCTTCGCGGTCGGCATGGCCACTGAATCCGGTGACAACCTCCACCTTGGCCCTGACCTGATATTCATCACCAAAAATCCGGATGTCCTTTTCGCCATCAACAATTTTTCGGCCCAGGGTATAGGGGGCCTGCCAGCCGGTAACCAGGATGGTGTTTTTCGGATTACCTATCCGTCTTTTAAGGTGATGGAGAATACGGCCCCCTTCCATCATACCGCTGGCACTGATCACAATGGCGGGCCGGTCTGAACCACTCAGCAGCTTGGACTCTTCCACCGAGGCGGTGTATTTTAACGTCTCAAAACCAAAGGGATTGTTGTCGCGGTCCTGCAGCATAAATTGCAGGATCTCGTTATCATAGGCTTCCGGATGCAGGCGAAAGATGTCAGTTGTTCTGGTTGCCATGGGGCTATCCACATAAATTGGTATCTCCGGGATTTCTCCCTTTTTAAAAAGTTTATGCAGGGCATAAACGATCTGCTGGGTGCGGCCCACGGCAAAGGCAGGGATGAGAAGCGCCCCCCCCCGGGCCATTGTTTCATTGACAATCCTTTTCAATTCATTTTCAGACTCAGGATAGGGTGGGTGTGATCTGTCGCCGTAGGTGCTCTCAATAATGAGGATGTCGGTTCCTTCGAGAATAGGCTCGGGGTCACGGATAATGGGAATGCCGGGGCGGCCGATGTCACCGCTGAAAACAAGCCTTCTGGGTTTGCCGGTTTCGTTATCCTGGATGTCTAAAATAACATGGGCGCTGCCGAGCATATGGCCGGCATCAACCAGGGTTAATTCCACTCCCGGGAGGATTTGGCGTTTGCGGTTGTAACTTATGCCCACGAAGTACTGCATGGCGCTGACAACATCCTTCTTGGTATAGAGCGGTTCAAAAGGATTCTTCCCCTCTTTCTGCCGTTTCCGATTGACATACTCGACATCCTTCTCGTGGAGAAAGGCACTGTCCAGCAACATGACGGCACAAAGATCACGGGTGGCAGAGGTGGAAAAGATATCGCCCTCGAAACCATTGTTGACCAGGCAGGGAATATTTCCTGAGTGATCAATATGGGCATGGGAGAGAATGACCGCATCAATATTTTGGCCGGGGCAGGGGGATTGCCGATTCAACTCAAAGGCTTTCTTGCGTTTCCCCTGGAACATGCCGCAATCGAGAAGAAGTCGGTAGCCGTTGACCTCGACAAGAAATTGTGATCCCGTTACCGTTTTAGCTGCGCCGTGGAAGGTGATTTTCATGGATATGCCTTTGCAAATAGATTTTGAGGTAATTGGTTTGAAAGAGTTAACTTAATATGTTCCCGATGAAAGAGGAATCGTTGTTATCATTTAATTTCTAACCTATACTATTGTTCATTATGCTGAAATTATTTCTTCTCTTACGGCAGAACACACCCCATAAAAGCAAGGTCGAAGGAGAGCTTGTCAAGCTGGTCCTGGACAACGGCTATAGTAGCAGTGTGGCCTCCATGGTCCTTGTTGTCGCTCTGGCCGTCATGATGGGTTTTTACATTGAGCAGCCGCTGATGCAGCCATGGGTCGTCATCATGGCCCTGCTCTTTCTTGGTCGTCTGGCGGCAACGCGCAGCTATAAGGGCAGAGATAAGCAAAGGAGCCTGAGTACCTTAAGCTGTGTGACAACCTATGTGGCCATGGTGGTGGCCACCGGTCTTTTCTGGGGCGTTGGCGTCGTGGTTCTCTTTCCTGCCGGGGAGCCCCTGGCCCAGCTTGGCTTAGTCTTTGTTGTGTCCGGTATTACCGCCGGCGCCATCCCTGTTCTCTCCCCCCTGCTCGGGCTCTACTACGGCTATATCTTTGCGGTAGTGCTCCCCACCTCCTATATGGTGTTTCGTGAGGGCAGTCAAGTACACCTGACCATGTCCCTCCTCTTACTCTTTTACCTCCTCATTTTGATAAACTCGGCCAAAAGAATGCAGGAGGCCTTGGTGGATTCACTGGTAAAGGGTTTTGCCAACGAGGAACTGGTGACCGACCTCAAGGATGCCCGGGTTGAGAGCGATGCCCTCAATATGGAGCTGCTCTCAGAGAACGAGCGGCGCCGGCAAACAGAAAAGGAGTTGATCAAGGCCAAGGAGGTGGCAGAGGCTGCCAGCCGTTCCAAGGATGAGTTTCTGGCGAACATGAGCCATGAAATACGCACCCCCATGAACGGCATCCTCGGCACACTGCAACTTTTGGAGGAGACCGATCTCAAGGCAAGCCAGCAGCAATATGTCGAAGTGGCCCACTCTTCGGCTGATGCCCTGCTGGCCATCGTCAATGATATCCTCGATTTTTCAAAGATAGAGGCGCGCAAACTGTTGCTTGAGGAGATTCCCTTTAATCTGGGCGAGTTGGTTCAGGAGTTGGTGCGTCTGCTCAACAATCAGGCCAAGGAAAAAGTCATCGAGATCAAGGCGGAAATTGATCAGAGGCTGCCCGAACAGCTCATGGGCGATCCCACCCGCATCCGCCAGATTCTGGCCAACCTGATGACCAATGCCCTCAAATTCACCGACCAGGGCATCATCACCGTAAGGATACAATGCCTTGCCACGTACACCAATAAGGTCGGACTGCGCCTGGAGGTGGAGGATAGCGGTATAGGGATTGATAAAGGGAAACAGGAGGCCTTGTTCCAACCCTTCACCCAGGCCGACGGCACCACCACCAGAAAGTATGGCGGGACCGGTTTGGGGCTTGCCATTGTCAAACAACTGGTCCTGCTCATGGGGGGCCAGTTTGGCCTCACCAGCGAGCCGGGTGCGGGTTCCATCTTCTGGTGTGAGCTTGATTTGCCGGTGGCGCCCAGTGTGAAACCGGCAGCGCAAGACAAGGAGAGTACCTGTAGTCCTGATAAGCTCGCAGGCTCCATCCTCCTGGTTGAGGACAATAAGGTCAATCAGCTGGTGGCCAAGAAGATGCTTACCGGCTTTGGTCTTGCCGTGCAGCTGGCAGAAAACGGCGAAAGAGCTGTGCAGCTCAGCGGCGACAATAAATTCGACCTGATTCTCATGGACTGTCAGATGCCGGTTATGGATGGCTATCAGGCCACCCGCGCCATTCGCGACCGTGAGAAGAGCCAGGGCCTAGGGCGCCTGCCCATCATCGCCATGACCGCCAATGCCCTGGAGGGGGATCGTCAGAAATGCCTGGATGCGGGCATGGATGACTATCTGGCCAAACCGGTCAAGAAGGATGCCTTGCGGGAAAAACTGGAAAACTGGTTGGGCTGAGCTCCTTTTTTCTTTGTGGACAAGAAAAGTGGTTTGGCAGGTGTGGAATTGGCAACCAACAACAAAGGCCCGGACGAGATCTCGTCCGGGCCTTTGTTGTTGGTTGCTGGAGCCAGAAGGTGTTTTAAAAATGATACTGCAGATAGACGGAGTTGTAATTGCTGCCGCCCTTGATATTGCCGAACATGGATGAGCTGCCGAAGATACCTGAACGATGGTGGATGGAGTAGCCGAGCCAGACATCGTTAAGGGCGTCAATGCGCAGGGCTTCACCCAGGTCAAGATCAAGGGAGAAGTCGAGAAAGAGGAGCCATTTGCTGGCCTCAATTTCCTTGTCATCCATCTCTATC
>JBFFNX010000075.1:0-12544 GCA_041562995.1 Desulfurivibrionaceae bacterium
CCTTCCTGTGTCGGTTCGTCCGAAACTGTGAAGTTTGATCCTTCTATAGGTGAATAGGGCGCGGAGAAAATTGATCAAAACTATGTACCTGGGGCATATCTTTAATATTAAGTTTGTAAAATTCGTACCATAAGATTTTTTTTTAGGTGATCTGCTCGAACCTGATCCGGTGCCCGCGAATGGAAATCATATCGCCGGGATATAATTTTTTTGTCGAACTTAAGACTTGACCGTTAAGTCTTGTTTTGATGAAGCCGCTCTGGGGAATAAGGTGATAACCATCCTCGCGCATATTGATAAAACACTGGTTGGCAGCGATAAATAATCCAGGAGTAACGATGTCACTGTTGTCTGCCTTACCTATTTTGATACTGGTTCGACCAGAAAGCGACAGGGTCGTGGGCCTCGCACTGCCGCCAAGAACCTTAAGCTGAAAGGTGCTTTGCTGTCCGGACGGGGTTTCTTCTTTTTTTGCCTTGGGTTTGCCCGGCGCAAAAATAGTTTCATCCTCAAGATCCATGGGAAGCGACGATGTGGTAATTCGTTGTTTGCCATCGAAATCATCACCGCGAACCAGTGAGAATTTGCCAAGCATTATCTCATCTCCTTCAGAGAGCTGGATGAAGTCAATCTTGTTGCCATTGACCATGGATCCGTTCAGGCTGCAGAGATCCTGCAGGAAGGCTTTGCCGTTTTGTATCTCCAGGGCGGCATGGTGTCTTGAGATGGCAGTATTATCTATTTTGACTTGGGCATCATCGCCGCGGCCAACAATAAAACGTTCTCCTTCATTTATTTCAAATTCTTTAATTACCTTGTTCTGTAGCATGATGGCCCATTTACTCATATCTCTAACCTGTTCCCCTATTGTCGTTAACTCACATAACGTTAGATCTTAATTGCAGTTGCGATTTTCTTGAAGGTGGTTGTGTATCCTTGCACCTTATCGTTTTTGCCTTTTAAGGTGAAAGTATGTGGGGTGAAAATGTCATGGTGTCGTTGTAATTGTTCATAGGTTTTCTGGCCGAGAATAAGCTCTTTGGAATTAGCCTCTGTCTGACTTTCCAAGCGAAATGCCACATTAACGGCGTCCCCGACCATGGTGAAGTCGCGGGAGCCGTCAACACCGAGATTACCCAACATGATTGTGCCGCTGTTTATAGCGGCGCCTGTGGTCAAGGGCCAGGGGAAGTGGAATTTTTCACCTAACTCTGCTGTTATCTTGTTAATATTCATGGCAGCTGAAAGCACCTTTTCAAGATGATCAGAATCATCCTGCAGCCAAAAGGCGAGAACAGCATCGCCAATAAACTTATCTACCTGACCATGATACTTGCGAATGATTTGGGTGGCTTTCTTGTTCCAATCCAGGAGAAGCTTTGAAATTTGCTCATTGCCCACGGTCTCAGAGAGTTCGGTGTATCTGTGGATGTCGCAGACAAGAATGGTTACCCGCTTTTTGTTGACAAAGGCGATGGTTTCATCGCCAAGGTTCTGGAGAGAGGTGGCGTTAAGTTTCGGCGCAGATTGATGGTCGAAGATGAGTTCTGTCTTGCCCAGTGCTATGAGGTCGCCGGTGTGCAGAGGGGTGGGGGTGACAATCCGCGTTCCATTGACAAACGTGCCGTTGGCGCTGCCGAGGTCAATAATATGGTAGTGTTGATTTGACTCCTGCTGAATCATGGCATGCTTCCTTGATATCCATGATTCCAGAAGGACAAAATCATTCTCCGGATGCCGGCCAATGCGGAATGTTTTTTTTCCTCGCAAATCCCATGGGGGCGATGCAGGTTGATTTTTGAAAATGAGGATAGCTGACATATATTAGGATTTTAAATTGTTTCAGGTAATTGCCTTTGTAAACCATACAGAAAATAGCAGGTCTTTTCCATACATTGTTGATGTCTGCTTCGCAATTGCCGTGATAATACGACGAAGGGGGGAATAACCTATCTTAAAAGAGGGGCGCTTTTCTAAACAAAAAGCAGGATGCGGATTATACCGGTGTGCTTGGCAGGATACTTTTTCTCCTATTGAGGGCAATTTATCATTCTGCTGGTGGAAAAGGGCAAAAAACGTATAATAGTTTGTAGATAGAAATAGAAGTTCATGCCTTGAAATCAGGCTTTTGTCTGAGCAGCATGAGCCTTTTGGCATATACATTCTCAATCCTGTAAATTAAGCGTGGACCTGCTTTCTTTACGAAAAGAAGGAAGTTTTTTTGGTGATGCAATCCTTTGCAGATCGTCTTTCAACGCGCCGCCTAAATCGGCGCGATTTTTTGTGGCTTCTCTCCCTTTCTTCCGTTGGGTTAGCTCTTGCCGGCTGTGCGGTTGATCCTGTCACCGGTAAAAAACAACTTGTCCTGATGAGTGAGGCCGAGGAAATCTCCCTTGACAACAGGCAGTCGCCTCAGCAGTTTTCCATGGATTACGGCCCCTGCCAGGACAAGGCCTTAAATACCTATGTGAGCGAGGTGGGGCTGGCCATTGGCGCCATTTCGCATCGGCCTAAAATGCCCTACAGCTTTCGGGCTGTAAATGCTGCCTATGTCAATGCCTATGCCTTTCCTGGCGGCTCCATTGCCGTTACGCGGGGGATTATGGTGGAGCTTGATAACGAGGCAGAATTGGCAGCCTTGCTTGGTCATGAGATTGGTCATGTTAATGCCCGGCATACTGCTGAGCGCATGACCAAAGGGACATTGATGCAGCTGGCACTGGCTGGGGGCAGCGGTTATGTGCGCAGTGGTGAATATGCCAGTTATGCCCCCTATTTAGAAAAATTAGGGGGGGTAGGTGCCGGTGCCCTTTTGGCGAGTTATAGCCGTAATGATGAGAGGGAGGCGGACCGTCTCGGCATGCGGTACATGGTTGGTGCTGGCTACAACCCTGTGGGCATGGAAGGGCTCATGGCTCTTTTGGTTAATAAGTCAAAAAAAACCCCCAATGCCCTGGAGCTGATGTTTTCCACCCACCCCATGAGCCAGGAGCGCTTTGATGCGGCGCGGCAACTGGCGGCTACAGAGTATGGGGATAAGGCCAAGAAAATGGTGGGACGTGAACGCTATAGGGATAATACAGTCTCGTTGCAGAGGATCAAACCAGCCCTGCTTGAGATGCAGGATGGCGCCAGCCACATGGCGGAGAAGAAATTCAGGCAGGCAGAGAGCTCTTTTGCCTCGGCGTTAAAGAGAGTTCCGAATGATTATGCGGCATTACTTATGATGGCCAAATGCAAGATGGCGTTAAAAAAAGATCATGAGGCCGCGCGCCTTGCCAAAAAGGCCAGGCAGGTCTATCCTGCTGAGGCTCAGGCCGTGCAGATAGAAGGGGTGAGCAAGCTTGCCCTGAAAGATTTTGAGGGTGCCTATGAGGATTTTGCGACATTTGACCAGATTATGCCCGGTAATAACCAAATAGTTTTTCTAAAAGCAATTACCCTTGATGGCATGGGGAAAAGGGATATGGCAGCTCTGGAATATAGTAAATATCTACAAAAGGTTTCCCAGGGAGATGCGGCCACTCACGCCCGTCAGCGCCTGACGGGCTGGGGGTATGTGCAATAATAATATGACCTGGGAAAATTGTTTTTTCGGCCAGTGGAATGCTCATCGGATTTTGCGTTTGGCTGGGGCTGAAAGAAAATCACACCTTTTTAAGGTGTCCATCCATTTAGTGTACCTCTAGCCATGCAACTACTGGTGCTGCCGGGGCAAGATTTTCCCGGTTAGGCGGGTTGTTTACATGGCAGGCCTTTTAATCAGATTTTTCACCTTCTTTATCTGCAATATATGAAATTTATTTCCATAAAAGGCCGGCTCATCATGGTTCTCATGATAACTTCACTGACATCCCTTGTCATTGCCAGTCTCGCCTTCTCTTTTTACGAATTGCAACGATATAAGGAGGTTAAACAGGCGGAACTTGTTCAGATCGTTGATCTGCTCGGCCCAGAGAGCCTCCGGCATCTTTTGGCTGGCGATACGCAGCAGGCGGAGAGTTGGCTGAATATCCTCTCTCAACGGAAAAATATCAGGTTGGCGGCGTTGTATGACGGCCAAGGCATATTTTTTGGCAGCTATCAGCGTGATGAGACAATTCCTAAGCCCCCTCACTCTATCCAAGATGTCCAGGATAGCTGTTTTGCTGATAATATGTGTACATCCCTCCAAAAAATTTCACAAGAAGACACCCTGAAAGGTTACTTCTTGCTCGTTGCAGATCTTGATGATGCGAGGTCCGGTTTTATTTCCATAGTTGGTATTTTTTTATTCGTAACCATCGTCACCTTGGCAGTGGTCTACGTAGTCGCTTTTTTTCTGCATGAACAGTTCAAAAAACCCATTGTCAGCCTGGTGGATACGGCCCGTTTTATCTGTGATAAAAAGGATTTTAAGGCCCGGGCCAGGAAGTATTCTTCCGATGAAATGGGGCTTCTCACCGATACCATTAACAGTATGCTTGATGAAATTGGCAGGCGGGAAGAGGAGATGAAAAATCTCACCGGCCAGCTCGAGTCGCGGGTGGAAACAAGAACAGCTGCCCTGCAGGAGATTAATGCCCGTCTTTTCTCAGAGAAAATAAGAGCGGATCAAGCGGCAACCGTGAAAAGTGACTTCCTGGCCAATATGAGTCATGAAATACGTACCCCCATGAACGGCATAGTCGCCGCATGTGATTTGGCCATAGATGAAGAGCTTTCTCCCAAGGTTGCCAACTATCTGAAAATTATTCAGGAATCCTCCCATGATCTGCTCGTTATCGTCAATGATATCCTCGATTTTTCAAGGCTGGAAGCAGGTACCCTGGTCTTGGATCATAACCTTTTTTCCCTGCCCCATCTTCTCGCCGGTCTTAATGATTTTTTCTCTGTGAAGGCCCATAACGAAAATATAGATCTCATCATTGATATCGATCCGGAGGTTCCTGCCTTACTTATTGGTGACCGAGCCCGTTTTCGCCAGATACTTTATAATCTTGTTGATAATGGTATCAAGTTTACCCATGGCGGTATGGTTTCTCTCTACGCCTCATGTCTCGACAAGGATGAGAAGGAGGCCTTGCTTGAGATTCGTGTCCGTGATACCGGGGTGGGGCTTTCTCCCGAAGGAAAGGAGCGGATATTCAGCTCTTTTCATCAGGAGGACAGCTCGTCCACCCGACAATATGGCGGTACAGGCCTTGGCCTCGCTATTTCCAGACATTTGGCGCGAATGATGGGGGGAACCATTGAGGTTGAAAGCGAACTCGGCAAAGGGGCTATCTTTATCGTCACGGTTCGTCTGGGCTGGAAAGAAAGTGAGATTGATGAAGGATCGGCACTGCCATTGACGGAGAAAAACAGGGCTGCAAAGACTGCTGATTTTGGTGGCCTCCATGTCTTGGTTGTTGAGGATAATGAAACAAATCAAGAAGTTGCCGAGGCCATGCTGACAAGTATGGGTATGACTGTTGAGTGTGTCGCCAATGGCCAGGAGGCTGTTGAGGTTGCTCAAAACAGTAGCTATGATGCTATTTTGATGGATATGCAGATGCCCGTCATGGACGGTTACCAGGCCATGCAAAAGATCCGGCAACAAGGGCTCTGTACAAATGTTGCCATTATCGCCATGACTGCCCATGCCCTGGATGAAGACAAGGAAAAATGCCTGCAGGCTGGAGCCGATGCCTATCTCAGTAAACCCGTCCACAAGAAACGTCTACAGGACGTGTTAACCTTTGTTCTCAACGAAAAAGTTCAAGAAGGTGCGGAAACTGACCCAGATAATCTCTTTGGATATCTGGAAACTGGTGCTGAATTTATCCCTGAAGCCTGTCTGATCGATGTGGACAAAGCGATCCGCCAACTGGGGGTCAGAGATGACGTCTATCACCGAGTGCTGAATACCTTTTATCATGACTATCAGAATTTCCGTGCTAATTATGCTAAATTTACCAGGGAGAATGATGTCGGTGCAATCCAGAAGATGATTCATTCCTTAAAGGGCAGTAGTGCCACGGTGGGGGCGGAAATCTTGGCGAAGCTGGCAGTCGAGGCGGATATAATCTGCAAAAATAAGGAGATGCCGCAACAAAAGCTGGCGGAGAAACTTCTTACCTGTCTGGATGAAGTTCTGGTCTGTGCCCGTAATATCGTTCAGACAGAGGGCGATCATGTTGTTACGCCTGATGAATTAACGGTGAAGGATTCTGGAAAAGTTTTGCAACAGCTTCAGGATTTGGCAGACTCTCTGGATCAATCTATGTATGATACAATCAATGTATGCCTTGAAAGGCTGGAGGGGAATCTTTCAGGGAAAAGGATCATGAGTTTGCATAAAATGATCCGCATGTATTCTTATGAAGATGCCTTGTTGCTTGTTCAGGAGATTGTTGAAGAGTTAGGCCTCTCTCTGCGAAAATAAGTTTCCGGCTGTCATTGGAAAGGGATCTTGGATCTCGTTGTCAGTTTTTATCAAAGTTAATTTGGGTCAATGTCAAATATCATAAATAAGCAAAAACCCCTGGTACTCATTGTCGATGACACCATGATGAATATCGATCTCCTCGCCGATGTCCTGCGTGAAGATTATCGTCTAGGTATTGCCACAAACGGTGTGAAGGCCCTGGAGTTTGTCAAAAAAAACAAACCTGATCTCATTCTGCTCGATATTATGATGCCCGAGATGGATGGTTTTGAGGTCTGCCGGATTTTAAAGGAAGATAGTCAGACCCGAACTATCCCCGTTATTTTTATTACCGCCCTGTCGGACACCGAGAACGTGGCCCGGGGTTTTCAGCTCGGTGGTTGTGATTATATCCCCAAACCTTTTCATGCCATTGAGGTCAAGGCTCGGGTCAAATCAAAGCTTAATGAGCTCAACCAGCTCAGCTTTGTGAAAAATATCTTTCACACAAGTCTTGAGGGTATTGTCATTGCCGATCAGGATATGATTATCAGTATGGTTAATCCCATGGCCTGTTCCATTACGGGCTATGACCAGGAAGAGCTGGTTGGTAAATCCATTGATATCCTGCAGACCCATGATCGAGGAGAGATTACTCGTCAACTCCATACCTTTCTTGATGATGGTGATGACTGGTCCGGAGAGATATGGAACCGCCGAAAAAATGGTGAAAAATTCCCACAGAAATTAGCCCTGTCCGCGGTCCGGAATTTATGGGGAGAGGTAATCAATTATGTGGTCATTTTCCATGATATGTCGGAGATCAAGCGTCACAAGGATGAGTTGAAATATCAAGCCAATCACGATGGGCTCACCGGACTACCCAATCGGACATTCTTTCAGTTTCGCTTGTTGGGCGCCATTGAAGATGCCCGCCGTCATGATGAAAAGATGGCCCTGCTCGTTCTCGATCTTGATCATTTTAAACAAATTAACGACAGTCTCGGTCATCTGGTTGGTGATTTTCTCTTAAAAGAGGTGTGTTCCCGTCTTGAGGGATGCCTTGGCGACGCCATTCTTGCTCGGCTGGGCAGTGATGAGTTCGGTGTCGTCATTGAAGGTCTGATCAGTGAGGAGTGGGCTGTTAAAATTGCCGAACAGATCAACCTGAGTTTGACCCTGCCGTTTTTTTATGAGGGCCATGAGCTTTTCATCTCAGCAAGCCTTGGTATTACCTTTTATCCAGAGGATGGCCTAGATCCAGAGGTTTTGATGAAAAATGGCGATATCGCCATGGCCCAGGCCAAGGCCCGGGGCGGTAATACCTATCAGGTTTTTCACCGGGAGATGGATGAGCGTATCGCCAAGCTGCTCACGCTGGAAAGTAATCTGCGTCGGGCCCTGGAGAAGGAGGAGTTTGCCGTCTTTTATCAGCCTAAGGTCGATATGCAAAGTGGTGAGATAATTGGCATGGAGGCCCTGGTCCGTTGGTTGTTGCCAGGGGGAGGCATGGTCTCTCCGGCAGAATTTATTCCCCTGGCCGAGAAGACGGGTCTTATCGTCTTTCTCGGAGAATGGGTCCTGAAAACGGCTGCTCAGCAAACAAAAAAATGGTGGGATCAAGGCTATCATATGCCGGTTGCTGTAAATTTATCTCCGCGGCAGTTTCAGGAGGAGAATCTTGTTTCCCTGGTGCGGGATACCTTGCAAGAAACCGGTCTTTCTCCTGAGGCCCTTGAGCTTGAAATAACCGAAGGCGTGGTTATGGAGAACGAAGACAATGCCTTGAAAATTTTACACGAAATAAACGAGATGGGGGTAAAGCTTTCCATTGATGATTTCGGTACGGGCTATTCATCCCTCCATTACCTGAAGCAGTTTCCCATCCATACCCTGAAAATTGATAAATCCTTTGTGGATAATATTCCGGTTGATGGAGAGAATGTTGCCATTGCCACGGCCATAATATATATGGGAAAAAGTCTCGGCCTGAAGGTGGTCGCCGAAGGTGTCGAGGACATGGGGCAATGCACCTTTCTTCGAGACCTTGGCTGTGATCAATTGCAGGGGTGGCTCTTTAGTCCGGCTGTGGATAGCGATAAGTTCACAGAGTTGCTGGTGAGCGGCAAGAAGCTGATCATTGCCCCATGACAGGATTTCCAAAATCTGGGTATAAAAAAAGCTCGGGCCAAACGGCCCAAGCTTTTTTTATACCCAGATAAATGATTTTCTCAACCTAAAGACGTTTTGCCAGCTGGCTTTTGCTCCATTCGCCATTAAAGGGTTTGTCGTTTTTGGGGGTGTATGTTCCCTTGCCGTCCATATGGCCTGCTGCCCAAAACCCCTTATACTTGTCTCCATTGCTAAAGAGATAAACACCTGGTCCCTGGCGGAGTCCCTGCTGCATCCCACCCTGATACATGTCGCCATTGGGGAATTGGAAGGTTGGGATACCACTAAGCTTATCATTGACCCAGGTGCCTATACAGGTAACGCCGTTGGTAAATATATATTTGCCTTTGCCGGAACGCTTGTTGGCAATCCATGTGCCGGTAAAAATGTCACCGTTATTGTACCGGTATGATCCGGTGCCATTCATTAAACCGTCTTTAAATTCATCACTGTAGCGGTCGCCGTTGGGATAGATAAAGACCCCTTTGCCGTTTGCCTTGTTGCCGGCAAATGATCCTGTATAGCGGGAACCGTCCTTCAGGGTATACACGCCATTGCCTTGAATGGTGTTGTTCAGCCAGTTGCCATCATATGCCCGACCGTCCGCAAAATTAAATAGGCCTTTCCCGTGCAATTTGCCGGCGCTGAATTGGCCGACATATTTATTACGATTTTTGAAGGTATAGCTGCCCTGGCCGTTGGGAGAACCATTTTGCAATGTGCCGACATAACGTGAGCCGTTATTGAATGTTATATTGTCAGCTTCTTTGGCTGTCCCGTTTGTGAATTTACCAGTAAGGATCGAGCCCTTCTGGTCGGTATATGTGCCTTGACCGGTCATCTCGCCTGAATTGAAGTGGCCGACGTATTTGCTGCCGTCGGCAAACAAACGGGCTCCCTGGCCCTGATAAACGCCGTTAAACCAATTGCCCGTGTATTTGCCGCCGTCAAGAAAAGTAAAGGTCCCCTGCCCATTTTTTTGGCCATTTTCCCAGTTGCCAGTATAAGTGCCGTGTTTAGGGTAGGAACGTTTTCCCTGGCCATGGGCCAGGCCGCCCTTGAAAATGCCGGTGTGGCTCATGCCGTTAGCAAGAAGGAAGGTGCCGTTGCCCTCACGTTTGCCGTCCTTAAACTGGCCGACATATTTAGAGCCATTTTGATAGGTAATGGTGCCTTCCCCATGGGGCATACCGTTTTTCACATCTCCGGTATATTTGACACCATTTTTCAAGTCATAAACTTTTTGGGAATCGCCACTTTCTTTTTGGGCCACAACGGGCTTTTGAGGTGGCTCGACCTTCTGAGCCGGAGCAGCTTTGGGCCCGGTTTTGGCTGTCTTCGTTACAGCGGTAACGCCTTGGTCAGTCTGTAGGCCATCTTCGAAGAGACCCTCAAACTGTTCACCTGTGGCATAGTAAATAATTCCTTTACCATGGCGTTTCCCGTCCACCCACTCGCCAACATATTTGTCGCCATTTGGGTAAACCTGTGTTCCTTGGCCATGTTTGCGGGCGCCGGCCCAGTTGCCTTCGTAACGCATTCCGCTGCGGCTTTCAGCAATACCGTATCCGTCCTCGCAATTTCCTTCGATACAGCGACTGAATGCTGTGTGAGGAGTGCTCAAGGCGAAAAGGCCTGTTGCCAGAAAAGAGGTTATGAAAAGAGTGGTTTTGAGTTGAGTAAGTTTGGAAAATTTAGTTGAACGTTGAGTCATGCGGTGCCCCCAGGATAATGCAATAAATGTTAAACGTGTCTGGTCGCGGACTTGATTACGTAAGTCTACATATTTGGTATATAATAATAAGCAAGAGCCTGGAATAGCAAGCATAAAGCATGAATCCCCTCTCATCTGCTGATAGATGGCGTGGAGTAGATCGTATGTTATATAGTTTGATTTGAACTGAGAAATCTTTATCTTAGTAAGTTTATTTTAAAAAGATCGTTATTTTAAGGATTTATATCCTTCAAGGAGATGAGAGGATGAGGGCAGGAGTATTTCTGGACAGGGATGGAACCATTAATGAGCAGATGGGATATATAAATCATATCGATAGGTTTAAGATGCTTCCTGGGGTCGCCTCCGCTATCCGCACCCTAAATGAGGCAAAGTTGCCGGTGGTCGTTGTCACTAACCAGTCTGGACTTGCCAGGGGTTATTTCCCCCCTGAATTGCTTGATACCGTCCATGTGAAAATGAAGGGTGCCCTGGCCAAAGAAGGAGCTCATGTCGATGGCATATATATTTGTCCTCATCATCCGGAGGCAAAGGAAGAAAAATACCGCTTGGCATGTACCTGCCGAAAGCCCAAAACAGGTTTGTTTAAACAGGCCGCCCAGGAATTGGCAATAGATCTTGAAAAATCCTATGTGGTTGGTGACCGGTGGTCAGACCTGAAGGCGGCAGTAAATTGTCGGGCTACTCCTGTACTGGTGCTGACTGGCTATGGGAAAGGGGACTATGAATATATTGGTCCACACCAGGATGTGCAGCCTGCTTTTGTGGCCCAGAACCTCAAGGAGGCAGTGGAATGGATTCTTGCCGATATGAGAGAGCGGGGCAAAAAGTGAAGGGTTTTGGCTGGCGAAGAATGGTTATTTGAAGACAAAAACCATTTCGTCACGTTTTAAAAGGCCTTTTTCGCGGGCAACTTTTTCCAGATATACAGAGTCTGTTTTTAGCTTCTCTATTTCCTGGCGCAACGTCTGGTTTTCGGCATGGAGCTGGCTATTTGCTTGCTCAATTTCAACAAGTTCCTTCTGGACGGAGTAGAATTTGAGACCACCCTTTGGAGAAAAAAGAAGCCAGAAGGCAAGTATGGTGATGAGGAGAAGTGAGACGATGAGAATTTTTTTCTTTTCGTGGTGTGATAGGTGATGGAGGATTGTTGCGGGCATAGTTTTATCTCAGCAGTACTTTTGTTCTTAATTGGTCTGGTGTGTACAAGCCAGACTGCCAAAAAAAATATATTTGCCCCCAACTTCCGTTGGTCATGCCATTTCTCTTGGTAAAACTAAAATCAGTGCTACGGCATTTCCAAAAAAAAATTAAAATGCCAAGGGTTAAGCCAAGAAAATTTGTGTACGGCATGGGTTTTTATTTTACCCAGAATATAGATGGAAAAAGGATAACCTGAAGAGATCTATACTCAAAAAATAAAAACACCTTTAATTGCTACACGATTTTTTTTAAAAAGCAAAGGATAAAGTAGCGTTTTAAGAGGAGAAAATAAATTTTATGCCCTGTGTCGAGAAAAAAGCACCTCTTTTTTTGGTATCAAGTTGTCTGGTTGGGCTAGCCACCCGTTATGATGGCCAGGCAAAAAGAAACGCCGAATGCTGGAAGTTTTTACAAGGGAAAATCTGGCTTACGGTCTGTCCTGAACAGCTGGGAGGTCTTGCCACGCCGAGGACTGCCGCAGATATCGTCGGTGGCAATGGCGAAGCTGTTCTTGACGGCACCGCCCGGGTGGTTACCAAGGATGGAATTGATGTCAGCGCCCAGTTTATCGCCGGGGCCATGCAGGTATTAGCCATAGCCCGGCAGCAAGATATTTGTGGAGTGTGCCTGAAGGCCAGAAGTCCCTCGTGTGCGGTGCATGGGAAGCGAGGTGTCACCGCTGCCCTTCTTATGAGGCACGGTTTCAGCATCTACGAGTTTTGACGGGATATCAGGTGGACTATCGGGGCGATTCTGTAGGACTAAGGGATACGGAGAAGGCGGAGGATGAGGATACCCGCCTCGTAAAGCATGTAGAGAGGGCCTCCCATGAGCAGCATGTTGACGACATCTGGTGTGGGGGTCAACAGAGCCGCTACAATGGCAATGGCCAGGAGAGCATATCGCCTATTGTCGGCAAATTTACGACGGGGAATAAGCCCCACCTTGCCGGCAAAGACCATGAAGATGGGGAGTTCAAAAATAAGGCCAAAGGCCATGACAAATATGGTGACAAAGGTCACAAAACGGCCCACAGAAATAACAGA
>JBFFNX010000076.1:0-12414 GCA_041562995.1 Desulfurivibrionaceae bacterium
CCATTTCCTTGACAAACTGGGTGTTAACCTGATTCAGATCTTCTGCGGCTTTCGCCACATTTTGCTCGACGCATTCGTTCTGCACGATGGCCGTGTGGATTTCCTGAACAGAGACGCTGCCCTTGTTGTCCTGGGTTAGAGTTGCGTTTATCGAGGTCAGTTCACCCGCCGCCTGCTCGACCTCCTGTTCGATGTTTTTACTTCGGTTGAGTAGGCTTTCAAGCGAAACGCTCTTGATCGGTGGGGTCTGCTCTAAATCGTCTGAGGTGGATTTCATCAATTCTCTCCTTTTGAATCCAATGGGCTCACTTGCTGTCTGCTGCGGATATCCCTTTATAACCTTGGAGCACCCCATGCGGGGTTTTCATCCTGGCGGGCTTTCCTTCTGTAATCTGCTTCGGTGCCGCTCCGTTCCTTGGCGACCTGACTCGATCGCTTGCAGCCCGTCGATGGCAGACATATCTTTGGTGATCCGCCCCATTTGCTCACAGTACCGAAAAGGGCAAAGGGGTCATCTTGAGCTATCCCCCTTGCCTTGGTTCGGTTGGCCAAAAGAAACCGGCGGCCGGATTGTTGCGCCGGCCGCCGGTTATTTCGTACGCATAGTGGCCGGCATTCCAACCCTGCCTCAAAGTGCCACAGCCGGATGCAGAGTTGCCCGGTCTGCCGCTAAAACTAGTCCCTGAACTGGCTCGCCGGCAGGACGCCTTCATTGAGAATAATCGCCTCAACCCTGCGGTTTTGCTGCTTGCCGATGGCGTCATTGTTGTTGGCCAGCGGATAATTCTTGCCGTAGCCGATGGTGACAATCCGTTCGGGGGCAATGCCCCTGTTGACCATGGCAAATTTAACCGCTTCGGCGCGTTGCTCAGAAAGGCCCTGATTGTAAAGTATGTCACCGACATTGTCGGTATGACCTTCGACCAGGAGATTACGGTTCGGTTTTTTCTCCAGAAAATCGGCCAGTTTCCCCATGCTGCGCTGGGCGCTGGCATTCAGGTCGGACTTGCCGGTGGCAAAGAGGACATCACCGATGGTCAGGACGATCCCGCGGTCGGTCAATTGACCCTGTAACTCCGACATTTCCGTCAGCAGTAGGGCCAGTTCGGCCTTGGCCTTTTCGGCCTCTCGGGTCTGGGCCTGGGCCTCGGTCTTGGCCTGTACCGCCGCTCTGGCCTGTTCAACCGCCAAGGCCCTCGCCCCGTCCGCCTCTCGAGCTTCGGCATATGCCTCGGCCTTGGCCAAGGCTGCCTCCTGGGCCTGGATGTCGGCAATGATTCTCGCCCGTTCGGTCTCGTTGGTCGCCGTTGTCAGTTGTTGTCTGGCAAGTTCCAAGTCAGCAACTTTGGCGGCCAAATCCTGCTGGAGCAGTTGTTGCTCCATCTGGCTTTTCAGCAGCTGGACCTCGGCCCTTTCCCGGCCCAACTTGACAATCTCGTCGCGGGCCACTACGCCTTCGGCCAAAGCCACCGAGGTCTGCGATTTACGTTCCGAGATATAGGCCAGTCGGGAAAGGTCATTTAAAAGGACTTTTTTCTTGCTGGAATCAATGTTGCCGTAAGAACCTGTGGACTTGGCGGCATAGACTTCCTCATGCACCTGCTCGGCCTCCTGCAAGGACTTTTCGGCGCTCAGCAGGGTTCTCAGGGAGTAGGCTTCCACTTGTGGATCGGCCTTGGCCTGGGCATAGGCCACCCGGGCCAGCTCCAGGCGCTGATTGGCGATCTGTTCGCTGTGATCGGTCGCCCCGATGCAGCCGGTTAGAGCTGCGCCGATGGCTATTGCCAGGGCAGCGGTTTTCAATTGATTGGGAAAATATCGGTAAATCATCTCAACTCCTCCTTATAGATGGATAGATGGTTAATTAACGGCCGGCAGCAGCGCGATTTCGGCGCGCACCTTCTGGATGGCCTGGCGCATGACCTTAGCCTCATTTTTTGCCTTGACCGTGGGGGCCTCGGCCCGGGCATAATCAGCATCCACCATGGCCTTGTCAACCAGCGTGTTTGCGGTGACCATATCCTTGGCCTGCACCGCCAGTCTGGCTGCTTCCAGCTTGGCTTCCGCCGCCTTGAGCGACGCCGGGGCATACACTTCGGCTTCTGCCGCCTTGGCGGCGCTGATATTGTCCTGCAGGGCCGGGAAACGGGAACTGACCGTATCCTTGGTGGCGCAGCCGCCGGCCAGGCCGAGGCCCAACGTAGCCAGGCCGATTAAGAGATATCGTGAAACTTTATTCTTCTTCATGGATAATCCTCCTTGTCATTTAAACTGCAAACCGTGACCAGATAGGTAAAGCTCTGGCGCAATCAGCTAAGGCTGCTTGCTATTACGTTATTTTCGGGAATATTCTACAAGGAGTTATAGAGCAACTAACGTGCCAGGGGATATAATTGCGTCAGACCAAGAGGCAACTGGCTGATTATCCTGAGAAAGAGTGCAGGCGTCTGCGCGGTGGGGGGGGGTGCCGGCAAAGTAATCCGTCAGATATGACAGATCTGCGAAATACGACAGATCTGTTTTCAGGTGCAGTCGGGGCTATCTCTACGTTGATCAAGAGAGAAGAGGGTTTGGCGGCCTTGGGTTAATTTCCCGCTGCTGGCCGATTCGCATCTTTCATTATCGGTTGCCGGTAATATTCAAGATATGATGTCCATAATTGCGCAATCGTGAAATGGATTTGGCGCCCAGCTCTGTTGCGTCAGATATCACTTCGACAATATAGTTGTTTCATCGGCAGAACTACATTCTTCCTTCCAGCGTCTATCTGGCGCAACATGCTGTTATCCTTTATGAAAAGCAAGATATGCAGAAAAAGAGGCGGATCATCTATTTACTGTGTTCGAACTCGGTTTGGAAGGATGGTGAGCTAAATCCAAACTACCGACAACCATTTAATATAATTTCAGAAAACATTAAAATTTGGATGCGGGAAGATACTGGTTCTGATGGTGAAAATGCGAAAATTGCAAATTGGCTGCCGTTCGTAAACTCATTCAGAGCCCAATTAACCACCTTGCCAAAAGAAATGATGGACACCATCCTTGTGGCGCACAATCAGGTGAAAGATGGATTCCTGCAATGATTTCATTGCCGTTGCTTAATTGATTTGCTTAGCACCGGTTAGCCAATGGTATTATGTGTCAAGAGCTGGCATGTCCAAGTTATATTGTCTCCTTCGAAAAGTGGATGACACTAATTTATAAGGCGATGTAATTATCGATAGGGTAATAAATATTTCTGCACAACATCTTCAAACCACTTACCAAGATATTCAAGAGCTATATTCACCCTCGTTACTTATTATAAACAGACCTCTTCAGTTTTGAGGGGGACTGATTTAAGCTAGTTAGTATTGCCCGACCCCAGCGTTTTACCGACTAATCAAGTGGACTAGCAATTGCTTAGCTCCTAACTAGCACAATGGACTATCAATGCACTTCCTTGTAAAAAGTCCTGAGTGACGTTCCAGAGGAAAGGGTGACCTCGAAACCGATCCTCCCGACCTCCCGTCCTTCGGCTGTCTCAACCAAGACCCGCCAGGAACCAGCCCGATAATTTTCCTTATAGGCATAGCCCCTGAACCCTTCACCCCGACCGCCAACGATGGTCATCGGTATTTTATCAGTACTCTGCCAGCGGCCATTTCGGTCTTTAATCTGGAAACTGAAATACAGCTTTTCCTTGAAACCGCCCGGAGCGAAGATCCGGCTGAAAAGATAGATTTTGTCTCCCTCCCGGGCCAGGAAATCCCGATCACCCTGGGACCAGAACTTCCAGGACGGGGTTGATTTTGACAGGACGAATCCTTCGGGGCTTTGCTCGATATTGTGATAGATACCGATCTGCTTAAGGCTCAGGGGCACCGGGGGGATAATCCTGGCGGCGTAAAGAAAGGTGAAGATTATAACAACCGAGGTCGCCGGCACCAGTAGCTTTGATCTGATCCGGGCCAGATCAACCCCCAGGCACAGCCAGACCAGCCCCAGAAGCAGGATGATCGTCATTGTGCAAAACTGGCTGGCCATAAAAATCCAGCCGCCGATTCTGCCGATCAGGACCGGCAGGAGACAGATGAAAAAACTCGCGAGACTGATAGTGAATAGAACCACTTTCAGGGTCGCTCCCTTCTGCTTGAAAAATTCAATCTCGTTAATCAACAGCAGGATGGAGAGCACGGCGACCAACAGAAAAGTGTTGGTCAGCGACCCGCTCTTGAAATAGAAAATAACAAAGGCATTAAGCAGGGCACCCAGAAAAAAATGGACGATATCATTCTGGTAGGTAAAGAAAAGGACCACAAGCCGTTTCGACTCATTCTGCTGTTGAATCTTGAGAAACTGAATGGTCAGGGTTGCCATGATCAACAGCAGAAAGAGACCGTGACTGAGAATATTCAGGATATTGTCGATTCGGCCCAGGGTCAAAATATCGAAGATGAAGCCGCCACTGAAGAAAATTGCCGGCGCGTAGGATCTGAGCTGTTCTTTGGTGAATGGTAGATTTATGACAGAACCTCGGTGCCGGTTTATTTCGGGGTGGGGGAGCAGGGGATTATGTTGATGTGGAGGCCCATCGTCTGCACAATTACCGTTTAACCTCCTGCAAAATCAATCAGGATTCAATAGTCATGATCAAGATTCGTTTGGCAGCTTGCTCTCGGCTTTGGTTTGACTCTGATCCTGATCGATAACCGCCCCAGGCTCCTGTTTGTCGTCATTGTCCTTCCTATTGCTATCGCCATTACCGTTCTGGGAACTTAACTGCTCACGGTTGATGAGGATCTCCTTTTTGGTATTGACCCAGAGGATATTGCTCAGGCCATCGTAACCCTCAAAGAGTTTTTCCTTCTGGTGCTGCAGCGCCTCGCCGATGAAACCGAGAATCAGCAGATCGGCATCCCGTGACTCCCGGTGGATCAGCTCCCGGCGCGAGGTGCCGGCATCGGTGGCCATCAGTTCGATATTCCGGGCCGAGATAGGCAGCCGCCCTTCGCGGATCAGGTTATGCAGACTTTCCTTCTGCTCATCAATCTCATTTTCGGGAAAGGCGGCGAAGAGTTTGATCTGGCCCCCATCCCAGTCTGGGTGGCCCATAATGATGTAAGACAGCAGAATCATCAGGCTGGCGTTGTCGAAATCATCCGGGGTGATCCAGACATGGATTTCACGCCTGTAGCCGTAATTGCGGGAGGTGGAACTGAGGATGCAGACGTCGAAGCCCGAGGCCAGGAGCAGCCCGTAGTTGTCGATGATGTCTTCCAGATTGTCACCGTTTTGCCGGAAGTATTCGAAAAGAATCAGGTTGTTATCCTTGCCGGAGATGCCAGGCAACTGGGCGACCTGGGCCACAGCCGTGGTATAGGAGGGGCTGATCAGGGTATCGATGTAGATGTTGCTGCGGCTGATGTCGGTTAAGCGCACCAGCCGCTGAAAGATTTCCTTGGACTCGTCGACTGTCTCCCGCGACAGATAGCCGGGCAGAAAATGGATATAGGAACCGAAGCCGTAACGGTGGGCGATCCAGCGCAGCAGGTTGAAGGCGTCGAGCCGCACGAAGGAGTGCGACGAGATACAGACTACCGAGGGCCGCCAGCTGTCAACGTGACTCTTCTGGCTAGATTTTTGGAGGAAGACCTGGAGCTGCCGGCTGATCTGGAAGATGGCTCCCTGGAAGATCGAGGTGAGTCCCTGCCGTTCCGGATTCTGGTAGCCAATCCAGAAATAGAGGAAGCCCATCACCATAATTGCCACCACCGCATAGGGCATACTCATCTTGAACATCAGCCAGAGGCAGGCGCTGGCCCCGAAGAGAGAGAGATACCACTTGGAGCGAAAGGCTGGACGATAGGAAGGGTCGGCGGCGAAATGTTCGAGGAAGGAGATCAGGCAGATCGTGCCGTAGGTGACCATGAAAAACATGGAGATGACTTGGGCCACAAAGTTCACATCACCCATCAGGACGAAGACCAGGGCAATCCCGAAGACCATGATCGAGGCGTTGCGGGGTTCGCCGGTTGGACCGCGGCCGGTTGCCAGCCAACCCGACAACCCTTTGGCCGGCAATATCCGGTCGGCGGCCAGGGCCTGCAGGGTGCGGGGCGCGACCAGACCGGAGCCAAGGGCCGAAGAGATGCAGGCGCAGGCCAGACCAATGGGGATGATCGGCCCCCACAGGGCAATTTGAGACATGACCAGCTGATCGCCGACCAGCTCGCTCGGGCTGGCGGAGATCGCGAGCTTATAGGCGATGGCTATATAGGTCACCATACCGATCAGGGTGGCGCTCAGTGTGCCGAGGGGAATGGCCTTTTTCGAGTCACGAAGGTCGCCGGAAAGGCCGACCCCGGCCGTCATCCCGGTAAAGGCCGGAAAGCAGATGGCGAAGACTAGAAAAAAATTGTCCGGGTTTTGGATCGTTTCGATCAGTTGGTGATATTCCCCGGCCGGGTGGATGTTCCCGCTGCCGAGAAAGAAAAGGATTAGGGACAGGAGGAGGATGGCTGCCACTCCATAGAGGAGCTTGAGACCGAGATCGGCACCCTTGCGGATCACCAGAATACCGAGGAGAATAACGGCCGGCACGCTGACCACCCGGGCATCGCTGATCTCCAGGCCGGTGATGGTTCCCAGCCAAGTGAAGACCGGGCGGAAGGCCTCGGCGAAGGCGATGGTGTAAAAGGCCACACTGATCGCCTGGGAGAAGAAGAGGGAGATGCCGATGGCCGCTCCCGGAATAATACCGAAGGTGCGGGAGATAATGAAATATTCACCGCCCCCTTCCACCTTCTGGTTGGTGGCGATCTCGGCTAGGGACATGGCGGTGGGAATGGTCACCGCGTGGCCGATGAGGATGATGGCCAAGGTGCCGATAAAGCCGACATTGGCCACGGCATAGCCGAACCGGAGAAACATAACGGCACCGAGGATGGTCGAGATGGCAGTGAGAAATACCGCCTCCGTCCCCAGGGTACCGGGGGCCTTCAATTGCTGCTTCATCTGATCTGCCCCTTATGGTCGTGAAAACCTGAAGTTAATGATGTCTGGTCGCACTGAGTACCTCTAGTAGAACCTGCCGTCAACAGTTTTAAACCTGGTCTTCAAAAACCTGGCGGGGCGATTGGTTCGGCTGATCCAACTCTTCCCGCAGTTGTTTGTAACATGCGGGACAAACGCCATGATAAATTTGGCAACCAGGTGTTGATGAATATATTGACTTGCCAGAGAACTACCAGACTGCCCCATCCGTTTCATCTGTTGGCTGCTTTTAAAGCGTTTGCTGTGGTTGGAAAAATAGAAAATATTCAGCCAAGGTTAATCAGGATCCTTTTCATTTTCTCCTAAACCAGCTGGTTTGGTTGAGGCCACAATTCAGGGGACATCCTTGATAAGTAAAGTCAAGGGGAAAGCGGAGATTACCACACCTCAACATTTACGTTTTAGCCCAGAAAAGGCCAGTTTTTCAGTTATATCTATAAATGATTTCAAATAGTTAGCGTGGTCAGACCCCAGCTTGCGGCGACCCCATTCGCAGTTGTTCTATTTGTCGAATCCGTGAGCAGCAACTGTCGCATATTCTGCGGAGCGTGGATTGTCGAGTTTTCGGTAATCGTCGGCGACGATTCGGTATGCATTCGCTTTCAGTCTGAGGTCTGCGGCCTTGGGACTGTTCACGCTACCGGCCAGAGTGGGTATCCGCAGTGTGATCCCGATATGGATGAGATCCGGGTTTGGCCGAGACAGCTCTGGTCTGTTTTCCGCATAGAGAATCGGCCACCAAAAGGGATCGCCCCATGTGGTCGCAGCAATCGCCCATAGCGTATCACCGGAGGACACGGTCACCACTATCGCTGTTGCCTTTGCCGCTGGGGGCGGCGGCTCTGCGGGAGCGGTGGCTGGGGGGGCTGTAACGGGAGCTTCGTTAACGGGCCGCGCCAGTTCGGCGTTACCCGAAACCTTCTCTGGTGGTACCACGGACGCATCTTGCGTGAAGATCCGACTCTTTACGCCGATACCAAGCAGGATCAGCAGCACGACAAGTAACGTCAGCAAGATCAAGGCACCGGTTCTTATACGCCAGGCGGATTTGTCCTCAGTGAGTTCCCTTATTTTCAACTTACGGAAGGGGGAATTGACAGCGAAACGCAGTGCGCTGTAGGGGCGAAAGTGGACACGCGTGTGCTCGGGGATTGTTAACGGCTCACCAGTGTTGGGGTCCTGCCCCATCTTTTCACCGACATGGGTCGTATGGAAACGGCCAAAGCGATACAGATGAATGTCATTACCTTCCGCCAACCCCTCACTCATGGCCTTCGTGAGTTGGTGGAGATAGGCATCTGCCTCGACACTGCTGACCCCGGCACGCCTGGCTACCCGTTCTGTAAAGGCTTGAAACGTGATCTTATTATCGTCGCTCATGTCGGCGCCCCATCTTCGTCTTGTTTGATATTGTAAACATCTTCACGCAGCAATGTTCCCGTGCGAAATACGGGGACACGTCGCTTTGGGAAAAGGGCAAAATCTTTGCTGCCAGGCCGATAACCGCGGTGTTCATCGTATGTCGCCGTGTCGAAGGTGCCCAGGTGAGGCAGGGTTACCGCGTGTCCGACTCCGAGCAGGCCGCGAATCTCCCGCAGCGTCGCTTTCAGCAATCGCTTCGATTCAGCTTTTGAGATACCCAAATCCTTTGCAACGTTTTCAATAAGCTCGGCTTGGTCCATGAAGTGCTCCTTAGCGGGTGAGGTGAACAATTCTCAACGATATTGGCGAACGGTGTGCCGTCGCGACGATTCACCATGAGATGATAGTGCGACAGGGTAATCCTTAAAGATACTCCTCTCTTTGAATAAGTGGGGTCAGGATGCACCACCCACCCCAGAGAGAATCAAGTTGTGACAGGAAATGGGCTCTTCCCCAAATAGAGTGGGTAAGTTAGCACAGCCCCCATGGGAGATAAAGACCGATACGCCCGGATTGAGAAAAAGGGGGACAGGGGGATTATTATTTAATCAATCATCATTTCTGTTCAGGATTCAATCCTTTCGCTCTCTTTATTGCTGCTGTTTTAACAGTATCTTATAATCGCTCATTACCATAAAAATAGTAGGCATGTTCAATGTTGAGGGTGTCTTATTTTTTTTTGAAAAGGTACATGCCGACAAAAAAACTGACTGCACCAGTAATGTAGAATTTCATTACCTTGTCTGGATCTGAACCCGTAACAGCTTGGGTTAATTGCGAACCGACAGAACCGGATAATTGATACCCCCAGATTGCAAGGCCAATGCCTAAAACCACCAGGACAATCCCAATAATTTTCATTGTAGTTCCCGAACCCGTTGCCATGTTGAACTCCTTATAGTTGAAAGAGATGAAATGTTTTTCAGAATTATAACTAAAGATTTTTCTAACCTGCCAGCCTAAGAGTTAGCAGAAAAAGCCCCGCGCCGCTTCTGGCTAGGTTGATTTACTGGTTCGACGATTTTTGCCAAATTGTTCGTTGGATATTTAGTTACTTAAGGATCTCCCGCTTCTCCATTTTTATCACGCATCCCCTTCCTTCTCTAACAGTTTTTAATTTGGGGCAGGAGGTCTTTCATAATGCCCCCATAAGCCCTTTATTATCAGTAATCATGCCCTGAACTGCCCGAATATAGTCATTATTTCTTTCCGAATACGCCCTGAGAGTTTTCGCCAGAGAAAAACCATCTGGTACCCCCCCTTTTTTCCGGGAATTCAATCTCAGGTGGCGGAAATCTTCATATGCGGCGTGGGTATTCAGATTATGGATATAGCTGCGGACGGATTCGGCCGGAGATTGAAAGGTGGCGACCTCATATACCTTGCCCGGGCTGCGCCCATCGGGGACAATACCGCAGTCTTGAGTAGTACAATGTTCACCATAAAAATTATTCCCTTCCCTGGCAAACCGGGAATCACCCCAGGCTGATTCCATTGCGGCCTGAACAAGGGCCAGTTCCCGGGGTACAATATCAACTCGCAGCAGCAAAGATTGCCATTGCTCCTGCCCATATGGTTCTGAAAG
Source organism: Desulfurivibrionaceae bacterium (assembly GCA_041562995.1). GTDB lineage: Bacteria > Desulfobacterota > Desulfobulbia > Desulfobulbales > SURF-16 > BM506. The sequence goes on from JBFFNX010000076.1 coordinate 10,045, forward strand.
TTCAACGCCATAGTCTGCAGCGAGTTGTTCAAGCCATCTCAGATCCAGCCACCCTGGTTGCCGGTCTTCAGTGGCCTGTTGCTTTAGGTTCACAAGCCTTGAGCGCTGATTTAGGATTATGTCATTTTCCGCCTTGATCAAGGGGCTCATAAACCCGAAGAAAAGCTCTTTTCTTTCGCTGCCTCCCTCAACACTTCCAAAATCGGGAGTTTTACCGGTCATACTCTCACACCCTAAAGACAACGACACGATAATTAAAACCGTAAATAGAGTTGTTGTTTTATAAAAAATTGGCCAGTTCTTAGTCATCTTGTTAACTTCCTTTTTCAAGCAAAAGGTCAAGGTTCCGCTTGCCTCTACTTCTGCAAAATTCGACCCATAATGGTTAATCGGAGACTCTTCTATCCTTTTATTCAGCAATTTTTGCTGTTTGGTATCTTGGTGGCTTTTTATTTTTTCCTAAAAAGGAGGCCCATTATAGGGTCAAGAGGGCCATCTCAGACATAAAAAAACATCCATGCTTCCGGCCTTTTTACAACGAAAGATCATTGGTTTATCTTGGCCTGCTCCTGTTGTCTTTTGGCAGTTACACTTAAGCCTCATTTTCTTCCTCTAGATCGGCATGGGCGTTTGCCTCAAAACTCATAACATTTTCCAGCCCGCCAAACCAAAGATATGAACTGGTAATTTCATACTGGCGCTCTTTGTCTGTTTTAGAGAGTTCTTTCTCCATCCAAAGTATATTTTTTGCAGCAGGGAAGTGCTCTCCCCTGATTTGCTCTTCAAAAAGACGATTTAAAATTGCCGATTCATTCAATCCATTTGCAAGCAACCTAACTATCACAGCATGTAGTGATGGCTCAAAGATCTCAAATGAGTCCTTTTTATTTGCTGTTATTTTTATAGTAAATTGCACTCCTGTTGGCTCCGAAAACGTGCCATTGTATGCTTTTCTTAAAAGTCCATAAGCATTAAAAAGACTCCTGTGATACGCGGGGTTTGCATGTTCTTCCCAAAGATTATTTTCAACCATTTGATGACTCAGTTGATCTATCTTGCCTTCAGTAATTCTATCTTTAAAAATATGTGCTAAAAGAAATTTTGCTGATTCATGATCTTCAAAATCATAAAGTGACATCAAACACATCTCTTCCAAATCTGATTCACTCATTCCGCTAAGTTCATCTTCACCTATACCCATCATCGCCAACAGTGTTTTATAATCATCTGCCATCCAGGCATTTTCAATCTCAGATATTTTCAGAAAAGATAAAATCTCAACATTAAATTCTTTGTTCATTGCATTCTCCTGTTATTAACCTATGAGGCCTGCCCTTCAATTTAAGCTTGCCAAGGATGTTTACTGAAATTCATCATTCAGGGCTGTTTTACGATGAAAAATAGTAATCTACTGTTCCGTTGGTACTTGGTTATTGTGAGAGAGGGAAGGTAAAGGAAAAGATCGATTCATCTCTTTTAAAGCTTTTTTGATGTGGTTAGTCAGGGTTTTGTGGGAAAAGGGTTTTTGGACAAAGCCATTTCCGAAGCAAGGGGTGTTTTGAGAATCAATAGCGGGCTGCAGGCAGCCGGACATAAAAATCACCTTTAAATCAGGGTTGTCGGTCACCATGGTCTTGGCCAACTCCAGACCGTTCATATTGGACATTATCACGTCAGTAAGCAACAGGTCCAATTTGCCATCATGTCCTTTTACCACTTTCAGGGCTTCGTGGCCGCTCTTGGCAACCAGAATCTTATGGCCCAGTTGCTCGACAAAAGCCCTTACAACATCTAACACCATGGCCTCATCGTCCACGACCAAGATGGTTTTCTTTTTGCTTTCTTTGGAGTTGCTCATCTCAGGTAATCCGATAAAATTTATCACTTTTACTTACCGTAATATAATGGGTCAAATTATTGTATGGGGAAAAGTATAATTACTTCAGATTAATGTTCACACATACATTCAGTGCAGAGGCCCCTGTTTTATACAGGGGCCTCTTTTCTCTTGTAGCATGACCAAGGTTAATTAGTGAGATCTTCGACCGTCGTACTGGGACCATTGTGTTTAACAGAAGCGATCCCCGCCTCCATAGCCGATGCGGAAGAGTACATCTGACTATTCCCGATGATCTGCTGATTCAGTGCCTTCAGCAAAAAATAGGGTTGGCTGGCCTTGGACTCTTTACGCTCATAGTTGTCATCACCGGTCGAATTCTTTTGGATCGACTCAATGCCATTCTGGGCACTCGCTTTGGCCGTGTACATCTCACTGGTCAGAATCACCTGACCGTTTGCTGCTTTGAGGTTGAAGTAAAACTTATCGTCCTTTGCTTTTTCAATAACATATTTACCAATCATATTGCCTCC